>JAYNPV010000010.1:0-10833 GCA_038113925.1 Gammaproteobacteria bacterium | reverse complement strand
CCCCTGTGATAGCGAAATCGCTATTGGCATTGATTGCCGGCGCAGCCGCCGTGCTCGCGTTTGCCCCTTTTTATTACTGGCCGCTACTGCCGTTGGCCCTGGCGGCGCTGTTTTACCTGGCTCTCCAGCAGTCGCCTGTCCGCGCTGCCGGGTCGGGGCTGCTGTTTGGTGTTGGCTACTTTGGCGCCGGTGTGCACTGGGTTTATGTCAGCTGTTATGAATTTGGTCAGATGGGGGTCTTGTTATCGGCTCTGGCGACCCTGATGCTGGTGCTATATCTGGCCATCTATCCCGCGCTCTGCTGCTGGCTGGCCGCGCGTTTATGGGGTCCTCAACAGCGCGCTCGGTCACCGTCCCCGGCGGTCTATCTGCTGGGCCTGCCTGGGCTCTGGATTGCACTTGAGCTGGTGCGGGGCGGGTTGTTTACCGGATTTCCGTGGATCGCTATCGGCTACTCTCAGGTAGATGGGCCACTGGCCGGGGTGGCCCCGCTGATCGGCGCGACGGGAGTAGGCTGGCTGATCGCCCTGTTGGCGGGAATGATTCTCTGGCTCGGGCAGAGTCGCTGGCGCGCGCTGCCGGGAGTGGCGGTGATTCTGCTAATAATGGCGATGGTCGGTTTAAGGCCGGTGGAGTGGACTCGGCCCAGCGCAGAGCCGCTGTCACTGGCGCTGGTCCAGGGCAATGTACCGCAGCTTACCCGTTGGGACCCGGATCAGGTGAGGACCAACATTGGTCGTCACCTGCAGAGCAGTGAGCCCTTCTGGGGAGTCGATTTGCTGGTTTGGCCCGAGAATGCAATCCCGGCATTTGTCGAAACACTTCCCGACGGTCTGATGCCTGCCCTTGAGCAGATGGCTGAACGCCAGCAGACTGATCTGCTCGTCGGTATGCCACTGGGAGATCCGGTGGCCGGGTCATACTTCAACGGGATTCGATTAATTCAGCAAGGTGAGGCCGGAGCGTATCGCAAGCGCCACCTGGTTCCTTTTGGTGAGTATGTGCCACTGCGGAATCTTTTTGGTGGCTTGCTTGATCTGTTGCAGGTGCCGATGTCGGCCTTCAGCCGCGGTGAGGCCGGGCAGGGGCCACTGGCGTTGCGTTTTTCGCAGCAGCTGGTAGCGCCGAGTATCTGTTACGAAATTCTGTTTCCGGCAGAAGTACTGCAGATGCTGCCGGAAGCGGGAATCCTGGTTAATATCAGTAACGACGCCTGGTTTGGCGACAGCATTGCCCCCCATCAGCATTTACAGATCGCGCGTATGCGAGCCATCGAAAGCGGCAGACCCCTTGCCCGGGCAACGAACAGCGGTATCACCGCGCTGGTCAACTGGCGTGGGGAAGTGATAGCGCAGGCTCCGCAGTTTACCCAGACGGTGCTTACCGGCACCCTGCAACCGCGCCAGGGCAGCACCCCCTACGTCTTAGTCGGCGACTGGCCGCTGCGTGGAATATTGCTGTTCTCCTTGTTGTTTCTCTACCGGCAGCGGCGGCGCTCCCTCGCTTCATTCCCCGTAAACCCGACAAGCTCCTAGCAGCTATACTATCGGGCTGCTTCGACCGGCCCGAATGGCGACCCCCAGTGGCGGCCACGACCGACAGAATTAATCAATCACCAGACCCAACTTATTACCAGGCTAGTTAAGTGACGTTCATGGACAAGGAGTACCAGCCCGCCTCCGTTGAGGAATCGGCTCAGCAGCATTGGCAGCAGAACAAGGTATTTGCGGTAAAGGAGGATAGCGACAGAAAAAAATTTTACTGCCTGTCGATGTTCCCCTATCCCTCGGGGAAACTGCACATGGGCCACGTGCGCAACTACACCATTGGCGATGTTATCAGTCGTTATCAGCGCATGCGCGGGTTTAATGTGTTGCAGCCGATGGGGTGGGATGCCTTCGGTATGCCGGCGGAGAACGCGGCCATTGAGCGAGGCATCGCGCCATCGGTCTGGACCCGCGGCAACGTCGATTACATGGGCAAACAGCTCCGCCAGTTGGGGTTTGCCTATGACTGGGACCGAGAACTGACCACCTGTGATGCCGATTACTATCGCTGGGAACAGTGGTTCTTTCTACGGTTACTGAAAAAGGGGCTGGTATATCGCCGGAAATCGATGGTCAATTGGGACCCGGTCGACCAGACCGTACTGGCCAACGAGCAGGTGATCGATGGCCGGGGCTGGCGCTCGGGAGAACTGGTTGAAACTCGTGAAATCGAGCAATGGTTTCTGAAAATTACCGATTACGCCGATGAGCTACTAGCCGATCTGGATCAACTTCCCGGCTGGCCCGAGCGAGTCAAAACCATGCAGCGCAACTGGGTGGGACGTTCAGAAGGGCTGCAACTTGAGTTCGATGTGGTTGATCGTGATGAAACACTGCGCGTGTTTACCACCCGACCCGATACCCTCTATGGGGTGACCTACATGGCGGTGGCCCCGGAGCACCCGCTGGCGGCAGCGGCCATTGCCCGCGATGACGAACTGGCTGCTCCGATCGAGGCCTGCAAGGTTCGTCAGACCGGCGAAGCCGAAATGCAGACCATGGAAAAACTTGGGGTGGATACCGGCTGGCGGGCGCGTCATCCGCTCAGCGGGGAGTTGTTGCCTATTTATGTCGCCAACTTTGTGCTCATGGGTTATGGCGAAGGGGCGATTATGGCGGTGCCAGGCCATGATCAGCGCGACTGGGAATTTGCCACCCGTTATCAACTGCCGATAGTCCCGGTGGTGGTGCCCGACGGGTTTGACGGCGATGTCGACGAGCTGATCGCCACTTCCGCCCATCTGGAAAAAGGGGTGCTGGTAAATTCCGGCGAATATGACGGCATGACCTCAGCCCAGGCCTTTGAGCGGATGGCTGCGGACCTGCAAAATGCTGGCCGCAGTGAACGCCAGGTTAATTATCGACTGCGCGACTGGGGTATCTCTCGACAGCGCTACTGGGGAACGCCGATTCCGGTAATCCATTGCGACACCTGCGGCGTGGTGCCGGTGCCGGAGGCTGATCTGCCGGTGACCTTGCCGGAAGAGGTCATTGTGGATGGCAGCGGTTCGCCGTTGGCGAGGATGGAGGAGTTTTTGCGGGTCGATTGCCCGGAGTGCGGCGCAGCGGCGCGGCGGGAAACCGACACCTTTGATACTTTTTTTGAGTCCTCCTGGTACTTTGCCCGTTTTGCCTCACCGGATGCAGCGGCCATGGTCGATGAGCGTGCCAACTACTGGTTGCCGGTCGATCATTATGTTGGTGGTATTGAACACGCCATTCTGCATCTGTTGTATGCCCGTTTTTTCACCAAAATGATGCGTGACGAAGGACTGGTGACCGTCGACGAACCCTTTACCCGGCTGCTTACCCAGGGGATGGTCCTCAAAGATGGCAGCAAAATGTCCAAATCAAAGGGCAATACGGTGGACCCGCAGGCGCTGATCGACCACTACGGAGCCGATACTGCCAGACTCTTCACCATGTTTGCATCGCCGCCTGATCAGTCCCTCGAATGGAATGATGACGGCGTGGCCGGTGCTAATCGATTCATAAAGAGACTCTGGGGGCTGGTCTACCACTATTTGCAATGGCGCGAGTCGGCGGCCAACCCGGTTGAGCCGGTGACGGATATCGGTGAAGAGCTGACCGATCTGCGGCGGACCCTGTATCAGCAGCTCTCCCAGGCACAGTTTGATTTTGACAAGGAGCAGTTCAATACCGTGGTCTCCGCGGGGATGAAAATCGTTAATGAGCTCGGGCGCACCGCACAAAAAATTGATCAAGAGGGCGGTGAGTCGGCCGGGATCGATCCCGCCGCTTACCGCCAGACCATGGACGAGGCGCTGAGTGTACTGATCCGAATGCTCGCCCCGATTATCCCCCATGTCTGCCATACGCTGTGGCAGGCGCTGGGTAACAGCGTTGATATCGTCGACGCTGAGTGGCCCCAGGTAGACCAGGCGGCGCTGCAACGCCAGCAGCTGGAGCTGGTGGTACAGGTCAACGGCAAGGTGCGCGGTAAGATAAGCGTCCCTGCGGATTGCAGTAACGAGCAGGCCGAAACGGAGGCGCTGGCGAACGAGAACGTCGCCCGGTTTGTGGACGGCCGGCCTGCGCGTAAAGTTATTGTTGTGCCGGGTAAACTGGTTAATATCGTTGTATAAAAGTCCCATTGGTTTAACCCAGGCCAATGGTTTATTTCAGGGGAGTCGTTGACAGCGGCGCTTGGTGCGGAGATCACACTGTGATGAGAATGCTGGTTAATTCGGGTCGATACGGGCTGACGCGGTTATTGCCGCTGGTACTGGTGGTCAGTTTGACCGCCTGCGGCTTTCACCTGCGCGGTCAGCTGGATTTGCCGGCAGCGATGGCGGCTACCTATATCGAATCGAATGGCGTGAACGCGGACCTGGTAAAAAAGCTGAGGAGCAGCCTGCGGGGCAATGGCGCGGCGGTGACCACTGATCGCACCGAGGCGACGGCCATCCTGCGCTTACTCGGCGATACCTACGATCGGCGGGTTTTGTCTGTCGGGGGTGGCCGCAAGATTCGCGAATTCGAACTGCATTATGCGGTTCGCTTTGAATTGGTGGAGCTCGGCGGTGACCGCCTGGTGGCCACGCAGACCATTGAGCTGTTTCGCGACTACACATATGACGAAAATGACATTCTCGGTAAACAGGGTGAAGAGGCGAATATCCGCAAGGATATGATTCGCGAGGCCGCCGACCGGGTGTTGCGGGTTATCCAGTCGGGAATCGCGAAAGATAACTGAGTGGTCGCTCCGTGAAAATAACCGCGGACAGGCTTGAAGAAGCACTCTCCAGAGAGCTGCGGCCGGTCTACCTGGTCAGCGGCGACGAGCCGTTGCAACTGCAGGAGGCGGTCGCGCAAATTCGCCAGGCCGCTGCCAGCGCCCAATATACCGAACGTGTTCGCCTCTACGTCGAACGGGGTTTTGACTGGAATGAGCTCAATATTCAGGGGCAGTCCATGTCTCTGTTTGCTGAAAAAAAATTACTAGAGCTGCGCGTTGGTAACGGCAAACTCGGACAGGGTGGCAAACATCTGCAAGCCTGGGTCGAGGCACCTCCGGAGGACTGCCTGCTGCTGGTGGTCGGTGATCGTTTCGAGCGCGCGGTGTTGCAGAGTAGCTGGTACCAGGCCGTGTCAAAGGTGGGTCTGGTGACTGAAGTTAAAGCCATTGATGGTAAGGCCCTGCCACGCTGGCTGGCTGGGCGGCTGCAAACTGCGGGGCTGGGCGCCGATGCCGAGGCACTGGACACTCTGGCAGAGCTGGTCGAGGGTAATCTTCTGGCCGCCCGTCAGGAGATTGAAAAAATGGTGTTGCTCTATGGTGAAGGGGCGCAGCTGGATCGTCAGAAAATACTCGCTGCGGTGGCCGACAGCGCCCGTTTTGATCTGTTTGACCTGACCCGGGCCCTGCAGCAACGTGATCTGGGTCATTATCTGCGAATACTGGCCGGGCTAAAGGAGGACGGGGTGGACGCGACTCTGATTCTCTGGCTGCTGACCCGCGAAGTCCGGCAGATGGCTGGCCGGCGGGCGAGCTGGCTGCGTAGGGCCGCGCGAATCGACCGTACCCTGAAAGGCGCGGATCAGGGCAATGTCTGGGCTCAGTTGCAGGATCTGGGGCGGGTAATCTGTGGCCTGCCGGCCTATCCGGTGTAAACCGAGCCCGAATAGTGCAGCCGCCGGCCTGTCGATGGCGGCTGTTCAGTTAACCTGGGATCGACCTGCGACCGATGAGATTCATGGTATCAGCATAATCGGTGCAGTCAGTCGGCGGGACCAGATAGCCGGATTGGAACCTGTCAGCAGCAGGTTTTGCGCATGAATAAACACCATGTGGGCGTTGCGTAGATTGAGAAGATTGATCAGCTCATCAATGGTTTGCAGACGGGGCAGCAATATCTGCGCAGCAAGGTGGTGGTCTGCAAAAAAGGCTTTAACCTGATCATAAAGTGAATGATTTTGCGCCGCTTGCAGGATGATGATCAGCGGACGTTTGCCCTGCTGGCTGATTAATCGGGCCGGTTCAAGCAGGCGCTCGAGCCCCTGGTCGCGGTCGACAATAACGATGATTTCGTTGCCCGCGTTGATCGTGGGCGGGACGATAATACAGGGGCGCTCCAGGAAGGCTTCCAGGTTGCCGCTGTCCGTGGGCAAAAATCGACCCCGGTAGCTGCTGCGATTGCCCGCCAGCATGGAGACAATATCCGCCTGTTGTGCCGCTTTAAATAATTCTGCGGTGACCTTGCCGCGAATCCGCTGGAACCGCCAGTCGATATTCCACCGGTTTGCGATCCTGGCCAGCAGCATCTCCGCCTGTCGGCCGGCCGACCGCATCTGCTGTTCCAGTTTTTCGCGGTCAAGGTTGTTAGCCTGTCGGGCGTGCAACTGCACCTCTTCGGTAAATGGAAAATCGGCGATTGCGAGCAGTTCTTCGTCTTCGACGTAAATCCCCTGAAGGCGAGCCTGAAAAAGTGCCGCCAGTTCCGCCAACCGTTCCAGGGCTGAATGGTTCTGGTCAATCGTTTCTAACGATACTAGCAGGTTAAGCGGTGTCGACGGCCTGCTCATGCCGAATCTCCACCCTCTTTGGCAGTGGAATGATCGGGGGGCTCCTGGGCCTGGCGATGCTGTTCGCTAAATGCCTGTAGTTGTGCAGCCACTGCGGCATTAAGGCTGCCCGGTGGGAAATTACCCTCTTCATCCGCCGTACCTGCGGTCATGCCGGTTAACAGCTCGATTCCCTCGTCAATGGTATTCACCGCATAGATGGCGAAGCGGCCCTCGTTCGCCGCTTGAATCACCTCATCACGGAGCATCAGGTGTTTGACGTTTGCAGCGGGAATCAGGACGCCCTGTTCCCCGGTGAGTCCGCGGGCATGACAGATATCGAAAAACCCCTCAATCTTCTCATTGACGCCGCCGATGGCCTGTACCTGGCCAAGTTGGTTGACCGACCCGGTGACCGCCAGTGACTGGTTGATGGGTCGGTTTGACAGCGCCGAGAGCAGGGCATAGAGCTCGGTTGAGGAGGCGCTGTCACCGTCCACTCCGCCGTAGGATTGTTCGAACACCAGACTGGCCGAGAGTGATAACGGTTGATTTCGGCTATAGCGAGCGGCGAGAAAGCTGGAGAGGATCAGCACCCCTTTGGAATGGCTCGGGCCGCCCAGTTCCACCTTGCGCTCAATATCGACAATGCCGCCGCGGCCAACATGTACTCTGGCGGTGATGCGCGACGGTTTACCAAAGTGAAACTCGCCAAGTGCGTAGACGGCCAGACCGTTAATTTGACCCACCTGTTCTCCCTCGGTGTCCACCAGTATGGTTTCGCGCAAGATCTGCTCCTGCATGCGTTCGCGGATACGGTCGTTGCGGTAGATGCGGTTGTCCCAGGCTCGGTTAACCTGTGCGGCGTTAATCACCTCCAGCTGGTCGGCCTTGGCGTTAAAGTTGGCTTCGACCAGTAGAGTGCGCAGGACGTCATGGTTAATCGATAGCCTTTGCCCATCGTCAGCGATTCGCGAACTATATTCCACCAGTCGACTCACTCCCGTCGGGTCGCAGGGTAATAGGGCTTCAGAGGCGCAAATGTTGGCAATCAGGCGAGCAAAGGCCTGGTTGTTTTCAGTGCTGCGTTCGACTCGGTCATCGAAATCGGCGACGACTTTAAAGAGTACGGAAAATTCCGGGTCGTATTGGGTGAGCAGGTAATAGAGCCGCGGGTCGCCCACCAGCACTACTTTTACGTCTAGGGGTATGGGCTCGGGTTCGAGGCCGGCGGCGGACATCCAGCCAATGGCCCGTTCCAGGGGATCGATACGAATTACCCGTGCAGACAGGCTGCGTTTAAGACTCTCCCAGGCATAGGGTTTGGTGAGTAGTTTTTCCACTTCCAGTACCAGGTAGCCGCCATTGGCGTAGTGCAGCGCGCCCGGTTTGATCAGCGTCAGGTCGGTGTGCAGGGTTCCCATCTGCGACTGGTGTTCTACCTGGCCGAGCAGGTTGGTTAACACCGGGTTGTCTTCGAAAATGATCGGAGCGCCCGGCTCGTCATTCTGCTCAACTAGCAGATTGACCTTGTAACGACTCAATTTATGATCATTGCCAAACGGGCTCTCCTCATCGTTCTCCATAAGGGCTTTGGCACCCTGTTGCACAATGTCCTGCTGGAAGTTGTCCAGATATTCCACCACCTCGACGAATACCTGATACTTTTCCTGGAGTGTGCTGACCAGCGCCTGGGTAATGTTGAGGGTGACTTCGTTGTTGAGCTCGCGGACTTTTTCCATCGCCTCTTTTTGCCAGGCTGGAAACTTGCTCAGGGTTTCGTGCAGCTCCTTCTGCAGTTGTTTGATGGTGGATTCAATATGCTGTTTTTCTGTGTCTGACAGCGATTTAAAAACTTCCGGAGTGACCGTCTGGTCATCTTTGATGGGCGCAAACGCAAACCCGGAAGGCGTCGGCATTAAAGTGACCCCCTGTTCACGCGCTTTTTCACGAAGCGCTTCAATGGCGTCATTCTGGCGTTCGTGGATTTGCTGCTCGAGAAACTGTCGCCGGCTTTTATATTCATCTGCTTCGAACGCAGCCGGAATCATCGAACGTAAATCTTCCAGCAGTTGAGCCACATCGCGCTGAAATTCCCGGCCATGCCCGGCGGGTAAACTAAGCGCCTGGGGCTTGCCGGGGTGGTTAAAATTATGGATGTAGCACCAGTCGGGGGGACGGGGCTTATGGTCGGCGTGATTAGTCAGGAGCTGTTTTACCAGGCTGACCCGGCTGGCCTGGGGAAGGCCCATGGCGTAGAGGTTATATCCCTCTGCATCAACCTGCAGCGCAAACCCGAATGCATCCACCGCGCGCGCCTGGCCCAACTGCAGGTCGTTATGGTCAAGCGTAGAGGTGTCGGTAAACTCAAACTGCCCCGGGTCACAGCGGTTACTCAACTGGTCGATCGCAAGTGGCTTGACTCTGCTCATCCTGGTTTCTCCAAAGGACCATTTCCGCAGGTAGGCAGGCCATGGCCTGACCCGCCTTATTTTTGCTTCAGCCGGGGGGCGACGACTTGATCCGCAGCAGTTATTTATTCGTTACAGGCGATTTTTCATATAATAGTCAGGTCTGCTGCTTCTGCCCCTGTTCTGAAGCACTTCTATTTTTTTACTGTTGCCCCGGTTTGTCCATTACTGATCCGTGATTGGGGCTCTGCGTTCTGTCCCGAGAATCAAGGTGAATATCGATAACATAACTGAATATATGGCACGAGTGGGTCGTCAGGCTCGTAGCGCGGCCGTCGGGCTGGCGGCCGCTTCCACCCGGACTAAGAATCGGGCCCTGGAAGCGATAGCCAATGAAATCAGTGCGGCTGAGACTGCCATTGGTGAGGCCAATGCAAAGGATATGGCGGCGGGCCGTGAAAATGGTCTGGACGCGGCCCTGCTTGACAGGCTCGAACTTACCCAAGCCCGTATCGGCGCGATGGTGGAGGGATTGCGTCAGGTAATAGCCCTGCCTGACCCGGTGGGTGAAGTCAGTGATATGGCCTACCGGCCGTCGGGAATTCAGGTAGGTAAAATGCGCGTGCCCCTGGGGGTGGTGGGCATTATCTATGAGTCGCGACCCAACGTGACCATCGATGCCGCGGCGCTCTGTTTAAAGTCCGGTAATGCAGCGATCTTGCGCGGCGGTAGTGAATCCCTGCACTCTAATCTGGCGCTTGCGGAATGTATCGCCTCCGGTTTGCAGAAAGCGGGTCTGTCGCCAGCGGCTGTTCAGGTAATCGCTACTCGCGACCGGGCGGCGGTGGCCCGCATGCTGGTTATGAACGAGGCTATCGACGTAATCATTCCTCGCGGTGGCAAGAGTCTGGTGGCGCGGGTGAGTGAAGAGGCGAGGGTGCCGGTAATCAAACACCTCGAGGGGAACTGCCATACCTACATCGATGACAGCGCCGACCCCGAAATGGCCATTGCCATATCAGTGAACGCCAAAACCCATCGTTACGGGGTCTGTAATGCGATGGAATCACTGCTGGTAGCCGAGGGTATCGCCGACCAGGTATTGCCCACCCTGGCGCAGGCATTGATCGACAGTGGCGTGGAGTTACGCGGTTGTGAGCGCAGTTGTCAGCAGATCCCGGCAATGGTGAGCGCGACTGACCAGGATTGGAGCGAGGAGTATCTTGGTCCCATCCTGTCGGTGAAGCTAGTCTCGGGTATCGACGAGGCGATCAGCCATATCGCTGCTTATGGCTCGGGTCACACCGACGTGATCGTTACCGAGCATTGGGGACGGGCGCAGCAGTTTTTGCGCCAGGTAGATTCGAGTTCGGTAATGGTGAATGCTTCCAGCCGGTTTGCCGATGGCTTCGAATACGGTCTGGGTGCCGAGATCGGGATCAGCACCGACCGCATTCATGCTCGCGGTCCGGTGGGTTTGGAGGGACTGACTTCGCAAAAGTATATTGTGTTTGGAGATGGCCAGATTCGTGAGTGATCCATGTTGAGGCGCGCGCCTGTGGGCAAGGCGGCGTTAGCGGCCAGGCCAGCGCAAGAGCGTGCTGCTTGATCGGTGTATACGGGGGCAGTTTTGACCCGGTCCACGAAGGCCATTTAGGCACGGCTTCCGAGGCTGGCGAAATCACTGGTTGCGATCGGGTATTGATGATTCCGGCGGCGCTTTCACCCGGAAAATCTGCCCCGAAGGTGAGTGGACAACAGCGGCTGGAAATGTTGCAGTTGGCACTGGCTGACCGACCGGGATTGCAGGTAGATGGTTGCGAGATTAACCGGGAAGGGCCCTCCTATAC
>JAYNPV010000009.1:7691-23580 GCA_038113925.1 Gammaproteobacteria bacterium | reverse complement strand
GGGCAGGGCTCTGCCACGGGCCGATTCCAGGTCGCATAATCGCAATCCGGGTATCCCGAGCAGGAGAAAAAAACCTTTCCTCGACGGGATTTTCGCTCCATTAAAGAGCCCTTGTTGCATTTGGGGCAAACGACACCGGTGTCTTTGGGTTTATCGATAGGTTCCAGGTATTTGCACTCGGGGTAGCCACTGCAACCGATAAACTTGCCATATTTACCTGTTCTCACCAGCAGCGGTTTGTCGCACTTGGGACAGGGCTTGTCTTCCAGTACCTCCGGCTCTATCTGCTGCTCGGCGGTGTTCGCATTTTTGGTAAAGGAACATTCCGGGTAGTTGGTACAACCAATAAAATTACCGCGCTTGCCCAGTCGCAAGGCCAAATCGCCGCCGCATTCGGGGCATTTTTCGTCGAGTAGCTGTTGAGTGACATCTTTGCGGCTGACGCTTTTTTCTATATCAACGACCTTGTCGTGAAAGGGATTCCAGAATCCCTCCAGTAGCGGTATCCACTCGGATTCACCGCGGGCAACGGCGTCCAGATCATCTTCCAGTTTAGCGGTGAAATCATAATCGACGTACTGAGTGAAAAAATTGGTCAGAAACCGGTTAACCACCATGCCCACGTCGGTGGGAATAAAACGTTTATTGTCCAGCACCGCATATTCTCGCTGCTGCAGGGTGGAGATGATGGACGCATAGGTAGAGGGGCGCCCAATACCGTGTTCTTCAAGTGTTTTGATCAGGCTCGCTTCATTAAAACGGGGAGGAGGCTCAGTAAAGTGTTGCTCACTCTCTATGCCGTGAAGTTTAAGCAGTTCGCCTTCCTTGATCGGGGGCAATTGTTTCTGCTCTTCCTCCCCGTCACTTGAGGATTTGTAGACCGCCAGGTACCCGGGGACAATGAGCACCGAACCGTTGGCACGAAACGTATCTTCCGCCCCTGCGGTCATTTCTACGGTTACCAGCTGAGACACCGACGGAATCATCTGGCAGGCAATAGTGCGCTGCCAGATCAGGGTATAGAGCTTTAGCTGTTCCGTATTCAGGGATGATTTAATGATCGCCGGCAGGCGACTGGCCGCCGAAGGGCGGATTGCTTCATGGGCTTCCTGGGCATTTTTTGACCGGTTTTTAAAAGTCCTGGGCTGGTCGGGTAAATTGTCGGCCCCGTACTCTGAACCAATCACCCCCCGTATTTCGCTGACCGCATCAGCTGCCAGTGACACCGAGTCGGTGCGCATATAGGTTATAAGCCCAACGGTTTCGCCGCCAATATCCATACCTTCATAGAGCTGTTGGGCAATACGCATGGTTCGTTGAGCGGTAAACCCGAGTTTACGGGATGCTTCCTGCTGCAGGGTCGAGGTCGTGAAGGGTGGCAGCGGATTGCGTTTACGCTGCTTGGGTTTCACCCCGGTTACTGTCAGGGAGCCCTGCGCGCTCTGTAAAAGACTCTCGGTAGCCGTGTTTGCCTGCTGTTTATTGGTGATGGAAAACTGTTCGAGTGTTTCGCCTTGCAGGCGCACCAGTTTGGCGGGGAATTTTTTTTCCTGGGTCTCAACTTCGGCTTCGATGGTCCAGTATTCCCGGGGAACGAATTTTTCAATTTCCAGTTCCCGCTCGGCGATTAGCCGTAACGCCGGGCTCTGTACCCTGCCGGCGGAGAGACCGGGACGAATTTTCCTCCACAGGAGTGGCGAAATATTAAATCCGACCAGGTAATCCAGGGCGCGTCGAGCCTGCTGGGCATTAACCAGACGCATCTGGATATCGCCCGGATGGGCAACCGCGTCTTTAACCGCTCGTTCGGTTATTTCGTTGAAAACAACTCGCTTGACTGCTTTTCCCTTCAACAACCCCTGTTCTTCAAGCTCTTCACATAAATGCCAGGCGATCGCTTCGCCTTCCCTGTCAGGGTCAGTGGCCAACAGTAATTCAGTGGCCGGCTTTAGCGCTTTGGCTATCGCCTGTACATGTTTGCCATTGCGTTCAATCGCCTGATAGTTCATATGAAAACCGTTACGGTAATCGACAGCGCCCTCTTTGGCGAGCAGGTCTCTGACGTGCCCGTAGGAGGCGAGAACTTTATAGTCTTTACCGAGGTATCGGTTGATTGTCTTAGCTTTGGCAGGGGATTCCACCACCACTACGCTGGTTACCATATGAGTTGAATCTATCGTTAAAGTTGCGGTTCGGGAGTTATAAGGAGCGCCTGGAAATATCTTTTTATTATCAGTGGATCGGTGCGTCCGGTTCGGCAAACACGAGGCTTTCAATTGCCGAGAAATGGCTAAGTTCTGGCGAGCGATTAAAAGCAACCATCAGCACAACCCACCGAATTTGATCGAGGCTCAGTTCCTCAGAGTCACTTTCAAGGGCGATCAATCGATCGAGTATAAGCTCGAATGTCACCGTGTCGATCAGGTCACTGCTTTGGAGCAGCAACAGAAAGCTCTGTGCTGCCAGTGAGAGTCGCGATTTTTCCGCCGGCGAGAGCAGACGAGTAGCGTTTAATTTGTTGAAGGGGGTTATATCACTATTGGAATCTATCAGGATCACCAGCTCATCGAGCCACCCCCACGCGTCGCCGATGAGTCGGGTGTCAAAACCTGCGGCGACCAGCTCAAGAGTTAATTGTTCCCGTTCATTTTCCTCACCGTAAGCCGTTTCATACTCTTCCGCCAAATAAATCAGAACGTCGAGCACTGACCCTTTCATTCGTCCTTCCATTTTCATGTTCGGCTGTATCGGCCGCCGGGTTGACCTGCGATCAGGCCGGATAGTTCAAGTGACAACAGAATGGAAGAAACTGTCGCTGCCGTCAATCGTGTGTCGACAGTTATCTCGTCAATGGTTGCTGAGGCATAGCCTACGGAATCGTAAACCTGTTGTTCCTCCGGGGTTAGCGAGGCGACTTTTGGTGTCGTGCCGGATTCGATAAAAGGTTTCAGTTGTGGGGCAATGGCTCCGAGTATGTCATCGATAGTCTCCGTAAGCTGTGCGCCATCACGAATCAGACGATGGCACCCTTTGCTATGTGGATTATCGATATCCCCGGGCATTGCGAACACCTCTCGACCCTGTTCGCTGGCCATTCTGGCGGTAATCAGCGAACCACTTTTCAAGGTAGCCTCTACCACCAACACTCCTAAGGCCAGGCCGCTGATAATTCGATTTCGTTTCGGGAAATTCCTGGCCGCGGGTGCAGCAGCCGGCGGTAGTTCTGACACCAGAGCGCCGCCATTACTGATAATCGCCTCCCCCAGCGGTTGGTTGCTTTTCGGGTAAATGGTATTCAGGCCATTTCCGAGTACGCCGATGGTTTGTCCATTACTCTCCACCGCGCCCTGATGAGCTGCCTGATCAATACCCAGTGCCAGTCCGCTGGTGACAGCAATGCCCAGAGCCGTTAATTCACGACTAAACTCGCCGGCGCGTCTAAACCCGCGGGTCGATGCGTGACGACTGCCGACTATCGCTAACTGCGGTTCGTTCAGGACTGCTACCGAACCGCGGGTGTACAGCAGCGGCGGTGGATCGAATATCTGTTTGAGCAAGCCGGGATAGGCGGGACTCTCGTAGGCGAGAATGGTTTGATCCTGCTGCGCGGCGAAGTCGAGCTCGTCAGCAAAATCATCGCGGCGCACCGGCCGGCGTAAATAATTAAAGAACCGCTCGCTATCAGGCAGTTTTCCCAGACACTCAGCAATCTGTGCCGAGGGCGCGGAAAAAACCGCCTCCGCACTACCCAATAGATCAATCAGTTTCTTGAATCGGGTCGGCCCTATTCCCGGTGCCTGGCTTAACGCCAGTGAGAACAGCAGCGAGTCTGGGGCTGATGGGGTGGAATTATCGCTAATTAACCAGCTCCACCAAGGGCTTTGTCATTCACTTTTATCGCCGAGGTTGAGGACATGATTAACCCGAAACTGACTCTTTCAAAACTTTTGAATACCAGCATGGTGCCGGCCCGTTCGTCCGGTAACGCAACCCACTCCGCTGCGTTGGGGTCGTATTGATCCGGTGGGCTTTGAAAAACGCGCAGGGTGTGGCCAGCCTCCATGCCGTCTGCCGAGCCGCGGTCAATGACAACGACGTTGTATTGGCCAATCTGGCTGACACCATCGACAACGTCAATAATATTAGCACTCACACCAGCATCCGCTGGGCGGGGTTTAAAATTGGGCTCAATCAGGGCTTCGTTGTGGGGCAGCAGGACGTCACCGGGCAGTATTTCCCGTTGAGACCGGGTTACCAGCAGTTTGGCAGGGTCGCCGTCCACGACCAGGGATCCACTGCCGACATAGAGAGCGGCAAACCCCAGGTGTTCGTTGCTGGCAGAGTCTTCGTACGCCTGGCCTATTCTGTATATATTGAAATCGTTGCCGTCAGTTAACTGCCGTGCGTAGATCTGATCGCCGGCTCCGGTCATTACGTGTTCACCCACCCCGGCTAGTACATAGGGGTAAGCGGAAGATTCGCCATTATCCAACACCGTAGACTGTTCGAGGAACTGGGCGATTTCGTTACGGGGAATCAGGGGAATCGACTCGGCGAGAGATTCACTTCTGATCGACGGAGATAGATTCAAGTCACCGTTATCCACGGGATTGACCACCAATCTAACGCCGTTTTCGGTTTGCACTAACGCGATTACATCGCCTGGGTAAATCAGGTGCGGGTTTTCAATCTGACGGTTGTTCTGCCAGATGCCCGGCCAGCGCCAGGGATCCTGCAAAAACAGATCGGCGATCTTCCATAAAGAATCTCCCGGTTGCACCACGTACTGCTGTGGTGAATCAGGTTTGGCCTGCACCGGTACGTTTACCGTTTCAGCGATGGCTTGGTTGGCTGTTAAAATAGTAATGGCGAGCAATCCGACCAGCTTCTTGATAGTCATGCTTTTTCTCTATAGGTACAATTAGAATTTCGGGATTGGATTTCTAGCACAATAAAATTATAGTGATTTTCAAGGTGTTATAGAAAACAATTTATGTGATTACAGAATAAACCTACGTAACCCCTATGTCTACTTTAACTATTTTAGAATATCCGGATAATCGGTTACGCAGGGTAGCTGAGCCCGTGAGCTTTCCTGAGCCCAAACTGGCAGGGCTTGTCGATGAAATGGCCCAGTTGATGTACGCCGCCGCCGGGGTCGGGCTCGCCGCCATACAGGTCAATCGACCGTTGCGCCTATTTCTTATGGATCCTAGTGCGGGGCAGGATAACCTCCAGGTTTTCATCAATCCAGAGATAGTTTCTGTCCGGGGTTTGGCCACTAACGATGAGGGTTGCCTGTCATTGCCGGGAATGTATGAAACCGTCGAGCGCCCTGAACAGATCGAGCTAACCTGGCAGGATATTCAAGGAGTCAGGCACCAGCAGTCATTTTCAGGCCTTGAAGCGGTCTGCATTCAGCATGAAATCGACCACCTCGATGGCAAGTTGTTCGTCGACCATATCTCCCGAATCAAACGGGCACGGATCACCAAAAGACTAATGAAACATAAAAGCCAGGCTGAGGTGGCCTGACGCTGAATATTCTATATGCCGGCACTCCGGAATTTGCAGTGCCCTCGCTGCGCCAGATAGTTGATGGCGGACACCGGGTGCTGGCGGTTTATACCCAACCTGATCGACCACGAGGCCGCGGACGCAAGATGCAGCCATCGGCGGTTAAACAAGCGGCGTTGGAAATGGGACTGGCTGTCAGACAACCGGAAAAATTTGCCGGGCTGGAACAGCAGCAGATCCTTACCCAGGACCAGGCAGATGTTCTGGTGGTAGTTGCTTACGGGCAAATATTACCGGCGGCCGTGTTGTCCGCCCCGAGGCTGGGGGCGGTTAATGTCCATGCATCCCTGTTACCCCGGTGGCGCGGCGCAGCGCCGATTCAGCGCGCCATACTCAGCGGCGACCAGCAGACCGGTATCACCCTGATGCAAATGGAGGCCGGTCTGGATACCGGGCCCATGTTGTTACAGAAAAGCTGTCCGATTCATGAAGATGAGACAGCCGGGGAGTTACAGGATCGTCTCGCGCAGCTCGGTGCCGAATGTTTACTGGAAGGGTTGGCGTTACTGGAAGCGGGCACAGCTGTGCCGGTCAGCCAGCCGGAAACAGGGATTACCTACGCTCATAAAATTAATAAATCGGAAGCCGATATAAACTGGCAGGCCACCACTGAAACAATAGATCGTCAGATTCGCGGGTTTAATCCGTTGCCGGCGGCCTTTACCTTTCTGGCGGGTAATCGGTTGAAAATCTTTGCCTGCAAACCGGGGGAGTTGGCCGGTTCCGCAGAGCCCGGTACGGTGGTGGAGGTTAGCCGGGCAGGAATAGCGGTGGCCACCGCCGATGGGGTCATTCGCATCACCGAGTTACAACCGGCGGGGGGAAAACCAATGGCGGCGGCAGATTTTATAAATTCTCAGCAGCTGGTAATCGGCACCCGGCTGACCCAGGGGAGCTGAGGCCAGTCAGATGGGCGCCAGACGCGGCTCACGAAACAGGATTGTCAGCAGCGCTGAGCTGGCCGATTCCGCCCTTATTAATCGCCCCCGGGAGGTAACCCTATGCGAGTGTTGATCCTCGGTGCCGGACAGGTTGGCAGTACCGTCGCCGAGACGTTGGTGGGCGAGGAGAATGATGTCACCATTGTCGATACCGATCCGGGTGCGCTGCACGCGCTGGAAGATCGCCTGGATCTGCGGGTTATTCAGGGTCATGCGGCCAATCCACAAATTCTGGAGGCGTCAGGAGCGCGCCAGGCAGACATGTTACTGGCCGTAACCAGTAATGATGAAACCAATATGGTTGCCTGCCAGATCGCCTACGCGCTTTTTCATACCCCCATCCGTATTGCCCGAATTCGGGAGCAATCCTACCTCGAGGCCGAGGAGCTGTTCGAGCGCCAGGCTTTTCACATTGACGTGCTCATTAACCCGGAGCAACTGGTCACTGAGTATGTGCATCAATTGATCAAGTATCCCGGGTCCCTGCAGGTTCTGGATTTTGCCGGTGGGCGGGTCAAACTGGTCGCCATGCGAGCGTATCAGGGGGGGCCGATGATTGGCAGTAAGCTGGCCGCCATCCGCGAACATATTCCCAGGCAGGATACCCGGGTTGCGGCTATCTACCGTGATGGTAAGTCGATCAGTCCCACCGGTGACACAGTGATACAACCTGACGACGAGGTTTTTTTTCTGGCCGCCACGCCGGATATCAGAAAGGTAATGAGTGAATTTGCGCCATCACAAAAAGGGGTGAAAAAGGTGGTAGTTGCCGGGGGCGGCAACATAGGTATGCGCCTGGCAGCAGCGCTTGAACGAGACTACAACGTCAAGTTGATCGAGCGCTCCGAAACCCGCGCACAGTATCTCGCCGAACAGCTCAAGAACACCATGGTTTACGTGGGCAATGGTGCTGATGAAGATTTGCTTGATGCGGAGGGGGTTGGCAATACCGATGTGTTTTGTGCGGTTACCAACGATGAAGAGGCTAACATTCTCTCTTCCATGCTGGCCAAGCGGCGGGGGGCGAAGCGCGTTATGGCCATTATAAACCGTGCCTCCTATGTTGAACTGGTGCAAAACAGTGATATCGACGTTGCCATTTCCCCCAAACTGGCGACCATCAGCCGGTTACTGTCGCACGTTCGTCACGGCGATGTAGCCGTGGGCCACTCCCTGCGACGAGGGGCGGCGGAAGCCATCGAGGCCGTCGCCCACGGCGATGCAGATCACTCGCGGGTGGTGGGCAGGACCATAGGTGAAATTGTCTTGCCGCCAGGGACCACCATAGGCGCGGTGGTTCGCGGAGAAGAGGTATTGATATCGCACCACGACATCGAAATTAAAACCGGCGACCACATCATTCTATTTATGGTCGATAAACACCACATCAAGGAGGTGGAAGCCCTGTTTGAGACCGCCGCACCGCGTAACCGGCGGTTTTTCTAACCTTCCCCAGATCGATTAACCATGCACTTTTTGTCAATTCAGCGGGTGTTTGGAGCCTTATTGCTCATATTCAGCGTTACCCAGATACCCCCCGCGCTGTTAGCGGTGTATGTTGATGATGGCAGTGCGGGTTCGTTTGCCACCGCTTACCTGATTACGCTTATCACCGGATTGCTGTTATGGCTGCCGGTACGTGCTCGCAAGGACGAACTTGGTACCAAGGAAGGATTTCTCATTGTTGCCCTGTTCTGGGTGGTTCTGGCGATGTTTGGATCGCTGCCGCTCTATTTAGCGCCGCATCCCCAGTTAACACTGACGGATGCGGTGTTTGAGTCGATGTCCGGGCTGACGACCACCGGGGCCACTATTATGGTGGGGATCGATGAGCTTCCGTTGTCGATTCGTTATTACCGCCAGCAGCTGCAATGGCTGGGGGGCATGGGCATTATCGTGCTGGCGGTGGCCGTTCTACCCATGCTGGGTATCGGGGGTATGCAGCTGTACAAGGCGGAAATCGCCGGACCGATGAAAAACAGCAAGCTCACTGCCCGCATTACCGAAACCGCCAAAGCGCTCTGGTATATCTATCTGCTGTTAACCCTCGCCTGCGGGCTGGCGTACTGGTGGGCGGGGATGAGTCCCTTTGATGCCCTTTGTCATGCCTTTTCCACGGTAGCCATCGGCGGCTTCTCCACCCACGATGCCAGCCTGGGCTGGTTTGATAATCGCGCCATAGAGTCAGTGGCCATATTTTTTATGCTGATCGCTGGAATGAATTTCTCGCTGCATTTTTTTGCTTTGCGCGGGATGAGCTTAAGGCCCTATTTTGGTGACGCCGAGACCCGTGCTTATCTGTTTATCCTTTCCATAGTTACCTTTATCACGGTTTGTTATCTACTTATCGCCAAGGTGACGCCGAGCTGGGGAGAGGCTTTTCGGCTGGGGCTGTTTCAGACCATCTCAATTGGCACCACCACTGGTTTTACCGTCACCCCTCACCATGAATGGCCAGGAGCACTGCCGATACTGCTTCTGTTGCTGGCGTTTATCGGCGGTTGCGCCGGTTCAACCGCCGGCGGAATCAAGGTTATACGCGCACTGCTGCTTTACCGCCAGGGAGTAAGGGAGGTGATCAAGGTGGTCCATCCCAATGCCATGATAGTGGTAAAGATCGGGCGGGATGTGTTGCCAGGCCGAGTAATCGAGTCGGTATGGGGGTTTTTTTCGGTCTACGTGGCGGTGTTTGTGTTTATGTATCTGCTGCTGGCCACCACCGAGCCTGATCTGGTGACCGCTTTTTCTGCGGTGGCGGCATGCATTACCAACCTGGGTCCGGGTCTGGGCGAAGTGGGGAATAATTTTGCGTCGGTCAACCCGGTGGGCAAGTGGGTGCTCTGTATGGCCATGCTGCTGGGCCGATTAGAGGTATTTACCCTGTTGGTACTGTTTACCCCGACTTTCTGGCGTCAGTAGGGCGTCCCGGTGACTTTGAACCCCTTTGGTGATCGGGTCGCGCTGGCCCAGGGGTGGCGCTGGCTGGTTTGCCTGTGCGCTTTCTTACCCCTTCCCGGATATTCGGCTCCGCCGCTGAGCGTTGATGAGACGGTTACCCGGTTTCTGGCTGCTCGCACCCTGGAGGCGAGCCGCGCGGATTTTTCAGTCGATGAGGCCTATCAGTTTCAGCGTCCCTACGTCGAGGCTTTAACCACTCGGTTGGGGAAGCGCCAGGGATACAAGGTGGCAATGACATCCCTGGCTTCTCAGCGCCATTTCGGTTTGTCAGAACCTCTCTATGGCCGATTGTTAAAAAAAATGCTGCTGCCCTCTCCCGCGCGGTTGCCGCTTGATTTTGGTGCACGTGGACTGATTGAAGCCGACCTGCTGGTGAGGGTGAATAATGGTGAAATCAATAGCGCACAGAGCAGCGATCAGTTGCTCCGTTATATCGATGCGGTCATCCCTTTTATTGAACTACCCGACCCGCTATGGTCGGGTCAGCTCACGGCGGGTCGGTTGGTAGCGGTTAATTGCGGTGCACGCTACGGCGTAATGGCCGAGCCGATACCGGTATCCGCCCACGAATCCTGGTCACAGCGGCTTGCCGAATTCCAGGTAGAGTTGTTAGACCCGAAGGGTGAGCAAATTGCTATTGCCAGCGGCACCAATCTGCTGGGCCACCCCTTGAAAGTGGTGTGGTGGTTGGTCCGCAAGCTGCAGTCCCAGGGCGAGCAGCTAGAGCCCGGTGATCTACTCTCGTTGGGCAGCCTGACTCAGCCGCTGGCCCCCCTCGCCGGTCGCTACCAGGCGGTTTACCGAGGGTTAAATGCGACAGGGCCGGTGACGGTCGCTGTTGAATTCTATCCACCGCATTGAGTTAACTATCAATACGGTTATCGGTGCTCGCAGCTGATGCCTGTCCGTACAGCATCCATCACCGGAACTGTACGGGCGGGTTCTTTTACCTGGTCAGGCTGATATAGCGCCTTTAAAAGACCGGATTGACTGTTACCCGGCGTTCTGCGAATACACGCTGAACGCCCTTAATTTAGTGCCATTCGGGTCTGTATCCAAACAAGCCCCAAGCCGGTGAATCAGGTGCTCATACCGACCATGTAGGGCTCACCCAGTTCTGCTTTGCCGACTACTCCCATGGTCAGGAAGTGACGGCCGTGGAGAATATGCAGGTGCAGATCCCGCATCAGCCTTTCCACCGGGTGTTTACGCATTAGCAGCGTGGAACCGGCAGCCTGACCGAGCAGGTAGTTAAAGCGATTAGCCGATTCCACCGCCAGCCATTTGGCCTCTTCGACCATTAACATGGCTCCTGCTTCATCATCCTGAAAATTAACAATCGCAGTATAGAGCACCAGGCGGATGGCGTCGATTCGCGATTTCATTTCGCCGACATACTGCTGGCGCTGCACGTCGCTGCCGCGGCCCTTTTCTTGCATATACTGGAGCACGTATTCGTATATGCCGCGCATCGCTCCCACATAGGTGGCGGTAAACCCAAGATTGATTTTTCCCAGCCAGTTGTCGCCAAAGAAGTCGCCCGGTGCGCCCATCAGGTTTTCCTGGGGCACGAAAACGTCCTTAAAGGTCATCTGCGGGCTCACGCAGGCGCGCATACCGATCGGATTCCAGAAGCTTTCATCGGTACTGATGCCGGGGTCATTGCCGTCGATCATCAACATAATGTCGCGCCCGGTTTCGCTATCCTTGACCATTACCCACAAAAGTTCGGCGCCGGGTGCATTGGTGACGTAGTGTTTGGTGGCGTTAACCATGAAGCCGCCGTCTACCCGCTCGCCGATCGCGCTCATGCCACCGGTAACTATGTGAGAGGTGGGTTCGGAGCCGGCGGCCGGCATCAGCAGACCGCGTTCGCGAGTGGGCTCGGTAAAGCGCATCACCTGCTCCTCAGTACAAAATTTACTGATCATCTGGATGCAGTTGTTATGTACCTGAAAGCAGTGGGCAGTAGCCGGGTTGACCATGGCGATGTGCTCAATGGTCAGGAAAAAGCTGAGCGGATCGTCCTGATGTACGCCAAAACCCAAACCACCATATTTGGTTTCCAGTGCAGCCAACAGCAGACCCGCCTTGTGTAGGTCATTGATATCCTCTGCCGGCATGCAGGCTTTCTGATCATACTCGTCTGCGCGATCTCTAAAGCCGGCCGCTAACTGCTGTACTTTGTCAATATGGGCCTGCTGGGCATCGGTAAATGGAAATAACTGCATTGAATTAAGCTCCTTACAAATAGCGCCAGAGCGCCAAAAGGTTCGGTTTATGGAAAATGCGGGCCAGCCCCTCCCTGATCGGCGGGTTGGTCATTAAACGGTTCTAGTGTCTGCTTAGATAGCGATCTGTACGGAACCCGGCACGCTATCGCCTTCGAGTACCACCATCAGATTGGCGAATCTTGGCTCCCCCCCCGATTCGTCAATCGTGGCGATGTATTCCCCACTGAAAGTGGGTTTGCCGTTACGGTCGATATTAAAGGTGGCCCGTAGCCGGGTTGCTCCCGCTTCACGGCTAACGGAGGGGTTGCCAATGACGTGTACGGTGGGCTCCAGCCTCAATGGCGGGTGGCTGGCAAGCCGGAATCCCAACTGCTGATAGCTGTCTCGGACGATATGCAAGACACCATTGCGTTCGTAGTTTCGTCGACTCTGCACCCGATAGGTTGAATCATCATTAAACATGGCCAGCACGGCATCGTAGTCGAACTGATCAAGAGCGGCCGTGTATCGGTAAAGCAAATCCACCGCCGGATCAGCGCTGTTTGGCTGAACTGAAGTTGTCATGAGGTTACTCCAATCACTTCTGGTTGGCATTCATATAGTGATTCCAGCCCACCCGAAAGCCGCGCATAGACTGCTCATTTTCCCAGTGATCTTCGTCGCCCTGTTCGATCCCTCGCGCCGCCAGAACCGGGGCACCACACTCGGCCTTCATTCCTTGCTGAACCCACTCCAGCTGGCGAGCATCGTCGGCACCAAATAGTCCGCCCGGCCCCCAGGTGATAGTGAAAGCCGCCGCCCGACGTTCATTCATTTCCCGGGTAGAGGTAGACTTGGGTGCCAGCAGCCACATGGTCACCTGCATGTTATCGACGTCGATCGGCTCAATCTGACGGATGGCATACATATCCCCGCTGGCGTTGTAATGCACCGTGATGTTGGGAAAAATGGCCATATACCGGTTAGTGGTGCGCTCAGCCATGGGTCGGCCTTCCTCCCAGTCGATGGCTCCATGGAATCCCAGGGTGCGCGCGACCCCACCGAGTCCGCTTTCCGGGTCGATACCAAAGGCTTCAAACATACCACCATGTACATAGGGGACGTGGTAACCGTCCATGGTGTTATCGATAAGCAGTTTCCAGTTACCGGCAATGTCGTACTTATAGGTATCGACCATCACCAGTTCCTCACCGTCACCGTGGGTGGTATAGGCCATCAACTCTTTGGCGGGTCCCAGGTACTCGTCCAGAGAGACAACGTCGGGATTGAAACTCCCGAATATCATACCGTTAAAGAGATCGACCTTTGCCAGTTCCACCAGGCCAAATTCCTCTTCCCTGAACCACTCTCCAAACCCTTCTTTAACCGGTACCTTTACCAGATTCCCGTCAGCACTGTATTCAAAGCCGTGGTAGGGGCATTTGAAGTTGGATTTCGCGCAGTTGCCCTCTGCTTCAATGGCCACCAGGCTGGCGCGATGCCGGCAGGTGTTATAGACCACTCGTACTTTTCCATCATTGCCGCGAACCTGAATCAGCGGCTGGCCGGCAATGGTTTTACGTACATAATCCCCGACTTCCGGGATCTCGGTTTCATGACCGATTAATACCCAGGTCTTCTTGAAAATATGCTCTATTTCGGCCTCAAGAATTGTCGGGTCGGTGTAGATGCTACGATCAGTAAAAGCATCGGGCCGTTGGCGGATAGCTTCGTCGACTGTTTTCATGGCATACCTCCTCTTAAAATCCAGATTGGCCTAGGCTTTGGTCCAGGTAAAGGGGTCAAAGCCGGCCATTGCCTTTATGGCTTCGACCATTTCCGGGCCGCTCGCTTCCAGGGCTTCACACTCCTTTTTACGTCCTGCTTCATCGTAGGGTGCCCGGCAGACATGAATCCGCTCATGATAAGACTTTTTCACCACGGTGTTACCATCATCCAGAGCGTCCCAGGTGAGGACATCATTGAGCATTTCACCGAGTACGGTGGTATCAAGCAGTAGCGACTTGCCCGCCACTATACCCCCGCGATTAATTAGGTAAACCGAGTTAGGCATCATCGTATAACGTTGATGAATGGGGCCATCAAGAGCGTCGACCAGCACCGGCATTTTTACGTTTTCCTGATCCACCAGCTGCTGGGCGCGGGCCCGTTTATCCTCCATGCTGGTGTGAGGGGGGGTGCCGGAGCCGGGATGGGCTTCGCGGGTATAGACCATGACGAAATCGACCCGGTCACCATATTCCTCATAGAGGCCATTCAGCGAAATTGGCGTGGTATCCAGGTTGCTGATGATGGGCGGATCGCTAATGCTGGCAAACAGGAGACAGACGGGTTTTTTACCCTTACTCGAGGAGAGGGTGTACTCGCCGCCGCCGAGTAACTCGCCGCTGAAATCGGGGGCCGGGCTGCCCAGCGGAACCATCTGCCGAAACCCTTCCGCCAGCTGGCCTAATAATTCCGGTACCGCCCCGACGTCGCCGACCCATAAGTTCATCGGCCCTTCGGGCATCGGTGGGTGGTTATATGCCTGTTCTGCCTCGGTCATGTCTGCCATGAAACCCTCCTGAATAAGTGATTAAAATTGATCGAAAAAAATAGTCATGGTTGTCGCAGGGATAGACAGCCTGGGAGCCGTTTCATCCCCCTCATAAACAGAATATTTCCTCCACGGCGAAGCGGGTGCGAATAAGCCCCTGCTCGTAGCAATAGCCAATAATCGCCTCGAGTGAAGTGCGGTTGGCTTCGATGCCATAGGCGTCGGGGAACACCCCGATCTGTTCCAGCAGTGGGGTGTCGACCCCCATGTGATCCCCCGCTCCTTGCGTGGCCAGTTGATGGTGGTAGCGGTCACGGGCTTGGGTAAATGCCTTCATCAGCGCTTGCGGCAACCCGGGATTCGCTTCCAGGGTGCTACGGCGCAGGGTGATCACCGTATTAATGGGGTAGATTCCGGTGGCTGCCACAAAGTCGCCGAGTTGAGATGCCGGGTCATTGAGCAGACGCCGGGTGTTACCGTCGGTGGGGGCGCCGCCGCCGGGAGCGATCAGGGCGTCAACGCGCCCCTCTTCCAGTGCAGCGACCCGATGAATGCCCTTTGCGGTCATCAACTCGGCTGAAAGCCCATCTATTGGTTCCACCACATAACCTTTGGCGGGTTGATAGTTCAAGCCGGCCAGAAACGGGTCTTCGCGGTCGGCAACCCAGATAATGTCCTTCACCGGTAACTGGTAGTAGTGTTCAAGAATGCCGCGCATCCAGGCAGCGGGGTTATAGCCAAAACCGCAAACCGCGACTCGCTTACCGACCAGATCAGCAGGGGTTTCAATGCCGGAGTCCTTGTTGACGGTGGTGCCCAGTTGGGGGAAAAAGCGGCTGGGGAATACCGGTATGGCGACCAGTGGTTTTCCCTGGTCCAGCGCTATCAGATAGTGGGATATCGCCTGCTCGGCAATGTCATATGAGAGTTTGGTCACCATGTCGCGAAACAGCGGCCAGGGTAATTCCCCCATGCCGAGAAACTCCAGCTCAAACCCCTCGACAGGCACCGTACCATCGAGCAGGAACTGGGTGTCGTAACGACCCGCTGTCGGGTAGGTGAGCGCGGCCATCAGCTAGAGATCCCTCGCCAATGCCTGGTTCAAAAAGCGATCATCGCGCCATTGATCAAGGTCTACGGCCTTTTCAAGTACCCGGTGTTTGACTAGAAAATTCTGGGTCTGATTGAGCGTCGCAACATCTTTCGGTCCCAGACTGGGGACCAGGTGTTTGTGGTATTTGGGGCCGTAAGCAATCCAGAATGATTCCGGATTAACCCGTAAATTTTCCGCGTGAATCGCAGCGGTTTCATAGGGGTGATCGGCAGCCCAGCGGGCCGCCATCACGGTCACGTCCATGACCGCTTGCACGACTTCGGGATGTTTCTCAACCAGGGCTGTGCTGACGCCGAAGGTGCTCATGTAATCATCTTCGGTACGGGGCACCAGATTTCTCACAATTCTTGCTTCGCCGCGCTGTGCAAGTTCCGCGGCGTAAGGGAGAAACGAGAAAATGGCATCGACCTGGCCGCCAAGCAGTGCCTCTACCTGGGGATTTCCCTCTGCGGTAGAAGTGTCTTTAAACAGGTCTCGCGGTGAATGGGTCGCCGCGGATTCTGCTTCTGCCAGCGAGATGGACCAGGGG
>JAYNPV010000009.1:0-7681 GCA_038113925.1 Gammaproteobacteria bacterium | reverse complement strand
CGCGCCAGCCCCGCCCCGCTAGCACAGACCGACCACAGCCCTCCCGCAGACTGCCACCCCGCGCAGACTGCCTCCGCCCCCGACACGGACCACCGGCAAATCACCACCACCAGTGCGACATCCCCGATGGTGAGGTCAGCCAGGGCCAGGGTGTTTTGAATACAACGCAGCTCCCACATGCCCAGTCCCACCATGGTCTGGTCCCAGGGATTTAGCGCAAGATAGTCGGCCTGATCAAAACCATCTAGCAGCATCCGCGCGTTGTAGGCCATAGCAATGCGCTTGCCCTTCAGTTGAGCGGGGTCCTTGATGTCGCTCCCGGCGGTGACGAACAGGCCCTGCATTCCCCGCAAACGGGTCAGGCCAATCAGGGTAATGGTCCCCGGGGCGCGCAGACCCTGGGTGACCAGGGGCGGTATCTCGCCGCCGAGGCGAAAATAGGCATCTAGATCGCCGGCAAAATGGGTTGAAGAGTTGGCACTCGGCAGCAGACTAAAACGGACTCCCCGCTCGGCGAGTTCCTGTTCAAACACCTTGATGGCGATAACAAAGGCGTTGGGGACCGGGCAGTTACTGTAATAACACTCTTTCATCTGAATCCTTCTCTAAATCTTTCATCAGGGTCGACCCGACTCAAGCCCCTGCCGGCCAACAACAGAGATGGGTATCGACTTTAAATCTGCTGTGCTCGAGCGGTTGCCGAGACCATCCATCAACATTCTTCAGCATCTTCCGAAAGCCTTACAGCTGGTTGCTGGCTGGTGACAGACGTCGGTAACGGCTGCCCAGGTCAGTCCTTATCCGGCAGTTTTGCTGCCATCGGGCCGATGATTCTACATGGCTGCAGGATCATGTTCTACAAAGGATTTTTGCTAAAAAGCGGGGAATTAGGCTTGCGGTTGCATGATATTTCTGTACAGGTTTGGGCCTGGTTCCACCCCGCTGGCGGCGCATTTTCGGAGCCAGATCGTTTTCTCCGCTACCAAATATTCCGGCTGCAGACTTGCCTGAATGCAGAAGTGTCAGGCGGATTCGAGAAAGTGGATGGTGAGGTCGCCCGCGCGGAAGCGCGGGTTGGCGAGGATGCGTTGGTGCAAAGCTACATTGGAGGCGATGCCGTCGATAATCAGTTCTCCCAGTGCAGCCTGCATACGCCCCACCGCGCCGTCCCGGTCCTCACCGTGGACAATCAGTTTGCCGATCATGGAGTCGTAGTGAGGCGGCACCGTGTAACCAGAGTAGAGATGTGAGTCCATACGCACGCCGGGCCCGCCGGGGGCGTGATAATGATTGATTCGGCCCGGTGCCGGCAGGAAAGTATCGGGATCTTCGGCGTTTATCCGGCACTCAATGGCGTGGCCCCGAATTTCGATATCCTGTTGCTGGTAGGTAAGGGGCTCGCCGGCGGCGATTTTCAGTTGTTCCTTGATAATATCGATGCCGGTGATCGCTTCTGTCACCGGGTGTTCGACCTGGACACGGGTATTCATTTCGATGAAATAGAATTCGCCGTTTTCGTAAAGGAACTCAAAAGTCCCGGCGCCGCGATATTTAATCTGCTCGCATACACTGACGCAAAGGCCACCAATGCGCGCGCGTGTCTCTGCATCAATTCCCGGCGCCGGTGCTTCTTCAACTACCTTCTGGTGTCGTCTTTGAATAGAGCAGTCGCGCTCACCCAGGTGGATAGCGTTGCCGTTGCCATCGGCTAACACCTGGAATTCGATGTGGCGTGGATTGGCAAGAAACTTCTCCATGTAAACCACGTCGTTGGCAAAATTGGCAGCTGCTTCCGCGCGAGTGGTCGCGATAGCCACGGAGAGCTCGTCTGCGTGTTCGACCACCCGCATGCCGCGGCCCCCGCCGCCGCCCGCGGCCTTTATCAATACCGGATAGCCAATGCTCTGGGCAAGCTGAAGATTGGCGCTGTCATCATCACCGATGGGGCCACCAGAACCCGGTACGCAGGGCACACCCAGTTTGTTCATCAGCGCAATGGCAGAGATTTTGTCTCCCATTTTTTCAATGGTGTCGGCTCGGGGGCCCACAAAAATCAGCCCTGCTTCCTCGACACAGGTGGCGAAACTGGCGTTTTCGGAGAGAAACCCGTAACCGGGGTGGACCGCGTCGGCGTTAGTGACCTCTGCAGCGCTTAAAATTGCCGGAATATTGAGATAACTGTCGGTTGAAGGCGCGGGGCCGATGCAGACCGATTCATCAGCCAGCAAGACGTGAATCAGTGACCGGTCGGGTTCCGAGTGGACGGCGACGGTTGAAATTCCCAGGTCGCGGCAGGCACGCAGGATACGCAGGGCAATCTCCCCGCGGTTGGCGATAACAAGCTTTTTTAGCACCGAGTACCCCCGTTAGCCGATAACGAACAGGGGTTGGCCATATTCGACGGGTTGCCCATCTTCTGCCAGGATTGCTTTTACGGTACCGGAGTACTGGCTGTCGATCTGGTTCATTAATTTCATCGCCTCGACAATGCAGAGCACATCACCGGTTTTCACCGACTTGCCAATATCAACGAATGAGGCACTAGTGGGCGAGGGTGCCCGGTAGAAAGTTCCCACCATGGGTGACGTGACTATGTCCCCCGGCGGCAGATCGTCGTCTGGTTCCGGTGCACTGACCGGAGCGGCGACCGGCGGCGCTGCCGAGGTGGGCAAGGCCGTTGTTGCCACCGGTGCGGCGTTGACGACCACATTTTTGCAAATTCGAATCGACTCTTCGCCTTCTTTTATCTCGATCTCGCTAACGCCGGAATCATCAATAAGTTCGATCAGTTTTTTTACTTTGCGAATATCCATGGGTATGTCGTGACTCTACATAAAAGATTGGGATTGTGAGGAAAAGCCCATTATTGCTGCCCGCTCAGCCGTGAGATGGCCGCCTGCAGGGCCAATTCATAACCAGGGGCGCCCAGCCCGCTAATGACCCCGACAGCCAGCTCTGAGAAATAGGAGTGCTTGCGAAAGGATTCCCGAGCATAAATGTTTGACAGGTGTACTTCGATAAACGCGATATCGACAGCCGCCAACGCATCTCTTAACGCCACACTGGTGTGGGTAAATCCGCCGGGATTGAACAATATAAAGTCGATATCCTCCACGCCTGCGGCGTGAATTCTATCGATAAGCGCGCCCTCGGAATTGCTCTGAAAAGTGTCCAGGGTATGCCCCCTGTCGGTGGCCAATTGCTGGCAACTGGACTCAATATCGCTGAGGGTAGTGGCATCGTAATGTTCCGGCTCGCGCTGGCCAAGGAGGTTCAGATTGGGGCCGTTTAACAGTAACAGGCGTGCCATGGTGATTCACTGCGCAGGGGTGAAGGTTGATTGAGATTGAATTGTATGGATCGCTCCCTTAATGTCCAGAAATATTGCGATTTAGGTGCAATTAGCGACGGAAGCCGTCAATTAGCCCCCTAAATCGATGAACTATCGGACGGTTTGGCAGCGGCTGATTGCAAGAATTTCTTAATCAACTGCTCCATTTCGCCTTCCCGAACCGCCCCGGCAATGGTGATGAATAGCTCGCCCTCAGGGTCAAGGATAGAGGTATAGGGCAATACCCCATATTCGTTGCCAAACTGTTTAGCGACCTGCATGGCGTCAAAATCGCCCTGCAGTACCGGGTAATTAACGCCCAGACGATCGACCACTTTTGCCAGCGCTTCAGGTTGGTCAATCCCGATGCCGACAAACTGAATCCCGCGATCAGCATATGCAGTTTGCAGGGTGATAAAGCGAGGCATTTCCTCCAGGCAGGGTGCGCACCAGCTTGCCCAGAAATTAACGATCAGCAGTTTGCCTTGCCACTGCTCGCTATCCTGAATCTCGCCTTTGAGGTCAGGCAGGGTGAAGCGGTAATTTGCAGCGGACTCCGATTCTGTCTCGCCGGGGACGGCATCGATGGGGTTGTCGGCATAGAGGGCGATTCCTGCCAACAGGCAGGTAGCCAGCAATATCAGTAAAGGTAATTGTTTTAAAAAACGCTCCATCTATCTCTCTTTGGCTGCTATTGGGATTCAGTGATCGGGGGTTGGCTAGGAAGGGGTAACCGGAGGGTAGTGGGCGGGTAACAGAGCCGGTCCTCCTTGCATCCCTGGTAGGTGATTTCCAGATAGGCCGGCTGCCCCGAGACCGGCGGTAGTGTCTCCAGGCCCATGGTGGTGGCGTGGCGATAGACCTGCTGGTGGCCAAATTCCTTATCGATTACTCGCTCTGCGGGCTCGAATTTCGGGACCAGCGGGTGGCGACTGTCCCGGTTGATCTGCGCGATTTTAATTTTATCGCGATAAAGGTAATAACCGGGGGCAATCTGCCAGTGAAGGGCCAGGCCGTGATCCTTGACCAGGGTGGGGATGAATGCCTCGCGCGGGTCCAGAACAGAATCCCTCTCCAGCAAATCAAACGCATGGCCGGTTGCAGAGGCGAGGATCATCAGGGCAGCAATTAACAGTCGTGTTGTGGTCATTATCCAGTGGGTAAGGTGATGTAACCCTGGTCGCAAAGGTGAAGCCAAAGGGTAACCCGCAAACCGGCAAAAATCATCGGGGCAATGGTCGGCGGTTTTTTTGCAGGAGTGGTCGGTATTTGGAACCAGAATATTTCGTGCAATAACCCTCTATCAGACCCGATCGGGGGCAACTTTGTTGCAGCGCGGCCTTGAAATCCGTGCGCGTGTCCCCATCTGCTTCTCTACCGGGCCTCCGGTGTTGTGGGTTGAGTAACGGATAAGCCTTCATCTGCATGCTTGACTTGCCGGATGTTAGCCCTATCATTTAGCACCCTGCATGCGAGAGTGCTAATCAAATCTTATTGATTTGCATTGTTTTTTTAGTTAGCTGAATTCTTAATTCAGTCCTAATGTTGACCCAGGAGAAAATAGAAAATGAGTATTCGACCATTGCATGACCGAGTTGTGGTCCGCCGTGAGGAGGAAGAAAAAACCACCGCTGGCGGTATTTTGCTGCCTGATTCTGCGTCAGAAAAGCCAGCGCAGGGTGAAGTGATTGCTTGTGGAAACGGCAAGATATTGGAAAGTGGCGATGTACGCCCTCTGGATGTCAAGGTTGGTGACAAGGTGCTGTTTGGCAAGTACTCGGGTAGTGACGTCAAAGTGGGCGATGAGGAGTTATTGGTCATGCGCGAGGAAGACATCCTCTGCGTGATCGAGTAACCACTGAATCGACACCGGTAATTTACAAACCAAATGCAGGCCGCGCCCATTACTGGTGGGGCCAATCCAAATTCTGAATAGTTGAGGAAGCAACGAAAATGGCTAAAGAAGTATATTTTGGGGGCGACGCCCGCCAGAAAATGATGGTTGGGGTTAACACTCTCGCGAATGCGGTCAAAGTGACCCTGGGTCCAAAAGGACGTAACGCAATTCTGGAAAAATCCTTCGGTGCGCCGACCATGACCAAAGACGGCGTTTCAGTAGCGAAAGAGATTGAACTGGAAGACAAGTTCGAAAACATGGGTGCGCAGATGGTTAAGGAAGTGGCATCGCACACCTCCGATAGTGCCGGTGATGGCACCACCACCGCTACGGTTCTGGCTCAGTCGATTGCGGTTGAAGGCGTTAAAGCTGTCGCCTCCGGCGCCAACCCGATGGACCTGAAGCGGGGCATCGATAAAGCCGTTGCGGTTGCCGTTGAGCAAATCGCCAAACTTTCGAAGCCTTGTACTGATCGTAAAGCCATTGCCCAGGTGGGCACCATTTCTGCCAACTCTGACGCCAGCGTGGGTGAAATCATTGCAGATGCGATGGATAAAGTGGGTAAGGAAGGTGTTATCACCGTAGAAGAAGGTACCGGTCTGGAAAATACGCTGGAGATGGTGGAAGGCATGCAGTTTGATCGCGGCTATCTCTCCCCATACTTTATTAACGACCAGCAGTCGATGACCGCGGACCTCGAAGATCCGATGATCCTGCTGCACGACAAGAAGATCTCCAACATCCGTGACCTGCTGCCGTTGCTCGAAAACGTAGCCAAAGCCAGCCGCACCTTAATGATTATCGCTGAAGATATCGAGGGTGAAGCCCTGGCAACTCTGGTGGTCAACAACATCCGTGGCATTGTCAAAGTCGCCGCTGTGAAAGCTCCCGGTTTCGGCGATCGCCGTAAAGCCATGCTCGAAGATATCGCTATTCTTACCGGCGGTACCGTTATCTCTGAAGAGACCGGCATGAGCCTGGAAAAAGCGACCCTGGAAGATCTGGGTACCGCCAAGCGTGTCACCATCGGTAAAGATGACACCACCATTATCGATGGTGTGGGCAAAGCCGAGGACATTCAGGCCCGAGTCGAGCAGATCAGTGCGCAGATGGAAAACACCAGTTCTGATTATGACAAAGAGAAAATGCAGGAGCGGATTGCCAAACTCGCCGGCGGTGTTGCCGTGATCAAGGTCGGTGCGGCCACCGAAGTGGAAATGAAAGAGAAGAAAGCCCGCGTTGAAGATGCGCTGCATGCAACCCGTGCCGCCGTCGAAGAAGGGGTCGTGCCAGGCGGCGGTTCAGCGCTGGTAACCGCCAGTGCCGCAGTTGCTAAAGTCGATACCGACAATGATGACCAGAAACACGGCGTACGTATCGCCTTGCGGGCAATGGAAGAGCCGCTGCGGCAGATTTCCAGCAATGCAGGTGATGAACCTGCTGTGGTCCTGACCAATGTGCGTGACAGCAAGAAGGACAGTTATGGTTACAACGCTGCTACCTCTGAGTATGGTGACATGCTGGAGATGGGTATTCTGGATCCTGCCAAGGTGACTCGTGTCGCATTGCAGAATGCTGCCTCTATCGCTGGCCTGTTGATTACCACCGAATGTGCGGTGGCTGATTTGCCTGCCAAGGATGCCGGTGGACCGCCGATGGGTGGCATGGATCCGATGGGTGGCATGGGCGGCATGGGTGGCATGCCCGGCATGATGTAAGTCGCATTTCACCTAAAGCCTGAAAAGCCCCGGTGTTTGTTCACCGGGGCTTTTTATTATGTGAAACAGGCAGAGTTGGTAATCCGGCCTGAAGCGAGCATTGGCTTTTTACATCCCACTTCCTAAGGGTAGCGCGAAAGCGATAAACTCTACCGTTGGGTCAAAAGAAATTGTGTTTCACTTGGAAAAGCTTAGTGAAGCTTGGGGAGCGTCTCAGGCGTTCCGTAATTTTGTAAGGAATTGAAAATTGGGTATGGAAGATCGTGACGGGTTCATCTGGTTTGATGGTGAGATGGTGCCGTGGCGGGAAGCAAAGGTTCATGTTCTGACCCACAGCTTGCATTATGGTATGGGTGTTTTCGAGGGGATGCGTGCCTATCAATGTGCTGGCGGAACAGCTATTTTCAGGCTTCAGGAACACGTCGACAGGTTGTTTGGGTCGGCCCATATACTGCAGATGGATATGCCCTTCCCCCGCGAGCAGGTTCTGAATGCCTGTCGTGAAGTGGTGACCGCCAATAATCTAGATGAAGCCTATGTTCGGCCCCTGGGTTTTTACGGCTCGGAATCCATGGGGGTGAGTGCCCCCAACCTGAAAACTCACGTGATTGTGGCCGCCTGGGAATGGGGGGCTTATCTGGGTGATGGTGCGCTGGAGAAGGGGGTGCGGTTGCGTACATCGTCTTTTGCCCGGCACCATATCAACGTCACCATGTGCCGTACCCAGGCGACCGG
>JAYNPV010000008.1:23131-23692 GCA_038113925.1 Gammaproteobacteria bacterium | reverse complement strand
TCCCTCACCTGGCCACCGAGGATAAAGGTCGCCTCGGCGTTAAACCCCGCTCCGGGACCACCGCTGGTGTACTTTTGCTGTTCGGCGAGGCTCAGGCGACCCACGTAGTCGGCGGCATCGGAAATATAGCGCACCGTGTTAAGGCTGGTCTCCGCCTCCGGGTCATCGATGTCTCTGTTTAACTGCGCCACCACCGCCTGGCTGGTCGCCAGATTGCCGGCCGATAGCAGCACCATTCGCCGGTCTGCCAGCAGCGGGAAACGGTGCATCTTGCTATAGGTGCTCACCTGATCAGGGCCGGCATTGGTGCGCGAATCGGCGCAAAACACCAATCCCTGCTGTACCTTAATGGCCAGGCAGTAAGTCATACTTCCTCGGGTTTTATTCACGGAGTTATTAGGTAGATTAACCGGCAAAGGATAACCTACTTCTGCCGCCCTGCCACCGGCTGGTGATGAAATCAGATCGCTGCATGAATATCGCGTTAGCAGCGCTTCATCTTTGGGTTGACTCCGCCGGTTGTCGAGCCTGCCAAGCTCGAAGGTGCCGGCAGCTCAGCGG
>JAYNPV010000008.1:17649-23121 GCA_038113925.1 Gammaproteobacteria bacterium | reverse complement strand
GCGCGGTCTCCGTTCGGGTTGAGCAACTGCCGATGATTCACACCCTGAATACCAGGCCCCCGATCAAGCACCGGAATCTTGGCTGCCTCGGCAGGGGCCGTTTCCAGGGATTCCCGGCTCAGCAGCAATCTCGCTGAGCCGGCGCAGGGTAGGCCTAACCCACCCGGGGGTTGAGTTCACCGCTTTGATAGCGGCCGGCCATTGCGCCGAGTGGCTGTACCTTGATCTTGTCGGCCTGTCCGGCGGTGCCGAAGGCTTCATAGCGCGCTTTGACGATTTCCTTCATCGCCGCGAGCGATTGAGAAAGGTATTTTCGGGGATCGAACTCGGCCTGGTTTTCGGCCATGAATTTGCGAATCGAGCCGGTGGAGGCGAGCCGCAGGTCGGTGTCGATGTTGACCTTGCGTACGCCGTGTTTGATGCCTTCCTGAATCTCTGCCACCGGCACGCCGTAGGTCTCGGGGATGTCGCCGCCAAATTCATTGATGATCGCCAGCCAGTCCTGCGGCACCGAGGAGGAACCGTGCATCACCAGGTGAGTATCCGGCAGCCGCTGGTTGATCTCCTTAATGCGGTTAATGGCGAGGATCTCACCCGTAGGAGGGCGGGTGAACTTATAAGCACCGTGGCTGGTGCCGATGGCAATGGCGAGGGCATCGACCCCGGTGGCTTTGACAAACTCGGCCGCTTCTTCCGGATCGGTGAGCATCTGATCGTGGGTCAGTTTGCCCTCCGCACCGACGCCATCTTCTTCACCGGCTTCGCCGGTTTCGAGAGAACCCAAACAACCGAGTTCACCTTCGACCGAGACACCACAGGCGTGGGCCATCTCCACCACCCGGCGAGTGGTGTTGACGTTGTAATTGAAATCGGCCGGGGTTTTCTGGTCCTCGAGCAGGGAGCCGTCCATCATCACCGAGCTGAAATTCTGCTGAATCGATTGCTGGCAGGCCGCCGGTGATGCGCCGTGGTCCTGGTGCATGCAGATGGGAATATCCGGGAACTCTTCGATCGCCGCCAGAATCAGGTGGCGCAAAAAGGTCGGTCCGGCGTATTTTCGTGCCCCCGCAGAGGCCTGCAGTATCACTGGGCTGTTGGTCGCTTCGGCGCCCTCCATAATGGCGCGCACCTGCTCAAGGTTGTTGACGTTAAATGCGGGCACGCCATAGTCGTTTTCGGCGGCGTGATCGAGGAGTTGTCGCAAGCTGATGAGTGCCATGGTGCCTGTCCTTGTCTGAGTACTGAGGTCTGTTTGGGGCGGTTATTCGGTTGGGTCCGGTGTGCGGCCGCGCCGGCCGCTGAATCATTGACCGGGCGGCGGCGGAATCCGGCGCGGATTCGGCGATAAATAGTACCGGCAAAAAGTTATGATCGCGTTACAGAGCGCGGCCCATTCGCCGATCGGCCGATCCATCGGTTGCATTGTAACCCCTGAAGCCTTGGCTTAGGGATGCCCGCTGGCTATGTCGCAGGGCTGGTGCGGTGAGGACTGGCGAGTTTTTTAACATTATCCGATCATCTCTTGCATAAGTGTCCTGCGATACAGTCGGTTAAAATAGCGACTCGAGGAAGCTGTTTTTAGTCCCGCAGCCTGCCACTCTGTGCGGCTCTGGCTTAGGCTCTGGCTTAGGCGCTGGCTTAGGCGCTGGCTTAGGCGCTGATCTGGCCTGGTTTTATTTTCTAACTGCTATTCGGATTCCATGAACGAAATCGTATTAATTAATGTTAGCGGCGGCGATCGCCCCGGTCTGTCGGCGGCCCTCACCGGGGTATTGGCGCAATACGGCGTACCGGTGCTTGATATTGGCCAGGCGTCGATTCACGCGGAGCTGTCGCTGGGTATTCTGGTGCAGATCCCTGCGGCCACGGAATCAGCGGCGGTGCTCAAGGATATTCTGTTTAAAGCCCATGAGATGGAGGTGAAGGTATCGTTTACCCCCATCTCTGCAGAACGCTACCAGACCTGGGTAGCCGGTCAGGGCAAGGCCCGGCACATGGTCACCTTGCTGGCGCGGAAGTTGGAGTCTGCCCACCTGGCGGCGGTGACCCGGGTGATTGCCGAACACGGACTGAATATTGACAAGATTACCCGTTTGAGCGGTCGGCAGTCACTCGAACAGGAGCCGGCCGATAGCGGACCGGCCTGCGTGGAGTTTTCGGTGCGTGGCGAGGTCAATCGGGCCGATTTGCAGGCCGATTTTGTGCCTTTGGCCCACGATCTGGATATCGACATTGCCGTACAGAGAGACGATATCTTCCGCCGCAATCGTCGCCTGGTGGCGTTTGATATGGATTCCACTCTTATCGAAGTGGAGGTGATTGATGAACTGGCCCGCGCCGCCGGGGTCGGTGAACGGGTGGCTGAAATTACCGAACGGACAATGCAGGGTGAACTGGATTTTACCGCCAGCTTTCGCGAACGACTGGCACTGCTGGAAGGGCTGGATGAGTCGCTGCTGCACCAAATTGCCGAGCAGTTGCCGATCACCGAGGGGGCGGAAAAGCTCATCAGCAATCTGCGTGAGCTGGGCTACAAAACCGCGATTCTGTCGGGGGGATTCAGTTATTTTGGCCGCCATTTGCAGCGCAGATTGGGGATTGACCATGTCTATGCCAATGAACTGGAGATCGTCGACGGCAAGGTCACCGGCCGGGTCAGCGGACAGGTGGTGGACGGTGCCCGCAAGGCCGAGCTGCTGGAACAGATCGCCGCCCAGGAGGGAATTCGACTGGAGCAGACCATTGCGGTCGGTGATGGTGCAAATGATCTGCCCATGCTGGGCAAGGCGGGGCTGGGGATCGCCTTTCGCGCCAAGCCACTGGTGCGAGAATCGGCGGATCATGCCCTGTCGACGCTGGGGCTCGATGGCATTCTCTACCTGATCGGTTTTCGCGAACGCGAAACCGTTTGACTTAAATACGCCCCGTCAGCGGCCAGCCGCTGGGAATTGGAAGAAACCCGCCGCTGGCGTCCCAACTCACCCGAGCAGTCACACCGGCTTCGGCGTGATTTTCCTTGCCGGTGACCAGGCGGGGTGGCCGGTAGGTAGCGGCTCATGTTCTGCCTGAGAGCCTGTAGACAGGGTAGAATCGCCATGAGAACTCGACTGACAGTACCGATAGAGGAGCGCGCGTGAACTCTCCGCAAAAGCAGGCCGGACAACTGGATCAGACCCCGCCGCTACGTTTTATCACCGCCGCATCGCTGTTTGATGGCCACGATGCGGCGATTAATATTATGCGTCGCATCATGCAGCAACAGGGCGCGGAGGTGATCCACCTGGGCCATAACCGCGGCGTGGATGAAATCGTACTGGCGGCCTTGCAGGAAGACGTGGACGGCATCGCCATCAGCTCCTATCAGGGCGGTCATATCGAGTATTTCAAGTACATGGTCGATCTGCTCGAGCAGGCCGGTGCCAGCCACATCAAGGTGTTTGGCGGCGGTGGCGGGGTGATTGTTGCGGAAGAAATTGCCGAGTTGCAGGACTACGGTGTGGCTGCCATATACAGCCCGGAAGATGGCCGTAATTTTGGTCTCGACGGCATGATCGCCGATATGTTGAATAAAACCGCCGCAGCGGCGACGGCGGGCCGTAGCGGTACGCCCGCTGATTCACTGCGTATTGGCCAGCAGATCACCCGACTGGAACTCGATGGCCCGGACGAACAGTCCTCGGGGCGTGCACGTCAGCCCGGGCAGCCGCCGGTGATCGGCATAACCGGCCCGGGTGGGGCCGGTAAAAGCAGCCTCACCGATGAACTGATACAGCGTTTTCTACGCCATTTTCCTGACTTGAAAATTGCCGTGTTGGCGGTTGATCCCACCCGTCGGCGCACCGGTGGGGCGCTGCTCGGTGACCGCATCCGCATGAACAGCCTGCGTGACGAGCGTATTTTTATGCGCTCCATTGCTACCCGGCGTAGTCATCTGGCTACCAGCGCGGTGCTCGAACAGGTGATCGACACTCTTTGTGACGAGGGCTTTGGGCTGGTGCTACTGGAAACCGCCGGTATTGGTCAGAGCGACAGTGAAGTCATCGATCTGGTTGATTACTCGATCTACGTGATGACCAGCGAGTACGGAGCGGCCACACAGCTGGAAAAGATCGATATGCTCGATCTCGCCGATCTGGTGGTGCTGAACAAGTTTGAAAAACGGGGGGCCGAGGATGCCCTGCGCGATGTGCGTAAGCAGTGGCGGCGTAATCAGAATAAATTTGATCTGAGCGATGAGCAGATTCCGGTATTTCCCACCATCGCCAGTCAGTTTAATGATCTGGGTGTCAACCAGCTGTTTCTGCATCTTTGCCAGGGCATGGTCCAGCGCCTGAACCTGGACGAGGCGAGCTGGTCGCCGGCGATCGAGAGCAGCGATGAGCTGCCGAGCGGGCAGACCTTAATCCCTGCCAGCCGGGTGCGCTACCTGGCCGAGATTGCCGAACAGGGCCGGGGAATTAACCGCGCCATTGATGCCCAGGCCGACCGGGTCAGCCAGGCGGCGCACTATTTTCATAGCCTGCAGTCCCTCGACGATAAGCAGTTACCCCAGTGGCTCGATCCCTATCCGGCCCAGGTGCTGGAACAGGCGGATGACAACAGCCTGCAAACGCTGCGCCGCAACTATCAAACCGCGCTGGGTGAATTGAGTGAGGAAAGTCTGCAACAGTTGCGCGAGTGGCCGGCGCGGCGCGAATCCGTGGTGGCAGACAGCTACCGTTATCAGGTCCGCGGCCGGGAGATCACCGGCGAAAACTATTTTGAGACCATCAGCCACCTGAAAGTGCCAAAAATAGCGCCGCCCCGTTTCACCGATCCGGGGGATCAATTACGCTTTCTCGGCCGGGAAAATCTGCCCGGTTTTTACCCCTACACCGGCGGTGTCTACCCCTATCGACGCCAGGGTGAGGACCCGGTGCGGATGTTTGCTGGCGAGGGTACGCCGGAGCGCACCAATCGCCGGTTTCATTATCTGGCCGCCGATCACGACGCCAATCGCCTTTCCACTGCATTTGATTCGGTAACCCTCTACGGCGAGGATCCCCATCCACGCCCCGATATTTACGGCAAGGTGGGTAACTCCGGGGTATCCATTGCCTCCCTCGACGACGCCAAGAAACTCTACTCAGGTTTTGACCTGTGTGATCCGCTGACCTCAGTGTCCCTGACCATCAACGGGCCGGCACCGATGCTGCTGGCGTTTTTTCTCAATACCGCGATTGATCAGCAGGTAGAAAAACATCTGCGGGCGAGCGGCGGCTGGGAGGCGGCGGAAAAAACCATCGCAGCGCTTTATAAAGATGCCCCACGCCCTGCTTATGAGGGCGAACTGCCTGTCGGCAATGACGGTCTCGGTCTGGGGATGCTGGGAGTCACCGGCGATCAACTGGTGGACGCCGATACCTATGCCCGCATCCGCCAGGAAACCCTGGCCCAGGTGCGTGGCACGGTGCAGGCAGATATTCTCAAGGA
>JAYNPV010000008.1:11572-17639 GCA_038113925.1 Gammaproteobacteria bacterium | reverse complement strand
GTATTTTCTCCACTGAATTTGCCATGCGCATGATGGGTGACGTGCAGGCCTGGTTTATCGACCAGGGGGTACGCAATTTTTACAGTGTCTCCATCAGCGGGTATCACATCGCTGAAGCCGGGGCGAATCCGATCTCCCAGCTGGCGTTTACCCTCTCTAACGGTTTCACCATCGTTGAATATTATCTGGCGCGGGGCATGGCGATTGATGATTTTGCCCCCAACCTGTCGTTTTTCTTTTCCAACGGCATGGATGCCGAATACGCGGTGCTGGGCCGGGTGGCACGGCGCATCTGGGCGCGGGCCATGCGCGAGCGTTACGGCGCCAGTCCACGTAGCCAGATGATGAAATACCATATCCAGACTTCCGGCCGCAGCCTGCATGCCCAGGAGGTGCAATTTAACGATATCCGCACCACCCTGCAGGCGCTCTACGCTCTCTATGATTCCTGCAACAGTCTGCACACCAACGCTTATGACGAGGCCGTGACCACGCCCACCGAAGAGTCGGTACGCCGGGCGGTGGCGATACAGCTGATTATTAACCGCGAGCTGGGCCTGAACCAGAACGAGAACCCGATGCAGGGTTCTTTTGTGATTGATGAGCTCACCGATCTGGTGGAGGAGGCGGTTTATCAGGAATTTGAGCGGCTGTCGGAGCGTGGCGGGGTGCTCGGGGCGATGGAGACTATGTACCAGCGCGGCAAAATTCAGGACGAGAGCATGGAGTACGAGCATCGCAAGCACGATGGCTCGCTGCCGCTTATCGGTGTTAACACCTTTCTCGACGCCAGTGCGGAGGCGGCTAACGAGACTATCCTTGAACTGATACGGTCATCGGCCGAGGAAAAACAGCAGCAGATTGATGCGGTGAACCGCTTTAACAGCTTTCATCAGGCGGCGGCCGAGGTCGCCCTGAGGGCACTGCAGGAGCGTGCGGTAGCCGGTGAAAACGTGTTTGCCGCCCTGATGGACACCGCTAAATGTTGCTCACTGGGGCAGATCAGCGCGGCGCTTTACCAGGTGGGTGGGGAGTACCGAAGAAGTATGTAACTCAGTGGTGGCACCGCGTCTGCTGCGGATAACAAAAATGCGCCTGGCAAGGGTGGCTGAACAACTGTTAAGTTGTTACAGTTTTACTTCGGTGATCGCCGGATGGCGTCTACCGGGCATATTCAATCATTAGCAATGGACCATGCGTATACTGGAGGAGAGCGGGGTGATTAAGGTAAAGGCAGCAGAATTTAAAACAAAATGCCTGGAGTTAGTCGATGAGGTGGGGGAACAGGCGCAGACAGTAGTCATTACTAAAGAGGGGATCCCGGTGGGCAAATTAGTCCCCTACGTGGATCGCCCCGACACGCTATTCGGGTTTTTACGGGATTCGGTCACTATCAAGGGCGATATCATCAGCCCGATTTTACCGATCGGTAAGCAGAAATGATTATCCTTGATACCCATGCCCTGGTCTGGGTAACCCAGGATTGCGATATAGTCGGTCAGCGGACCCGCGATATGGTTGATGCGGCTTTAGCAAACGATGAGTTGCTGGTGAGCGCGATCAGCTTTTGGGAGATGGTCATGCTTAAACACCGCAAACGGCTTGAGATCGCCATGCCCTTGCAGGCCTGGCGCAATTCACTTTTAAAGTCGGGTGTGCGCGAAATTCCCATTGATGGTGAAGTCGGCTTGCTGGCGGTGGAACTGGACGGGATAACCCCGGACCCGGCTGATCGAATGATCGCCGCCACGGCGATTCTGCAGTCGGCGACTCTGGTGACCGGCGATGAGGACATTTTGAGCTGGTCAGGGGAGTTGAAGCGGCACGATGCCCGGCTTTGATTACTGACAGGTCGGTTTAACGGTCTCTACCCAGCACCCGTTGCAGGATGGCCAGATAGATTGCCGTGAGCTGATCCAGCTCCTCGACCGGTGTTGACTCGTTGACCTTGTGAATGGAAGCGTTTCTGGGTCCCAGTTCGATCACTTCTGCACCGCTCGGGGCGATGAATCGCCCATCTGAAGTGCCTCCCCCGGTTGAGAGTTGCGGCGGCTGGCCGGTCTGTTCGGCGATGGCGTCGCAGACCGCCTGAATGAAATTTCCCGGGGGGCAGAAGAAGGGTTGGCCGTTACTGCTGGCCCAGTTGATTTCATAACGGTCACTGGCGTCGTCAACGATTTTGGTGAAGCGTCGTTTCAGCTGTTCCTGCGGACTGACGGGGCCATGGCGGAAATTGAAGTCGAGAATGACTTCGCCGGGAATGACATTTCCGGCCCCGGTGCCGCCGTGGATGTTACTGATCTGAAAACTGGTGGGGGGAAAACGTTCGTCCCCCTGGTCCCATTCGATGGCCTGCAGGGTTTCGATAATTCCCCCGACCCGATGAATCGGGTTATCGGCTTTTTCCGGATAGGCGACGTGGCCCTGAATCCCCTGCAAAATCAGCTGGCCGCTGAGGGAACCCCGGCGACCATTGCGAACGACATCGGCCAGGCGTTCACTACTGCTGGGCTCGCCCACCAGGCAGTAATCGATCTGTTGCTGCTGTTCGCTGAGCCACTGCATTACCTTGATGGTGCCGTCGGTGGCCGGACCCTCCTCGTCGCTGGTCAGCAGAAATGCCAGCCGACCGGTTTCAGGCGACTCATTTAGCCACTGCTCGGTCGCTACCACCATGGCCGCCAGACTGCCTTTCATGTCTGCGCTGCCGCGGCCGTAGAGCAGGCCATCTTTAATCACCGGATCGAATGGATCGGTATGCCACTGCTCCAGCTCCCCCGGCGGCACCACATCGGTGTGGCCGGCAAAACAGAACAGCGGCCCCCGATCACCCGTTACCGCCCAGAGGTTATCGACCTCTCCAAATCGCAGGTGATGAATCTCAAAGCCGAGTGTTTCCAGCCGGTCGGCAATCAGCCGCTGGCAGCCGCCATCCACCGGCGTTACCGAGTTCCGGCTGATCAGTTCACAGGTGAGGTCTAAGGTTGCGCTCATGGTGGAGTCGGCTAACCCAGCAACTGCTGGTAGCGCTCAGGCTTAAAACCGACCTCGATCCCCTTGCCGGTGACCAGCACGGGTCGCTTGATCAGTGTCGGCATCTGCGCCATATGGGCGATGGCGCTCGGCTGGTCGATCTCCGCCTGCTGCTGTTTACTGAGTTTGCGCCAGCTGGTGCTGCGGCGGTTGAGCAGCGTGGTCCAGTCAACCTGAGCGCACCACTGCTGGATCTGCTCGGCGGTAATACCGTCTGCCCTGAAGTCATGGAACTGGTAATCGATACCGGCCTGGTCCAGCCAGCGGCGGGCTTTGGCGACCGTGTCGCAGTTGGGTATGCCGTAAAGAATCACAGGTCGCGCAACAGTTCATTGATGCTCACTTTGGAGCGGGTTTTTTCATCAATCTGTTTGACGATTACCGCGCAGTAGAGGCTGTGGCTACCATCGGCCGCCGGCAGGTTGCCGGAGACCACCACGGAGCCGGCCGGTACCCGGCCGTAGCTGATTTCGCCGGTGGCGCGATTATAGATTTTGGTGCTCTGGCCAATGTAGACCCCCATGGAAATGACTGAATCGCGCTCAACGATCACGCCTTCAACCACTTCCGAACGGGCACCGATGAAGCAGTTGTCTTCGATGATGGTAGGCGCAGCCTGCAGGGGTTCGAGCACGCCGCCAATGCCCACGCCACCGGACAGGTGGACGTTTTTGCCAATCTGCGCGCAGGAGCCGACGGTGGCCCAGGTGTCGACCATGGTGCCTTCGTCAACGTATGCACCTATGTTGACGTAGGAAGGCATAAGCACCACATTACGGCCGATATAGCAGCCCTGGCGCACCACTGCGGGGGGCACCACGCGGCAGCCGGTCGCGGCAAACTGTTCGGCGCTGAAACCGTCGAACTTGCTGGGAACCTTATCGAAATAGCGGGTGAACCCGCCCTCCATCGGGGCGTTGTCGTTGATTCGAAAAGAGAGCAGAACCGCTTTTTTCAACCAGTCATTGACCTGCCAGCCCTCGGCGGTAGGTTCTGCCACGCGGGACTCGCCGCTGTCGATGATCGCCAGCGCCTGGTTGACCGCGTCGACGACATCGGCGGGGGCGGAAGCCGGGGAGATCTCGGCACGATTTTCAAACGCCGATTCAATGGTGGATTGCAGGTTTTTCATTTCCAGTGGTGATCCTTAAATATAGTGTGGTGAAAACAGGGTTTGATCAGGCCGTCGGGTCGCCGCGGTTAAAGCAGACGGCAAATGCGCCTGATCGCCTGGTCGCAGACCGATTCTTCCGCAACCAGGGCGCAGCGGATATAACCCCCGCCGGGATTAAAACCATTTTGCTCGCGCCCCAGGAAACTGCCGGGGACAACCTTTACCCCCTGCTGATGATACAGCTCGCGGGCGAACTGCTGGTCATCACCGGGGGTGGGTAACCAGAGGTAGAAGCCCCCGGCGGGTGCCTCAACCCGCCCCGCAGGGAGTAATTTTAATGCGGCGCTGAATTTTTCTCGATAGCGCTGGCGGTTTTCCTGCACATGCCGTTCGTCGTTCCAGGCGGTAATGCTGGCGGCTTGAAAAGGGGGTGCCATGGCGCAGCCATGATAGGTGCGGTATTGCCGGAAGGCTTCGATCAGCCGCTCATCGCCGGCGACAAATCCTGAGCGTAACCCCGGCACATTGGAGCGCTTGGAGAGGCTGTGAAAAACCAGGCAGTTGCGAAACTCAGTGTGACCCATGGCCGTGGCCGCTTCCAGCAGCCCCGGGGGAGGGTTTTGTTCATCGGTATAAATTTCTGAGTAACATTCATCGGCGGCGATGACAAAACCGTGGGTGAGCGACAGCTCAATCAGCGTCTGCAGCGTCTCCAGGCTGGCGACAGCCCCACAGGGGTTGCCGGGGCTGCAGAGGTAAAGCAGCCGCGTCTGTTGCCACTGATCTGCGGTGACCGAGGCGTAGTCGGGCTGGTAACCGTGTTCGCGGGTCAGGGACAGGTAGTCGGGCCGGGCCCCTGCCAGTAGTGCGGCTCCTTCATAAATCTGGTAACCGGGATTGGGGAGCATCACCCGCGCGTTGCTGCGGCTATCGATCAGGCACTGGGCAATAGCAAACAGGGCCTCGCGGGTGCCATTGACCGGCAGTATCTGCCGGCCGGGGTCGACCGCCGCACCAAACCGTCGTTGCAGCCACTGACCAATTGCTTCCCGCAGTGCCGGTTCGCCGATTATTTTCGGATAACTGGAGAGGGAATCCAGCTGCTCTTTGAGGGCTGCGACGATGATCGCCGGGGTCGGGTGTTTGGGTTCGCCGATAGAGAGATCAATGAGCTCCGCCGGCGGGGCGGAGCCCTCGCCGTCTGCAGCGAACAGCGCGCGCATCTTCTCGAAAGGGTAAGGGTGTAATTTTTCCAGGCCCGGGTTCATCGCGCTGCCGTCAATTGTGCTCATCCGGATAGGTGCTCGCGAGTCACCGGGGTGTCTGGCAGGTCGGAATCGGGATTCAGGGCGGTTAACAGCTCGGTTTGCAACTTATCAAGCAGGGCCTCGGTTGCGGCGTCATTGATAGCTGGCAGTGTGACAATGAATTGATCCTGGACCCGCTCGCCGTAGGTGTTGATGCGAGCGTGTAATATCGATATCTGGTGGGCGGCCAGGATAGAAGCAATAGTGGCTACCAGGCCGGGCTGGTTGCTGGCGGTGATTTCCATTTGTCGGGTGTCGTCGGAGGGACCGGGTTCAAAGCTGATCTCTGCCGGGAGTTGAAAGGCCCGGGACTGTCGATCCTGGCGGCGGGTGAAGGGTCTCTGTTCGGCCTGTGGCTTGCTGAGCGATTTTTTAATCGCCCGACGAATTACCCGTCGTTGCTCGGGTTCGCTGATGGGTTCGCCCTGGGCATCAAGAACGATAAAGGTATCCAGGGCAAAACCGTCTGCGGTGGTTAATATGCGGGCATCGACAATGTCGAGTGCCTGCCTGCCGATCTCCGTGGCGATATTGGCAAACAGGCTGGGTCGGTCCGCAGTGTAAACGAATATGCCGGTGCCACCTCGATTAGGAAAATCGCGGGTGGCCACCA
>JAYNPV010000008.1:2535-11562 GCA_038113925.1 Gammaproteobacteria bacterium | reverse complement strand
CTGGTTATCCAGCTTGGGAACGACGTAACGGGCGTGCCAGGCCATTTCGGCCGGGCTAAACCGCTGAAAATAATCGTCGTCCAATTTTGCCCAGAAGGATTTGGCCCGATCCGCCGGGATTTTTTCGGCAGGGAGCAGCGCCAGGGTGGCCTGTTGCAGGTTCGATAGGCTGGTTTCGTTGGCAATTGCTGAATGGCCTGCCCGCAGCCGTTGTCGGGTCGCCCGGAACAGCTGCTCTAACAGGGAGCCTTTCCAGGCATTCCAGACGCTCGGGCCGGTGGCCTGCATATCCGCAATGGTCAGCAGATAGAGATAGTTGAGTCGTTCCGGGGTGGCGACGTGATCGGCAAACCGTTGGATCACGTTGGCATCACTGATGTCGCTGTTCTGCGACAGTGAGGACATATCCAGATGCGTGTTGACCAGCCAGGCGACCAGCTCGGTCTCATCGGCGGTTAGATTGAGTTGGTCGCAAAACTCGCGGGCGCGTTCGGCCCCCAGTGCAGAATGATTGCCCCCCAGGCCTTTGCCGATATCGTGGTTGAGGGCGGCAATCAGCAGGAGTTCCGGTTTGGCCAGTTGCCGGTATATCTGCTGACAATCTGACGGATTATCCGCACAGTCATCGCTGGCCAGACGCAGGGCGTTGCGCACGCAGAGCAGGGTGTGTTCGTCAACGGTATAAACGTGGAACAGGTCGTGTTGCATCTGTCCGGTGACCCGCTGAAACTCAGGAAAAAAGATCCCCAGCACGCCAAATCGATGCATGCGCCGCAGCTGTTCAAAAACGCCATGGGGTTGGCGCAGAAATTCCAGAAAGAGTTCATTGGTACGGCCACTGGATCGAAACGCTTCAGCCACCTGAACACAATACTGCCGAACCAGATGAATGGTGGCGGCGTTGACATCCTCGATATGGGTGCCGTGTTTTGCCAGTAGCACGAAGAGCTCCATCAGGGCTTCGGGGTGCCGCGCAAAGACCTGGTCATCAACCACTTCCAGCTGTTGCCTGCGAAGCTGAAAACGGGGGTTGAGCTTGCGAACCCGATTACTGCGCCGGCGCATCAGGATTTCTTCACGCAGCTGTTGCATGAACATTTCATTCAGGCGGCGCAGTTCCATTACGGCCCGATAGTAGTCTTTCATGAAGAGCTCGACCGCCAGGGCGTTGTCGTTGTCCTCATACCCGGCCAGTCGGGCCAGTTCACGCTGATGATGAAACAGTAACTGATCATCCTTGCGACCACTGAGAAGGTGCAATCCGGTACGAATCCACCACAACAGGGCGCGGCTTTCGCGCAGAATGGTCAGGTCTTTCTGATCAAGAAAATGGATGTGGGTGAAGGCCTCGAGTGAATCCCTGCCGTAATGACGTTTCGCGATCCAGGCGATAGTCTGTAGGTCCCTCAGACCTCCGGGGCTCTCCTTGATATTGGGTTCGAGCATGTAGCTGGATTCGCCAAAGTTCTGGTGACGTTGCTGCTGCTCGACGATTTTGGCCTTGAAAAATTGTTTGCTTGACCAGAGTTTTCGCGGCGATAACACCCGCTTCAGGTCAGCTACCCTGGGTTTGCCGCACAAGTCGCGCACTTCAATCAGGGTGGTCATCACGGTGATGTCTTTGCGCGCTTCGCTGACACACTGTTTGAGGGTGCGAACGCTTTGACCCACCTCCAGTCCCAGGTCCCAAAGCAGAGTGATGAAGCTGCGAATAGCGGCGTCGGACTGACGGATCTGTCTGGGTTTATCGGCGACGATCAGCAGGTCGATATCCGATGCCGGCTGCAACTCCCCACGGCCGTAGCCGCCGACGGCCACCAGGCTCAGTTTCGGGTCGTCAATATTTAACTGCCAGATTCCTTTCAGCAGGGCGTCGACGATTTCGCAGCGATACTGACTGATGCGTTCGGCGGTTTCGCCGGCGTCAAACATCTGTTGTATCCGCTCCTGCAGTTGGCTGGCGTGTTCGCGTAACAGTGCGGTGGTCGGCGGCTGATCAGCCAGCGCCCGGGCGATGGCCGTCGATGAAAGCGGATGATCGGACAAGGCGGTTATATAACCTCGTCGTGGCGCAGAGTGAGCACCTCGTAACCGGTTTCGGTGACCAGCAGGGTATGTTCCCACTGGGCGGAGAGCGAGCGATCACGCGTCACTACCGTCCAGTTGTCGGCCAGCTGTTTGACGTGGCGTTTGCCGATATTGAGCATCGGCTCGATAGTAAAGGTCATTCCCGGTTGCAGGACCAACCCGGTGCCCGGCACGCCATAATGCAGCACTTGCGGGTCCTCGTGGAAAACCGCGCCTATCCCGTGACCACAATATTCGCGGACAACGGAATAGTTTTCGGATTCGGCATAAGTCTGGATCGCATGGCCGATGTCACCCAGCCTGACACCGGGTTTTACCATACGCACTCCGATAAGCAGCGCCTCACGGCAGCAATCCATCAGCCGCTGCGCTTTAACCGAGGGTTTGCCCACCGCGCACATGGCGCTGGTGTCGCCGTGATATCCATCTTTTATTACGGTAACGTCCAGATTGATGATGTCGCCGTCCTTCAGAACCTTATCGTTGGGAATACCGTGGCAGACCACGTGATTGACCGAGGTGCAGAGCGATTTGGGAAAGCCGTGATAGTTCAGTGGGGCCGAAGTCGCCTGCAGGGTGTTCTGCGTGTACTCCTCACAGATGTCATTGAGCTGATTGGTGGTAATACCGGGTTCGACCCGCTTTTCCAGCATCGATAGCAGTTCGGCGGCCGCTTTCCCGGCGCTGCGCATTTTTTCGATTTCTTCGGGGGTTTTAATCGTCGCAGTCATAGGTCCAGGCAAGTTGTAGTCATTAGGTCGGTGTTGAGTTCGTTGAATTTATCGGTTGGCGTCACGGGGGTATCTGCAATTCGGGATTCGACAGCCCTGCGTCAACAGGTCTGCCTGGAGAAGATACGGGCACTTGCAGCGCCTATGCCCCCGCCAAAAAAGCGCGCGCACTGTAGCAGTGTGGTCGGCAAGGGTAAACCTCGGCCAACCCGCTCAGGGGGCCTGTTTTTCCCGTGCAGACGGCTCCGCTGGAGAAACCTGAAACGGATGATTGTCGCCGCGAAGCTGAAATGATATAACACGCGCCTCTAAATTGCCGCGTGCTGCGGTATCCGATGCCATCGGTCGACCTGCGAAGCGCGTTAGGGCGGGCAGGTTAAGCTAATGATTATATTCATATAAATTAAGTATTTCTGGAGTAGTTTATGCAAGCGGTTTCCATGCGCGATATGCTGGATGCGGGTGTCCATTTTGGTCATCAAACCCGATTCTGGTCGCCAAAAATGGCACCTTATATTTTTGGTGTGCGTCAGCGGATACACATTATCAATCTCGAAAAGAGCTTGCCGCTATTCGAGGAAGCAATGAATTTTCTGGGCAGCATGGCTGCAGACGGAAAAACGATCCTCTTTGTTGGCACCAAGCGTCAGGCGCGTGAGGCGGTCGCCGAGCAGGCTCAGGCCTGCGGTATGCCTTACGTCGATCACCGCTGGTTGGGCGGAATGCTGACCAATTTCAGTACGGTGCGTAAATCGGTCAACCGGTTGTTGGAGCTGGAAGAACTGCTGGGTGAAAATTCGGACCGCCTGCTGAAGAAAAAAGAACGTCAGAAATTTCGTCGTGAGCACGAAAAACTTGAACGTAACGTCGGCGGAATTCGGAACATGAACAAGCGCCCGGATGCCATTTTGGTGATCGACACCGGTTTTGAGAACATTGCTGTTAAAGAAGCCAAAAAGCTGGGTATACCAGTGGTTGGAGTGGTCGATACCAACAATATCCCGGACGATATCGATTACGTTATTCCTGGCAACGATGATTCGACCCGGGCCGTTGAGCTTTACCTGACCACTGCCTCGGCGGCTATTCAGGACGCCCGGGCGGTGCAAACCGCCGGAAATGAGGATGAATTTGTCGAGGTTGTCGACGCGGGCGAATAAGCCGACGGCCTGACCTGGCCCGTTCCCGTCAGCGGGGTTCGCGGCCAAATTTATTATTTTCTGGAGGGGTGTATTGGCCCCTCTTTTTTTGTATTGAATCGGTAGCGTGAGCCTGAAGATGGGATTCCCGGCTCACGGTTTACCGGCACCACTTAGCGAGGAAATCGAAATGGCAGTGACCGCTCAGTTAGTGAAAGAGATGCGCGAGCGTACCGGGCTGGGAATGATGGAATGCAAAAAGGCCCTGGTGGAAACCGATGGCGATATCGATGCGGCGATCGAGGCCATGCGGAAATCGGGTCAGGCAAAAGCCGATAAAAAAGCTGGCCGTATCGCAGCCGAAGGCCGGGTAGTCACCCATCAAGGCGGTCAGAGTGCCGGATTGCTGGAAATTAACTGCGAGACCGATTTTGTCGCCAAGGATGAATCCTTTATTGCCTTCTGCGATGCGGTGGCGGCGGTTGCCGGTAAGCTTGATAACGTCGATGACCTGCTTGCCACCAGCCTCAGCAGCGGACAAACGGTGGAAGAGACCCGTCAGCAACTCATTCTTAAAATTGGTGAGAATATTCAGATTCGGCGCCTCGCCAATCTCAGCGGTGAGGGCGTGGTTTATGGCAGTTATATGCACGGCGGCAATATCGGCGTGGTGGTCAAGCTTGAAGGGGGGGATGCTAGCCTGGCCAAGGATGTGGCCATGCATATCGCCGCCAGCAATCCCCTCTGCATTGCCGAAGCGGATGTCCCCGCCGACCTACTGGTAAAAGAGCGGGAAATTTACGCCGCTCAGGCGGCCGAAAGCGGTAAGCCCGAAGCGATTCAGGAAAAAATGGTCGATGGCCGAATTCGCAAATACCTGGCGGAGGTAACCCTCAACGGCCAGGCCTTTGTCAAGGACCCGGATGTCACCGTGGGTAAACTGCTGAACAAAGCCGGAGCCACGGCTCTGGAATTTATTCGCTTTCAGGTCGGCGAGGGCATTGAGAAGAAAGAAGAAGACTTCGTCGCAGAAGTGATGAAGCAGGCCAAGGGCGGCTGATTAGTGGCAGAGTCCGGCGCACAGCCCGTGGTAAAACGGGTATTGCTCAAGCTCAGCGGTGAAGCCCTGGCGGGCGAAGCCGGTTATGGAGTTGAACGGGCTGCAATGAAACAGGTGGTCGACGAGATCGCTCTGTTGGTAGAAGCCGGCGTTGAGTTTGGTATTGTTATCGGCGGCGGCAACATTTTTCGTGGAATTTCCGTGGCCGCCGATGGCATGGATCGGGCGACTGCTGATTATATGGGTATGCTCGCCACGGTCATGAACGCCCTGGCGCTTCACGATATGCTGGAGCGCAGCGGGGTTCCGGCCCGGGTGATGTCGGCCCTGGGAATCGATGGTATCGCTGAGCCCTTTGTTCGCAAACGGGCGCTGCGCCATCTGGAGAAAGGCCGCGTGGTGATCTTCGCCGGTGGCACCGGCAACCCCTATTTCACTACCGATACCGCCGCCTGTGTCAGGGCCATTGATATTAATGCCCAGATGATGCTCAAGGCTACCAAGGTGGATGGTGTCTACGATGCCGACCCGGTGGCCCATCCCGACGCGGTGCTCTATAAACGGCTCGATTACCAACAGGTATTGACCGAGCAGCTGGCGGTGATGGACGCTACCGCCGTGGTGATGAGTCGAGACCACCGGCTGCCGTTGAGAGTGTTTAACATGACCCGACCCGGGGTGCTTGAGCGGATACTTCGCGGTAGCGATGATGGCACCCATGTCGGTGAAATGCCGGGTTAAAGGGGCCAATGCTGCTGCAGGACAATGACGATTTAACCAGAGGAAACCGGTAATGATTGATGATATTAAACAGGATGCCGGCGTCAGGATGAAAAAGACCCTGCAGGCATTGCAGGAAGAGTTAAAAAAAATTCGTGCCGGTCGCGCCCACGCCTCGCTGCTTGACGGGGTGACGGTTGTCTATTACGACGCTGAAACGCCCCTGTCTCAGGTGGCCAGCGTGGTGGCCAGTGATTCCCGTACGCTGACGGTAACCCCCTGGGACAAGACGGTGGTCGCGGCGGTGGATAAAGCCATTCGCGAGTCCGGTCTGGGCATGAATCCCGTGCTCGCCGGAGAAGTGATTCGGGTGCCGGTGCCCCCGCTGACCGAGGAGCGCCGTTTGCAGCTCGGCAAACTGGTGCGCACCGAGGGTGAACGCAGCCGGGTGGCGGTTAGAAATATACGTCGGGACGCGCTTTCCACCCTCAAGGATCTGCTGAAAGAAAAAGAAATCTCCAGCGACGAGGAGAGCGCTGCCGGCGACGAAATCCAGAAACTTACCGACCAGTTTGTCGCTGAAATCGATGAAATGGTTAAGACGAAAGAGGCTGACCTGCTCGAAGTTTAGCGACTCGGTTCATTGATGGAATCTCACCGGTTACCCACGGACAAGCTTCCCGATCACATTGCGGTGGTGATGGACGGTAACGGTCGCTGGGCGCTCGAACGGGGGCTGAGTCGCGGTAAAGGCCACCTGCAAGGCTCGGTTGCAGCCAGAAAAATTGTCGAGCTCTGTGTGGTTGAGAACATACCTTTCCTCACACTGTTCGCCTTCAGCAGTGAAAACTGGAATCGGCCCGCCAGTGAAGTGAAGCTGTTGATGGAGCTGTTCGCCAGTCAATTGATGGCTGAGCTTCCGGAGTTGGTTGAGCAGGATATCCGACTGCGGGTGGTGGGCAGTCGGCAGAAATTCCCCGCTGAACTGATCGAGTGCATTAATCGCGTTGAAGCGGAAACTGCGGAGGGGAAAACCCTCTCTCTGCAGATCGCCGCCGATTACGGGGGGCGCTGGGATATTGCCCAGGCTGCCCGGTCGATTGCTGGTCAAGCGGTTGAAGGTCATCTGGCTCTGGACTCGATTGACGAATCAACCGTGGCGAAGGCCCTTGCGCTTTCCCCCTGTCCCGATCCGGATTTGCTGATACGCACCGGTGGTGAGCGCCGTATCAGTAATTTTCTGCTCTGGCAGTGCGCCTATAGCGAGTTCTATTTCAGCGACGTCTGCTGGCCGGATTTTGACGAAACAGAGTTTCGTCACGCCCTCGACTGGTACGCCCGGCGCTCTCGGCGCTTTGGTAAAACCCAGGAGCAGCTCGATGAATGCTCCCCCTAGCGGATAACTGCGGCAGGTGTTACGCCAACGGGTGATCACGGCACTGATTCTGGTGCCTCTGGCGCTGGCATTACTGTTCGTTGCGAACCCGGCCGGATTCGCTCTGGGCATCGCGCCGCTGAGTGGGGTGGCGGCTACTGAGTGGTGCCGACTGGCCGGCCTGCAAACTATATCTCAACTGGGTTATCTGCTGATTACCGCACTGCTAATGGGGCTGCTCTATTATTTTCCTGTGCTGAATAACCTGCTGTTACCCCTGGCACTGTGCTGGTGGCTGTGGGCCGCCTGGGTGTTATTGGGATTTCCCGACCGGCAGCCGCAAGGGTTTTTTGGCGTGCCGGGCATGTTACTGGCGGGTCCGCTACTGTTGGTGGTGCCCTGGTTCGCGCTCTATACCCTGCGCGGACAAGCGGGGGGTGAGTGGCTGGTACTGTTTCTGTTTCTGTTAATCTGGGGTGCTGATATCGGTGCCTATTTTGCCGGCCGCCGTTGGGGTCGACATAAATTGCTGCCCAGGGTAAGCCCGGGAAAAACCTGGGAGGGCGTAATTGGCGGAACGCTTGCGGCGCTGGTGATTGCGTTGCTCGCCGCGTTATTGAAAGGTCGAACAGGGCTCGATATCGGTTACTTTATGCTGGTGGCGCTGGCAGTTTCCTGGGTATCGGTGATTGGAGATCTGGTGGAGAGTCAATTTAAGCGTTGCGCGGGGGTTAAAGACAGTGGGAAGTTGCTGCCCGGTCACGGTGGAGTGCTGGATCGTATCGATAGTCTTACCATCGCCGCTCCCCTGTTTGGCCTGATGATGATCGGTCAATGGTGAGGCAACCAGGGTGAAGACTCAGCAGTTAGTAATTCTCGGTGCAACCGGTTCGGTGGGCATGAGTACGTTGGCGGTAGTGGCCGAGCATCCGCAGCGTTATCGGGTGTTTGCGCTTACGGCCCATCGTCAGGTCGAGCGGGCGGAAGCGTTGTGCCGTCAGTTCCTGCCCCGCTATTTTGTGATGGTGGATGAGGCGGCTGCGGCGGCGCTGAGGGATGCCATTAATGATCTCGAGACCGAGGTGCTGGCCGGTAAAGAGGCGCTGATCACAGTGTCTGGCGAGCCGGAGGTCACCCTGGTGATGGCGGCAATCGTTGGCGCCGCGGGACTGCCCCCCACATTGGCTGCGGTCACAGCGGGCAAGACGGTGCTGCTGGCCAACAAGGAATCGCTGGTGATGGCCGGCCAGCTGTTTATGGACGCGGTCACTAATCACTCCTGCCAGCTGTTGCCCATCGATAGCGAACAGAACGCGATGTTTCAATCCCTGCCGGGTTTCACCATTGGCCGCTCGATAGCCGAACTGGGGGTGGAGAAATTGTGGTTGACTGCGTCGGGCGGTCCCTTTTTAAACCACACCACGGCGAGCCTCAAGGATGTCACCCCCGCTCAGGCCTGCGCTCATCCTAACTGGGAAATGGGCCGGAAGATCTCGGTGGATTCCGCCACCATGATGAATAAAGGGCTGGAGGTGATTGAAACTGCCTGGTTTTTCGGTGTCAGCGGCGAGCAGATAGAAGTGGTTATCCACCCGCAGAGCATTGTCCACTCGATGGTCGAATACCGGGATGGTTCGATAATTTCACAACTTGGAACTGCGGACATGCGAATCCCCATTGCCCATGCCCTTGCCTGGCCGGAGCGTATTCACTCCGGTGCCCAGCGTCTGGATTTGCGTGAGCTGGCCGACCTTCAGTTTCAAGCGGTTGAGAGCGACAAATTCCCTTGTTTGGGGATTGCCTTTGCGGCTCTGGAGGCAGGCGGGTTGGCGTCAACCTATCTGAACGCTGCGAATGAAGTTGCTGTCCAAGCTTTTCTGGATGGTGAAATCGGGTTTTTACAGATTGCGGCGC
>JAYNPV010000008.1:839-2525 GCA_038113925.1 Gammaproteobacteria bacterium | reverse complement strand
GAGGTACTGTCTCAATTGCCCAATGGTGTCGCTACTGAACTGGATGCGGTCATCGCCGCGGATAATCAGGCCCGACAGCTGGCATCCAAGCTGATTACAGGCCTCGGGTCCTCCTGGCAATCGGCGTGATGATAACTATTAGTAATTAGCGGATAGCATTTATGGGAACTTTTTTTTGGTCCATCGGTGGCATGATAGTGGCGTTGGGGCTGCTGGTCACCATCCACGAGTACGGCCATTTTTTGGTTGCCAGAACGCTCGGTGTGCGGGTGCTGAAGTTCTCCATCGGTTTTGGCAAACCCCTCTGGCGGTGGCAAAAAAATGCGGATTCTACCGAATATGTAATTGCTGCTATACCCCTCGGCGGTTACGTAAAAATGCTGGGCGAAGGTGACGAAGAAGTAAGCCCGGTAATGGCCGAGCAGGCCTTCAGCACCAAAGCGCTGTGGCGCCGGGTGGCCATTGTCGCCGCCGGTCCATTGGCTAATTTTCTGCTCGCGGTGGCACTGTTCTGGGGGCTTTATCTCGTCGGGATAACCGGTCTTAAACCGGTGGTTGGCGAACTCGATGAGCAGAGCATCGCCGCGCAGGCCGGTTTTCGAACTGGCGACCAGATTGTTGCCATCGGTGATGAGCAGGTGGTGCTTTGGGAAGAGGTCGGGTTGCAGTTGCTTTCCCAGTCGGTGGCCGCAGCCAATATTCCCGTCTCAGTGATCACGGCTGAGGGTGTTGGGGCGGTTCGTTATCTCGATTTTGGTGCCAATCCGGTTGTGTTTGAAAATAGCAATTTGCTGGAGCTGCTTGGTTTGCGCCCGCACTTCCCGGCCCTGCCGGCGGTGCTGGATAAAATAGTTCCCGGCGGGGCAGCGGAGCAGGCCGACCTGCGGGTGGGTGATCGACTGCTGGAAGCAGACGGCGCCGAAATCGCCCACTGGGGTGCCTGGGTAAAGTATGTGCGCGCCCGCCCGGAACAGCCCATCGAGCTGAGGCTCGAACGCGATCAGGTTCAGCTACAGGTATTGCTTACCCCGGCCCGGGAATTCAATGGCGCTGAATCATATGGCCGTATCGGCGCCGGCCCCTTTATTCCGGAGAACTGGTACGACGACTACCAGGCAACTCGCCGCTATGGCCCCATTGAAGCGGTGGGTAAGGCGATGCAGCAAACCGGCGAGATGAGCCTGTTAACGCTCAAATTGCTCGGGAAAATGGTCACTGGTGAAATGTCACTCAAAAATATCAATGGACCCATATCGATTGCTGAGTACGCCGGTAAAAGTGCCCAGATTGGTGCGAGTGCTTTTTTTAAGTTAGTGGCGTTCCTGAGCATTAGCATCGGGATTTTAAATCTGCTGCCCATACCGGTACTGGATGGCGGCCATTTGCTGTATTATTTCGCCGAATGGGTGGGGGGGAAACCGCTTTCCGAAGCCATGCGCGGATTGGGGCAACAGGGGGGGCTGGTGATCCTGCTCTGCCTGACGGCTCTGGCACTGTTTAACGACGTGCAGAGACTGTTGCAGTAATGTTCCGGTTCCCGTATCTCGTTTCGAAATAAGGGCGAAAATTGAATCTCAGAATAAGAACGCTGATCGCGGCAGCAATGATGCTGTTGGCTTACCTGCCCAGCAGTAATGCAGAAGAGTTTTTCATCGACGATATTCGCATTGAGGGATTGCGCCGAAT
>JAYNPV010000008.1:0-829 GCA_038113925.1 Gammaproteobacteria bacterium | reverse complement strand
GTTTAACGCCCTGCCGGTGGCCGTGGGTGACCGCATTGATGACAACCGTCTGGGTTCAATCATTCGCGCACTTTTTGCCACCGATTTTTTCAGGGATGTCGCGGTAGAGCGCGACGGTTCGGTGCTGGTGGTTATTGTTGAAGAGCGACCCTCCATCGCTGAATTGAATATCGAAGGCAATGACGATATCCCTACCGAGGAACTGGAAAAAGGACTGGCGGAAATCGGCCTGGCGGTCGGGCGTGTTTTTGTGCCGGCTGCCCTTGATGCGGTCAGTCAGGAGCTGGAGCGCCAGTACTACAGCCACGGCAAATACGGTGTTGAACTGACCACCGACGTGGTTCCGCTGCCCCGTAATCGCGTCAACGTAAATATTAATATCGTTGAAGGCAAGGTGGCGCGGATTCGTGACATCAACATTGTCGGCAATCAGGTGTTCGATAACGCAACCCTGTTAAGTCTGTTCGAGCTGACGACGCCGAATTTGATCAGCTTTATTACCAATGACGACCGCTACTCGAAGGAGAAATTATCCGGAGATCTGGAGAGTCTGCGGTCGTTTTATCTGGATCGGGGCTATCTGGATTTCAATATCGAATCCACCCAGGTTGCGATTACGCCGAACAAAGATGAAATGTACATCACCATCAATCTCTCGGAAGGTAGCCAGTATCTGGTGAAGGAAGTGCAACTGTCAGGCGATCTGATCGTCGAACCTCAGCAGCTCATTGACCTGGTGACAGTGCGGCCCGGGGACGTGTTTTCCCGGTCTGAAGTGACCAGTACCGGCGACGCACTTTCCGAGCGACTGGGCGTAGAGGGGTATGCC
>JAYNPV010000007.1:22488-23867 GCA_038113925.1 Gammaproteobacteria bacterium | reverse complement strand
ACAATGGGTTATGCAAATAAACAAAAGTTGGCCTGGTAATTGCTCTTATTTTTCACAGCATATTGGGTAAAACCATAGCTACTTACTTTTTTAACGGAGCATGAAAAATGGCTATAAAACGACTAACCGCAGCCCTGATCGCGTTGAGCTTTGCAGGTACTGCGGCCGCCGTACCTAACGGCACTGCCCTGTTTGATACTTTTAATAACATTGCCGATGATGGTGTAAATGACGTTAATGTCTACACCGACATGATCTCCGATGACCTCGACGCGCTCTGGACGCTTGATGCCAACGGCGTGGGTAGTGCCACTATCATAGTGGAGCTTGCCGGCTTCGCTGGCTTAAATAAATTTGGTGTCTATTCTGGTAGCGATTATGTTGAGCTTTTCGCGGGTGCTGCTGCCGCTGGTGATAAAGCACTGCTCCACATCGATGCCAGTGGCTCTGTGTTTACCGGAACCCTGTTTGGAGGGGTGAGCGATACCGGAGTTGATTTTGCCGCTAACCAGTTCGGCTTTTACCTCAATTCCCCACAAGGCATTTTCCACAGCGAAACCGACAAAAATACTGACGGCGTCGACCACATGCTCGCCTACCAGGGCGTGGGAGAAAATGTCACTCTCCCAGATGGTATATCGGGTCCTTGGGCCAGCAACGAGTATATCCTCGGTTTTGAAGACCTCTACGGTGGTGGCGATCAGGACTATGCCGACTTTGTAGTGATGATCGAATCGATCAGCCCGATCCCCGAACCTGGCCTGGCAGCACTTCTGGGTGTAGGCCTGATCGGCCTGGGCCTCAGCCGGCGTAAAAACTACGCTGCCTGATTTAAGGCGGTTACTTTAAAAACCCTCACCGCAACTGCGGTGGGGGTTTTTTTATGGGTGTCAGATAAAGGATAGACTCAGACTCACGCTAACCGTGGAAGCTTAATTAGCTGCTAAATTCCTTCACCTTCTGACCCACCAGACTTACATCGACGTGAGAGAATAAAATGGATCGTCCCGACCATCTGGTTGGCGAAGCTCCCCGGTTTCTCAATTGACTTTCAAACAGAACCACTCTCTCAGGAAAGTTTTCCAATGATTACACCTGTAATACTTTGTGGCGGTGTTGGCACCCGGCTCTGGCCTCTCTCCAGGGAATCTTTTCCTAAGCAGCTACTGACCCTCCAAGGCGAGCAGAGCCTGCTGATCAGCACCTTAACCCGCCTTGCAGATCTGGGAAGCGCCACTGCACCGGTTTTAGTTTGCAACCACCATCAGCGCTTTCTAGTTGCCCAACAATTACTTGAAGCGGGCATCAATGATGCCACCCTAATCCTTGAACCGGTTGGCCGTAACACCGCACCGGCGGCGATAGCGGCCGCCCTGATA
>JAYNPV010000007.1:20022-22478 GCA_038113925.1 Gammaproteobacteria bacterium | reverse complement strand
ATAACCGCCGAGCAGCACCCTGATTCGCAGCTGCTCATCCTCCCCGCAGACCACCTGATCGCCGACCCGGAGAATTTCTGCCGCACGGTTGAACAAGGGCAGACGCTGGTAGAGAGTGGCCATCTGGTGACTTTTGGCGTAATACCCGCCACTCCGGAAACCGGCTACGGCTACATTCAACGCGGCAGTGCGTTACCCGACACCGGCGGTTTTACCATTAAACAGTTTGTTGAAAAGCCCGACCTGGCAACCGCCAACAGTTATCTGCGCAGCGGCGATTATCTCTGGAATAGTGGCATGTTCCTGTTCTGCGCCGATCAGTTACTGGCAGAAATACGGCAGCATGAACCAGCCATGGTAACCAGCTGTGAAGCTGCCGTTGCGCAGGCCAGTCGAGACTCTAATTTTATTACCCTGGATGACGCCAGTTTCAGCAACTGCAAGGCTGACTCCATCGACTACGCCCTGATGGAAAAAACCACCCAGGGTGCGGTTATCCCATTAGATGCCGGCTGGAGTGATATCGGTTCCTGGACAGCCCTGTGGGAAGAGAGTGCTCAGGACCCACAGGGCAACAGCTGCGTCGGTGATGTGCTCCTCGAACAGGTCAGCAACTCCTATTTTCATAGCAGCGGCCGGCTAATTGCGGGGGTCGGCGTTAACAACCTGGTGGTGGTGGAGACCGAAGATGCGCTACTGGTGGCGGACCAGCAGCACAGTCAGGATGTCAAACTGATTGTCGATCAGCTCAAGCAGGCGCAGCGACCGGAAGCCAGCCAACACGCTGAGGTTTTTCGCCCCTGGGGCAGTTACCGCAGCATCGATAGCGGCCCCGGTTTTCAGGTCAAGCGCATCACCGTCAACCCCGGTCAGCTACTGTCGTTGCAACTGCACCACCAGCGGGCTGAGCACTGGACCGTGGTCGATGGCACGGCCATAGTCACCTGCGGCGATCGGGAGGTAACGCTAACCGCCGATCAATCAGTCTATATACCCGTTGAGACCAAACACCGGCTGGAGAACAGGGGTAATCACCCATTAATACTTATTGAAGTGCAATGCGGCACTTACCTGGGTGAAGATGATATTGTCCGCTTCGAAGACCGATACGGACGCTAACTTCAACCAATTTGGGATACCCGGCAGGATGCACATTCATATTCTCGGTGTTTGCGGCACTTTCATGGCCGGTCTGGCGCTCATTGCCCGTGAGCTGGGCCATCAGGTGAGCGGCTGTGACGCTAACGTCTACCCGCCGATGAGCGATCAGCTGCAACAGGCGGGGATCGAGCTGATCGAAGGCTGGGACCCCGACCAGCTCAGTTGCGCCCCGGATCTTTGCGTTATCGGCAACGCCATGAGCCGGGGTAATCCGCTGGTGGAGGCGATACTGGATCAGCGACTGGCCTACACTTCAGGCCCGCAGTGGTTGTCTGAGTCAGTGCTGCGCTCACGCCGGGTGCTCGCGGTGGCCGGCACCCATGGCAAAACCACCACCAGCAGCATGCTCGCCTGGATACTGGAAACCACCGGCCATCAACCCGGTTTTTTAATCGGCGGCATACCCGGTAACTTCGGCCTGTCCGCCCGCCTGGGCGAATCGGATCTGTTCGTCATCGAGGCCGACGAATATGACACGGCGTTTTTCGATAAACGTTCTAAATTTGTCCATTACCTGCCCAGCACCCTGGTTTTGAACAACCTCGAATTTGATCACGCCGATATATTCCCCGATCTGGCCGCCATCCAGCAGCAGTTTCACCACCTGCTGCGCACGGTTCCGGCCAACGGTACTCTGGTGGTCAACGGCGAAGATGAGCGACTCGAAGAGGTCCTCGACATGGGGTGCTGGAGCCAGCTGCAGAAATTCGGCCCCAAACAGCAGTGGCAGGCCGAGGCCACCCATCGCGATTGCAGCGAATTTCGTGTCATCCACGATGGCGAGCAAGTCGCCAGCGTCAGCGGCACCCTGTTTGGTGAGCACAATATGTCCAACGCCCTGGCGGCCATTGCCGCTGCTGCCACCGTTGGGATAAAACCGGCCGAGGCCGCTGCGGCGTTGGCTAACTTTAAAAATGCCCAGCGGCGCCTCGAAGAGCGTTATCGCGACAGCGATACTGTCATTTACGATGACTTCGCCCACCACCCCACGGCGATTCGGCTCACGGTGGGGGCGTTACGGGCTCGGGTCCAGAATCAGCGCATTCTGGCGGTGGTCGATCTTAGCTCCAACACCATGCGCATGGGCATTCACGAAAAAACCCTGGCAGGGGCTCTGGCCGGGGCGGATGAGGTGGTTTTGCATGCCGGCGACCGCATTCGCTGGGACCCGCAGACCGTCATTGCCGGGCTTGCGGTTCCGGCGGCACTGACGAAAAATGTAGACGATACCCTTCGGCAGATAACCGCCCGATTACGCTCCGGCGATCAGGTGCTGATCATGAGTAATGGTGGTT
>JAYNPV010000007.1:16162-20012 GCA_038113925.1 Gammaproteobacteria bacterium | reverse complement strand
ACACTTTACAGGCGCAACAATGAACCAGCCCGCCCACTTCAAATTTCCGGTGTTTCCTTTAAACACCGTCATGTTTCCCGGCGCATTTTTACCGTTGCAGATATTCGAACCCCGCTACCTGAGAATGGTGGCCGACTGCCTGAAACATGAACGCGGTTTCATTATCTGCAAAATCAGCAGTGGCCGCGAAGCGGGACAGGCCGCCAGTTTTCACCCCATCGGCACCCTGGCAAAAATAATCGACTGGAATGACCAGTCCGGCATGTTGCGTATCACCTGCGCCGGCGACCGCCGATTGCAGGTGCTCAGCAGCGAAATTAGTGATGATCAGCTGATCACCGGTGAGGCCGTCTACCTGGAACGTGAACCCACCACCGGTATTGCCGAACAGCACCAGCCCCTGGTGACAATCATCACCGATCTGTACCAGCAGCACGATGTTGACCTTGACCCGGAGTTGCTGACGGATGCAACCTGGGTGGGCTTTCGCCTGGCCGAATCCTTACCCATTAGCGCGGCCCGCAAACAGTGGCTACTTGAGCTCACCAACCCCACCCTCAGGCTCGGGGCGCTGGCTGAAGACATCGAAAGGTTGCGGGACGAGGGCAACCTCGGCGGCAACAGCGAAGGCAGGTCATAGCCCGCCGGTCACGCCGCCGCAGATTTCTCCTCCGGAAAACGCCAGCTCTGCAGCAGCTGTTGCCAGCGCTGCTTCACCTCGCCAAGGTTGGCCTCTTTGACATGACCGTAGCCGCGAATCTGCTCGGGCAGGGAGAGTAATTCCACAGCTAACGGGTGATTGTCGTGATTCAGTCCTGCCAGCACTTCATCCACCAGCTGCTGATAATCCCTGATTAACTGCCGCTCCTGTCTGCGCTCGGCGGTACGGCCGAAAATCTCCAGCGGCGTGCCCCGCACAGGACGCAGCCGCGCCAGCAGTTTCAGCGCCGGCATCATCCAGGGGCCAAATTCCCGCTTCTGCAACTCGCCGCTGGCCGGGTCACGTTTAGCCAGGATCGGCGGTGCCATATGGAACCGCAGCTCATAGTCTCCGCTAAAATTTTCTTCAAGCTGACGGGCAAAACTGCCGTCGGTGTAGAGCCGCGCGACTTCATACTCATCTTTTATGGCGAGTAACTTGTAGTAATAGCGGGCAGCCGCCAATGCCAGGCCCTGCATACCCGGCGCTGACTGTTTTTCCGCCTGCTCTACCCGCTCCACCAGCTTGCGGTAGCGTTTTGCCAGGCGGCCATTCTGGTAACTTTTTAGCTCTGCGGCCATGCGCTCGGTAACCTCAGCAAGACTCTGTTCGCTGGCCGAGGCAAATTCACCTTTAATCAGCGCGGCCTGTTCGCCGCCGCTGACCTCAAGCAGACTGGCCACCTTATCCGGCGCGTGCGCCAACGCCCGACCGAGACGAAAAACCCGTAAATTAACCTCGACCCCCACGCCATTTAGTTCAATCGCCTGCTCGATACTGGCCGCGGTTACCGGTAACCAGCCCCGCTGACAGGCAACCCCCAGCAGCAGACTATTGGCGCCAATGGTGTCGCCCACCAGCCGCCGAGACAGCTCCGTCGCCTCGCAAACGGTCACCGCATCCTCAGCACACACCGCCTTCAGGTTGTTCACCAGCTGATCACCCGGTACCCGCGATTCCGGGTCCAGCGTAAAGGCTCCGGTCACGGTTTCGTGGCGATTAGCCACCGCCTTGCTCAATCCCGGTTTCAGGCGGGAAAGGGAACGGTCGCTGCCGCCGGTTACCAGATCGGCACTGATCAACAGGTCACAGCTGGCAACGCCGATGCGCGGAGAGTGCAGCTGGGCATCGCTGTCAGCGACGGTCAGGTGACTATAGACGGCACCAAACTTCTGCGCCAGGCCGGTATCATCGAGCAATCGGCAGGCTTTGCCATCGAGCCGCGCGGCGACCCCCAGCAGCGAACTGGTAGTGACCACACCGGTGCCACCAATGCCGCCAATCAACAGCGAATAACTGCCATCGAAGGTGGCTACCTCGGGCGTGGGCAAGCTGGCAAACAGCGGCTGCAGGGCAGCGTCAGACAGCTGATCGCCGGTTTCCGGTTTCCGCAGCTCACCCCCGTGAATGGTGACAAAACTGGGACAAAAGCCCTTTACGCAGGAAAAATCCTTGGTGCAGGCAGACTGGTCAATACGCCGTTTGCGGCCAAACTCGGTCTCCAGCGGCTGCACCGACAGACAGTTCGACTTTTCGCCGCAATCCCCGCAACCTTCACAGACCCGGCTATTGATAAAGGTCCGCTTATCCGGGTCTTCGAGCAACCCGCGTTTACGCCGCCGCCGCTTTTCGGTGCCGCAAACCTGTTCGTAAATAATCACCGAGGTGCCCTTGACCTCCCGCAGTTCGCGCTGAATCCGATCCAGATCATCGCGGTGATCAAGGGTCACCCCGGGGGCAAAATCTTTCAGGTCGAACTTTTCCGGGGAGTCGCTCACCAGGGCGATGCGGCTGACCTTCTCGCCGTAGAGCTGGTAGCTGATCTGCTGGACGCTAATCGGCCCGTCCACCGGCTGGCCGCCGGTCATCGCCACCGCATCGTTGTAGAGAATCTTGTAGGTAATGTTGACCCCGGACGCCACCGCCTGGCGAATCGCCAGCAACCCCGAATGGTAGTAGGTGCCATCGCCGATATTGGTAAACAGATGGGGCAAGTCACTGAAATGGCCCAGTCCGGCCCAGGTGGTGCCTTCGGCCCCCATGTGGGTATAGGTCAGGGTGTCGCGATCCATCCACTGCGACATAAAGTGGCAGCCAATCCCGGCCAGCGCAACGCTGCCCTCCGGTACTTTAGTAGAGGTGTTGTGCGGACAGCCCGAACAGAAATGGGGGGTGCGCTCCAGCTCGCTGTGATGCACCACCACCGCCTGCTGACTCTGCTTGATCAAGGCTAATCGGGCGCTGATTCGGTCGGAACTGAAAAAGGGTTTGATCAGCCCGGCGATTAGCGCGGCTATGTCGGCGGCTGACAACTCGCCAAAAGCGGGGGTTAACTCGACCCCCGCCGAATCCCGTTTGCCGATAATTTCAGGCCGATCGGCTGCACTCATGGCGTAGAGTGCGTCTTTGACCTGCGGCTCCAGAAAAGGGCGACCCTCTTCAACCACCAGCAGCTGCTCCATGCCCCGGGCGAACTTCTCCAGCCCCTCGGTTTCCAGCGGCCAGGGCATCCCCACCTTGTAGAGGTTCAGGCCAATGTCGGCGGCAATTTCCTCGCTGATGCCCAGATCATCAAGGGCCTGACGAACATCGGTATAGCTCTTGCCGGCAGCGACAATACCAAAGCGTCTTTTCTGGCTACTGATTGCTTCAAAATCAAACCCGTTACTGCGCTGCGCCTGTTGCAGAGCCGGCAGTCGAAAATTGGCCAGACGCTCGGCCATCAACATCGCTTTATCCGGCCAGCGAATCGGTATCTGTCCCGGATCGGGCAGCTCTATTGCCGGCAGTTGAAAGCGCGACCGCGCCGAGTCAACCCGGATAATCTGCGACGATTCGGCCACATCGGTAACCATTTTCAGGGCGATCCAGAGCCCGCTGTAACGCGACAGATCCCACCCCAACAGGCCAAAATCGTAAACATCCTGCAAATTGGCGGCGTGAAACACCGGAATACTGCTAGCGGCGAGCACGCTCTCACTCTGCTGCGGCACGGTGGAAGAGTGACAGACCGGATCGTCTCCCACCGCCAGCAGTACACCGCCGTGGCGTGAAACCCCGGCGTAGTTGCCGTGACGCAGCGCATCACCACTGCGATCGACCCCGGGCCCCTTGCCATACCAAAGTGAAAAAATGCCGTCGTGGCGACTG
>JAYNPV010000007.1:0-16152 GCA_038113925.1 Gammaproteobacteria bacterium | reverse complement strand
GAATGGCGGTCGCCGCCAGATCTTCGTTCACCGCCGGCTGAAAATGGATGCGATCGTCACCCAGGAACTGCTGGGCTTCCCACCACGCCTTATCCAGCCCACCAATCGGCGCACCGCGATAACCGGAAACACACCCGGCGGTATTGAGTCCCATGGCCAGGTCAGCCCGGTGCCGGTCGAGCGTTAACCGCGCCAGCGCCTGCATGCCGGTGACATAGACCTGACCGGTTTCGAGGCTGTATTTGTCATCCAGACTAAAAGCGGTGCTGTTCATGGTGCTTCCTCTGCCTAAACTCGTGGCCAGGGTTCCGGATATTAAAAGTCCTTGTTCAATTCACCCCCGGGGCCGGTCACTGCGCAAGAATATTCTGACGCTCGCTTTCACGGAACTGCTCAATTTTGGTGGCAAGCTCGGGATCACTCAGTGCCATTATCTGCGCCGCCAGATGGGCCGCATTTTTGGCACCATCAATGGCCACGGTCGCCACCGGGATACCCGGAGGCATCATCGCCGTGGACAGAAGCGCATCCTGCCCCTGCAGGGCACCCGAGGCAATGGGAACACCAATCACCGGCTTTATTGAATGGGCGGCCACCACACCGGCCAGGTGCGCCGCCATACCGGCAGCGGCAATAAACAGCTGGCAACCGCGGCCCTGGGCATCGACCACGAACTGCTGGGTTTCAGCGGGCGTGCGGTGGGCGGAAAGCACCCGGCATTCGTGGCGAATACCGTAGCTATCCAGCACCGCCAGTGCTTTATCCATCACCGGCTGATCAGACTTGGAGCCCATCATTACTGCAACAAATTTATCAGACATCCGTTATTTCTCCTGTTCTCTGGCTACCGCTCGGTAACCAATATCATTACGAAAAAAACAGCCCCGCCAGCGAATCGCCTGCGCGGCTGCAAACGCCCGTTGCTGCGCCTGATGCACCGAGTCGCCCAGTGCCGTCGCGCACAACACCCGGCCACCGTTGGTGACCAGTTGGCCCTGATCCAGCCGGGTACCGGCATGAAACACCTTGACCGCTTCCAGCGCTTCGGTGTCGGCGAGTCCATCGATGCGATCCCCCCGTTCATAACTACCAGGGTATCCGCCTGCGGCGAGTACCACGCCCACCGCCGGCTGTGGATTCCAGGCAATGGTCTGTTGCGCCAACCGACCATCAATCGCTGCTTCACAGAGCAGCGTCAGGTCAGAGTCCAGACGCATCATGATCGGCTGGGTCTCCGGGTCGCCAAAGCGGCAGTTAAATTCGAGCACTTTGGGAACCCCCTGCGGGTCAATCATCACCCCGGCATAGAGAAAGCCACCGTAGGCAATGCCTTCGGCCGCCAGCCCTGCCACCGTCGGCTCAATCACCTCGGTCATGATACGCGTATGCATCTGATCAGTAACCACCGGAGCCGGTGAATAAGCACCCATACCGCCGGTGTTGGGTCCCTTATCGCCGGCATCGCGGGCCTTGTGATCCTGACTGCTGGCCAGCGGCAGTATCTGACCATCACCCACCATGACAATAAAACTCGCCTCTTCGCCGAGCAGGAACTCTTCCACCACGATACGGCTACCCGCCTTGCCGAAGGCACCGCCTTCAAGCATTTGCTCAACTGCCTCAAGAGCGGTCTGCTGATCGGGCGCGATCACTACCCCTTTGCCCGCCGCCAGACCGTCTGCTTTGACCACCATCGGGCCGGACTGCTGGCGGACGTAAGCGCGGGCGGCCTCGGCATCATCAAAAGTGGCGTAAGCGGCGGTGGGAATATGGTGGCGGTGCAGAAAATCCTTGGTGAATGCCTTGGAACCCTCCAGCTGCGCAGCATCGGCTGTGGGGCCGAAACACTTTAGCCCCGCTGCCATAAAGCGGTCGACGATTCCCGCCACCAGGGGCGCTTCCGGCCCCACAATGGTCAGATCAACCCGCTGGTCAGTGGCAAAATCGACCAGCCCCTGAATATCTTCCGCGCCTATGGCCAGGTTTTCTACTTTCGGTTCAATTGCAGTGCCGGCATTACCCGGTGCCACCGATACCCGTTCAACCCGGGCAGATTGGGCGACTTTCCATGCCAATGCATGTTCACGGCCACCGCCTCCAACGATCAATACGTGCATAACAGCTCCCGCTTAATGGCGAAAATGGCGTGCGCCGGTGAAAACCATGGCCATGCCGTGGTCATCGGCAGCGGCAATCACTTCCTCATCGCGCATCGAGCCCCCGGGCTGAATAATCGCCCTGGCGCCGGCCTCGGCGCAACGGTCAATGCCATCTCTAAACGGGAAAAAGGCATCACTGGCCACCACTGCCTCGGCCATATCCAGCCCGGCATCCGCCGCCTTGAGCGCAGCAATACGGGTGGAGTCCACCCGGCTCATCTGCCCCGCACCAATGCCCAATGTGCGGCCATTACTGGCAAAAACAATGGCATTGGATTTAACAAACTTGCCCACAGTCGCCGCAAACAGCAGGTCCTTGAGTTGTTGGTCAGTCGGCTGCGCCTGAGTCACCACGCGGATGCTATCAGCACCGGGCAACAGAAAATCCTGACTTTGCACCAACAGCCCGCCGTTTACCCGTTTGAAGTTCAAACTCTGCGCGGGCAGGGTTTGGGAACCGACTAAAACCCGCACATTCGGTTTCTCGGCGAATACCGCAGCCACCTCCGCATCCATTTCTGGAACCAGCAGCACTTCAAGAAACTGGCGATCAATAATGGTCTGCGCCAGGGCAGCATCTATCGGTCGATTAAAGGCAATGATGCCGCCAAAAGCCGAGGTGGTATCGGTGCTGTAGGCAAGTTCGTAAGCTTCGGCCGGGCTCCCGGCGGAGGCCACCCCGCAGGGATTGGCATGTTTGACGATCACGCAGCTGGGGGCATCAAAAGCCGCCACGCACTCCAGCGCCGCGTCGGCATCAGCCACATTGTTAAACGACAGCGCTTTACCCTGCCTCTGCTCACAGGCGGCAACGCCAAATTCAGCATCCGTTTCACGGTAAAAAGCGGCTTGTTGATGAGGATTCTCACCGTAGCGCATGGTTTGATGGCGGCGCATCTGCACTTGAAAGCTCTCGGCAAATGGTTGGTCCGCCGTGATCTGCTGGGCTTGCAACCAGCTGGCAATGGCTGCCTCGTAGCCTGCTGAATGAGCAAATGCCCGGGTGGCCAGTTGCAGACGCATCGACTCGGTAGTGCCGCCGTCGTTCTCCCGCATCTGTTGTAACACCGGCTGATAGTCACTGCTTTCAACCACCACGGTGACTCCGTGACAGTTTTTCGCAGCCGCGCGGAGCATGGTGGGGCCGCCGATGTCGATCTGCTCGATAGCCGTGGCCAGATCACAATCCGGCCGGGCCACGGTTTGCTGAAACGGGTAAAGGTTAACCACCACCATGTCGATCGGCGGAATCTGCTGCTGGGCTATCTGCTTCAGGTGCTCAGGGTTATCGCGGCGCGCCAGAATTCCACCATGAATTTTTGGATGCAGGGTTTTTACCCGGCCATCCATCATCTCCGCAAAACCGGTGTAATCGGCCACTTCCACCACCGGCAGATCAGCAGCGCGGAGCATTTTCGCCGTGCCCCCGGTGGAGAGGATCTCAACACCCATATCAACCAGACCCTGGGCAAAATCCACCACCCCCTGCTTGTTTGAAACACTGATCAGGGCCCGCTCAATTTTTGCCATAGTTACCTAATTCATTTGTCGTGAACACCGCTGAATCCAACGGTAATAAAAACAAAAACGGGTCATCCAACACCTGGATAACCCGTCCGCTTATTTTTTCGCTGGAGCTATTTTATCAGTCGTCGATCTGATATTGCTCCAGTTTTTTTCGAAGTGTATTGCGATTCATTCCCAGGTACTTTGACGCCTTGCTGCGGTTGCCCCCCGCATGGGCAAGCACGGTCTGCAGTAACGGCTTTTCCACTTCACGAATCACCAGGTCGTAAATACAGCTGGGTTCTGCATCTCCCAGGTCGGCCAGGTAGCGTTCCACCGCCGCCGCGACGGTTTCACAGACCGGTTGGTCAACGCCGGGTGGAGCACAAAATGTCGATGAATCGTCCAGGTGAGTCGAAGCTTCCCTCTGAGTGCCGGTTGACCGGCCTTTTTCTGTTGTACTACGCACGTCCCTTCCCCTTAAATAGCGACGTTAACCCCTGCCAATGCCAGGTCGTCATTTCCCCCCGAGTGCGCCTTCCTGGCAAATAACCCCGTCTCCAGCAGGGATAGCTGGGCCTCGGCTGACTGGAGTTGATTAAACGCTTTTTTCAGGCGTTTGCCCGCTTCGCCCCAATTCAGACAATACCAACCAAAATGCTTGCGGGCAATTCCTACCCCCTGGTGCTCACCGTAATAGAGGTGCAATGCCCGCAAATGGTGCCGAATCACCTGCAATATCTCTTCGATTTCAGGGGAAGCGAGGAGCCAGGGTCGGCCCTGCGCACCCCGGCCAATCACCACCGCATCGGCACCGGTCATATTGAGCACCCGAGCAGCCTGCTGTGGTGTGGTGATATCGCCATTGGCGAATACCGGGATGGAGACGTTTTCCTTAACTAGCGCGATGGTAGCGTATTCCGCCGAGCCACGAAACCCACAAGCCCGGCTACGACCATGAATTGTTAAAGCGCTGATGCCCGCCCGCTCGGCGATGGTGGCAACCTTGAGCGCATTACGATGCTGCAGATCCCAACCGGTACGCATCTTCAGCGTCACCGGGACCGACACCGCGCCGGCGACACCCTGCAATATTTCCGTTACCAGACCCTCGTCTGTTAGCAGTGCCGACCCCGCTGCTTTCCGACAGACTTTTTTTGCCGGACAGCCCATGTTGATATCGATGATCTGCGCGCCCTGGCCAACGTTTACCAGCGCCGATTCCACCAGGGTTTCAACATCCGCGCCGACGATTTGCATGGCCCGCGGTTCGGGGTCACCACTGATCTGACTGCGCAGCTGCGATTTGCGGGTGTGGCGTAATTCGGGTCGGGCGGAAACCATTTCTGCGACTGTGTATCCGGCGCCATAGCGCCGACAGAGCGCGCGAAAGGGGGCATCGGTTATCCCCGCCATGGGGGCTAACAGTGCCGGACTGCGCAGGGTGTAAGGACCAATTGCGGGCAACGCAGTGGGGTCCGTAATGACCCCGCTCAAAAGTAACTGAAACGGTAATTCACCGCTCGCTTGCCGGGATCCTTGATCTCCAGAACAATCTGTTCCGGCACCATCGGTTGCAGCTCCGTTTTGTCCGCCAGCGGACCGACCAGATACTCCTGGGGAGCAAAGTCACGCCCCGCCACCGGTCTATCTTTCCTGTCGAGAAACAGTAGGCGAATAGTGGGAAACGGCTGGGCATAATCGGCCCGATTCTGCAAACTCAGATCGATCCTCAGGGCATCCAGGTACATGGGGTGAGAGATCACCACCTTGGCGACGGCGCCGAGTTGCGAAGCATCCCTTCTCACCGGAAGTTCACAGCCGATCACCGAACAAAGGGTTTCCTGCCAGGGCCGGATAACCGGATGATCCTTGAGCGGCTCCCGTACCAGGTAGAGCAGCTGCCCGGCAATGACGCCCACAAGCAGCAGTAACAGCCCCAGATGCGCCACCAGCCACCAACGACTGCTACGCACCGGTTGCAGTTCGCTATCGCTGAATTCCTGATCGGCCTCAGTGGCCACAGGGGTATCGGTATCCGCAGGTTGGTCGGCGACCTCATCAATGTTTGACGGTGCTTCAGAACCAAAGTCGAGCTGCTCGTTCTCTGGTTCTTGGGGGAGTTCATCCACCGCCGCTTGCTCCTCCGGTTCCGCTTCCAGTGGATCTTCATCATCTTCTGCCTGAGCAAATAGCCGATCGGCAATCTGATCTTCGCTTTCCTCATTTTCGATGGCGGCCTGGTCGTCATCATCCGCGATCCTCTCGGCCGAATCTTCATCGGCGTCGGCGTCACTCTCATCCTCGATCAGAATAACCTCTTCCTGATCGACGTCATCCAGCGTGATTTCCGCCGCCGTTTCTGCTGCGGTCTCGGTTTCGTTGGCGCTCTCCTCATCATCCTCGGCAGCGGAGGCAAAAATAGCATCGGCTGCTGCCTGCTCATCCTCGTCAAGGGGCAGTTCCTCTGCCACGTCGCCCTGCTCGGCAGCTTCATCTGGCAGCTCGCTTTCTAAGTCGCTCTCCAGCTTGTTTTCCGTGGCTGATGCCGGCAGTTCAATATCGGCCGGGTCAAGGGGGTCACTTTCCGGTGTGGATAATTCCGGACCATCCGGCTCTTCCCGGTCACTCAAATCCCCTTCACTGATTTCTTCAGGCGATTCTTCGCCCAGATCCAGCCAGGCCTCACCAGACTCTTCATCGGCCTCTTCATGGCTCTGAAATTCAGACTCAACCACGGGGATGGAAAATTCAGAGGCCAGCTTGGCAGTGGCTTCGAGTTCGTCGCTATCGGTCTGATCCTCAAACGCGGTAGCCAGATTAACGGTCGCTTCGAGGTCTTCCTCATCGCTATCCCGACCCGCCTGAGCCTGATATGCCGTGGCCAGATCAAGGGTCGCTTCGAGCTCTTCTTCGTCGTCGCCATCCAGACTCGTCTGCGTCTCAAAGGCAGAGGCCAGGTCAAGGGTTTCCTCAAGCTCCTCCTCGTTATCCGACGCCGAGTAAAATTCATCACCGCCCAAGTCCGGCTCATCCGCAGCCACCCCCTCCAGCGGTGCCACGGGCTCTTCCTCCGCAAGCGCTGCCAGATCAATCACTTCTGCAGGCAGTTCCTCGTCAGTGGACGGCTGCGCCTCGAACGGATCGGCTAACGGATCAATCGGCTCTTCATCTTGCTCACTGACTTCAGGGTGCCCCCGCTCTTCGGCGAGGGGGTGCGTCTGCCCGTCTGCATCGCCGGCGAACTCCCGGCCGCTCCCGTCAAATGAATATCGGTCCAGATCAATCTGCTCAGCCGATTGCTCGGTCAGATTTTCAGTCGCGGTTTCCGGGGACTCCGGGGGATCGGTAGGCAGTTCCTGCAGACCGTGGTGAGCGGCTTCGATCACCCCGCTACAGACCCCACAGCGAAGCTTGCCGTGGGCCGGCAGTTGCGCCGGTGCAGCAAAAATGGTGTTGCAGTGGGGACAGTTTATATAGGGCGCTAACTGGCTATTCATCGCGCCTGACTCCTTTGATTCGAATCCAGCTATCTAATTCAGTAATGTGATCCACCTCAAACCAGGGTCGATAAATTTCCACAACGGCCTCTGCCTGTTCGGTTAACAGGCCAGATATTACCAAATTGCCGCCCGGTTTTAGCATCTCGGCAAAGGCCGGGGCCAGCTCACAGAGGGGCTGCAGCAGGATATTGGCGATCAACAGGTCGACTGGCTCAGCCAGCTGAGGTGAAGTTTGTTCCGCCAGCAGCGGGGTGACCTGCTCGGTCACATGGTTCAACTCGGCATTGCTGCGGGTCGCCACCAGCGCCTGCGGATCAATATCGACTGCCAGCACATGATTCGCCCCCAAACAGCAAGCAGCCACCGCCAGCACTCCCGATCCACAGCCGTAGTCAACCACCCGCTGCCCCTGCGGCGGATTCTCCGCCAGCCACTGCAGACAGAGCGCGGTGGTGGGGTGATTACCGGTACCAAAGGCAAGTCCGGGGTCCAGCAACATGGTCGGGCCTTCGCGGGGTTGCCGATCCCAGCTCGGCACCACCCAGAGGCGCTCACCAAAACAGCGTGGCTGCCAGTGGACCAGCCAGGCTCGTTCCCATTCCTGTTCGGCAATCAGTTCAAGGCTCACCTCGCCGAAGTTTTCCAACAACCGGCGCACGGCAGCCAGATCCATCGATGCCGGAAACAGCGCGACCAGGGCGGTTTTTTTCCACAGTGGCATTGCCCCCGGCAGCGGCTCGTAAAGCGCTTCATCGCCCGGCTCTTCCAGGGTCACTGCCAGCGCACCGGCCGCCGTCAGCAGGTCACTCGCCGCTTGCTGCTGGTCCGCTGGCAAAAGCAGGCGCAACTGCTGCCATTGGGTCGATTCCCCCTGCTGGCCGTTATCAGCGCTGTTCAAACCAGGTTCCCAGAGAGGTCGCCATTTGCACTGTCGAGCCGGGGGTCAGACCGGCCCGCCACTGCACCGCCCCCCTGGCGGCGAGCAATATCACCGTGCTGCCCATATTAAAACGGCCCATCTCCGCGCCGCGATCGAGTTTCACCGCCCGTGGTCCACTCTGCGGGTAGTCGCAGTGCCACAAATCGCCGCGCTCACCATAAAAATTCACCCCGCCATGCCAGACGGTTTCAATGGATGAAACAAATATCGCCCCCACCAACACCTGCGCCAGGGGTCCAGCCGGGGTATCAAAAATAGTCACGACGCGCTCGTTACGGGCGTAAAGCGCGGGCACTGTCTGCGCGGTGGCCTCCTGTACACTGAACAGGCGACCCGGCACATGAATCATCCGCCGCAGCTGGCCCGCCAGCGGCATATGCACCCGATGATAGTCCCGTGGCGACAGGTAGACCGTGCAGAACTCTCCCTGGTCAAACTCGTTGGCCAGCTCCTGGTCACCGCCGAGCAGATCAACCGCAGAAAAGTGCTGGCCTTTCGCCTGCAACAGCCGTCCCTGATCGAGGGTGCCAAACTGGCTGACCACCCCATCGGCCGGTGACAGCAGTGACCGGGGGTCGGTATCGACCGGCCTGGTACCTGCCTTCAATCCGCGGACAAAAAAAGCGTTCAGGTGTTCGTAATCATCGAAATCAGCAGATTCTGCTTCATCAAGGTTTACCTGATATCGCCGCACGACCCAGCCGATCAGACGATTTTTCAGCGGCCGCCAGCGGCAGCGCACCACCTGCCACCAAATGCGGCTCAGCAACTGATGGGGCAGAAGATATAACAACAGGGTAAACAGGCGAGCTTTCAAGGCACTAACCTATGCGGCGCACTCAATAGTATGGGGTGATTGCCAATATTAGCAGTCGTGGGTACCGGCCGCTGGCACCCGCACCGTCAATTCCCGCACAATAGGCGCCATCGACCCGAATTCAACTCCCTCACCGCAGCCCAAGGCCGTCATGAACCAGCGCCCCCTTGTTATCGCCACCCGAGAAAGTGCTCTGGCTCTCTGGCAGGCTCGTTTTGTTCAGCAGTCGCTGGCCAGCCTGGGGATCGACTCGGAATTGCTGCCGCTGACCACCCGGGGGGATCAGATCATCGACCGCCCGCTGCAGGCCATTGGTGGCAAGGGGCTTTTTATTAAAGAGCTGGAAGTCGCACTGCTTAATGGAGATGCTGACCTGGCCGCCCACTCCATGAAAGACATGCCGGCGGAGATGGCCGATCCGTTTCAGTTAGCCGCCTTCTGTGAAGCAGCTGACCCCCGGGATGCCCTGGTCAGTAATGACTACGATAGTCTGGATGAGTTACCCACCGGGGCCAGGGTGGGCACCTCCAGCCTGCGCCGCCAGTGCCAGTTGCTGACCAAACGGCCTGATTTGGACATTCAGCCCCTGCGCGGTAACGTCAACACCCGCCTGAGCAAGCTTGACCAGGGTGATTTCGACGCCATCATTCTGGCCTGCGCTGGCCTGGACCGACTCCAACTCACCGACCGCATCAAGCAGCGTTTACCGGTAGAGACCCTGTTGCCTGCGGTCTCCCAGGGCATCGTCGGTATCGAAATACGCGCCGACGACGAACGCACCTTTGAGCTTATCCAACCCCTTAATCACGCTGTCACCGCCCGGCGGGTCACCGCAGAGCGGGCAGTTAACGCAAAACTGGGCGGCAGTTGCCAGACGCCGATTGCCATCTACGCAGAGGAATTTGATGGTCAACTGACGGTTAAAGCCCTGGTCGGCAGCGCCGATGGCAGGAGTGTGCTCACCGAACAGGAAACCGATGCCGCCAAAAACGCCCAGGCACTGGGCACCCGCGTGGCCGAAAACTTACTGGCAAGGGGAGCGGCGGAGTTTCTGGTAACCGATGAATAACCCGCCAGGCGTCCTGGTTACCCGCCCCATCGACCAGAACCAGGGCCTCTGCGAACAGCTGGAGCGGATCGGTTGCCAACCATGGGTGTTCCCCACCTTGCGCATCGCCCCCTTCAGCCGCGCGGAACTGGCCGACTTAGCTGAGCGACTCGTCCAACAACCGCCCCCCGACTGGATCATATTTGTCAGCGCCAATGCGGTTGAACACGGCTGGCCATTGATCCACAACCAGCCGGAAATAGGGGCAACGAGCAAATTTGCCGCCGTGGGTGCGGCCACCGCGAAGGCGCTAGAGCAGCGAGGGGCAAGGGTTTCGGCAGTGCCGACTCACCAGTACGACAGTGATGGCCTGTTGGCCCTGCCCGCCTTTGCCGCCCCCATCGATGCCAACCTACTTATTATTCGCGGCCGGGGCGGACGCGATTACCTGGCCAGCCAGCTTCGCCAGCGCGGTGCGAAGGTCGAATACGGCGAATGTTATCGGCGCGAATTGCCTGCCGACGATAACCACCGGTTGCCCCGCTGGCTTGCCGACGGCGCGATTGATCTGGTGACCGTCACCAGCCGCGCGGCTCTGGAAAATCTATTCGAGCTCTGCCCGACCCACCTCCAGCCGCAGCTAAAAAAGTTATCCTATGTATTAATCAGCCCCACCATTGAAACCCTTGCCAGAAAACTGAAGATAACCGGCACCCTGCTGATTGCGGATGAAATCACCGACGCGGGGATCTGCTCAGCCATCCAGACTCACATCAACCCGACTCAGGCTCATCGATAATTATGGTAAGAACTGAAACACCTCTGTGCGATTTTGGCACCCCGGCCATCGATTTTTCCCTGCCGGGAGTGGATGGCCGCGACTGGTCCCTGCAGCAGTGTCGCGGCAGCCGGGGAACTCTGGTGATGTTCATCTGTAACCACTGCCCCTACGTCATCGCCGTGATTGATCGCATTGTTGAAGATTGCACTGCCCTGCAGACGCAGGGAATAAACTGTGTGGCCATCATGTCCAACGACCCCGCCGACTACCCCGAAGACAGTTTTGAGAAAATGGTTGAATTTGCCCAGCGGCACAAATTTACCTTCCCCTATCTGCTTGATGAGTCCCAGGCCAGCGCCAAAGCCTATGGCGCCGTCTGTACCCCGGATTTTTTTGGTTACAACGCTGACCTCCAACTTCAATACCGGGGTCGGCTCGATGAAAGCCGCAAGGCTGCGGTGTCGGGGGCAAGGCGCGACCTGCTGCTGGCCATGCAACAGGTGGGCGACACCGGCAAGGGGCCAGCCGAGCAGATTCCGAGCATGGGCTGTTCAATTAAATGGCGACACACTGATGAGTGAGACTATCTGGAAACCCCACGTCACCGTGGCAGCCATCGCCGAGCGCGACGGCAATTACCTACTGGTAGAAGAGCTCAACAGCCGGGGAGAAAAGGTGATCAACCAGCCCGCCGGGCATCTGGACGAAGGCGAGAACCTGATCGACGCCTGCATCCGCGAAACCCTTGAGGAGACCGGCTGGGGCTTTCAACCCGAGGCGCTGGTGGGCATTTATCGCTGGATCAATCCCCGGGACGGCGAAACCTTTCTGCGCTACAGCTTTTGCGGCCAGCTGACCGAACAGCAATTCCCCGAGCCGCAGGACAGCTCCATATTGCGCACCCGCTGGCTGACCCGAGAGCAGCTGGACAGCCCCGCAATCGGCCTGCGCAGTGTGCTGGTCACCCACTGCATCGATGAGTACCTGACCGGCACCCGCTATCCCCTGTCTCTACTCAGCGACGTGCCGGAACCCTCTCTTGCCTGAACAATCGGCAGTCGATAAAGCCAATACCCATGTGATTGTCGGCCTCTCCGGCGGGGTCGATTCCGCCGTCGCCGCCCTGCTGCTCAAACAGCAAGGTTATCGGGTTACCGCCCTGTTTATGAAAAACTGGGAAGGCGATGACGAAGACCAGTACTGCAGCGCCGAGGCCGACCTGGCAGATGCCGCATCGATCAGCGAACAGCTCGACATCCCCCTGGAAACCGCCAACTTTGCCCAGGAATACTGGCGCAATGTGTTCCGCCATTTTCTTGATGAACACCTCGCCGGCCGCACCCCGAATCCCGACGTACTCTGTAACCGCGAAATCAAATTCAAAGCCTTTCTGGAACTGGCTGAACAGCTCGGCGGCGACTATATCGCCACCGGTCATTACGCCGGCATAGAGCACAACCAGGGTGAATACCAACTCACCATGGCCGCCGACCACAATAAAGACCAGACCTATTTTCTCTATATGCTCGGCCAGCAGCAGCTCGCCAAATCACTGTTTCCGCTCAGTCAGCTCGACAAAACCGAGATTCGCCGTATCGCTGCGGATAACCAGCTGCCAGTGGCGGACAAAAAAGACAGCACCGGCATCTGTTTTATCGGCGAGCGGCCCTTCAAAGCCTTCCTCAGCGAATACCTGCCCGACCAGCCGGGCGATATTGTCGATCTCGACGGCAACCCGGTCGGTCGCCACAACGGCCTGATGTACTACACCATCGGTCAGCGTCAGGGGTTAGGCATCGGCGGCAGCAAACACCACAGCGAAGAGCCCTGGTACGTGGCCGGTAAACAGATCGCCAGCAATCAGCTACTGGTGGTTCAGGGCCACGACCACCCCCGGCTGTTTGCCGACCGGCTCACCGCCATCGAACCCCACTGGGTAAGCGGCTCCCCGCCTGCCGAAGAGTTTGATTGCCTGGCGCGCTGCCGGCATCGGCAAGCCCTGCAGCCCTGCCGCGTCACCGTGAGCGACCCCGACAATCTGCAGGTTCAATTTGACCGGCCGCAACGGGCCCTCACCCCCGGTCAATCCGTGGTTTTTTATCAGCATGACCACTGCCTGGGCGGCGCGGTAATCGATGGTGTGGACTGAAAAAGTTACAGAAAGAAATAATGTGAAAGACTACAAAATTGCAATAAAACAAATCGATATTAGCGCTGGCGAGTCAGTGCGTATCGTTAGAGAACTCCAGGAATTGAGTCGAAATGAACTCGCAAAATTGACTGGTACTCCTCAATCTACTATTTCAGCTATCGAGAATAACCGAATAAACCTCGGTGTGGAGCGTGCAAAGCAATTGGCTGTTGCACTGAAGTGCCATCCATCCGTATTGGTGTTCCCGGGATGGGATAGTAACAATGCCGCTTGATATCAACTTTGAAGTACGACTCTCTTTTTAATGGTATATATCCCAGCTTAAAAAGCTTGCCTGGTTGCTTCCCGGCCTGCCATTGACCCACATCAGCACGCTTATATGTGGCTTGGAAAGACCCACGGGACTACTGTTGTTAGGGGTGTTTTATATGTGAACCTTGCAACTTTTTTAAGCAATAAGAATTAAGACTCTCTCCTTCTATTAATGCCTCAATACTCAGTTTTTCGTGTACCTCTTTACCAACGCGAAGATTAAATTTACCTGAATATTTTTTTCCGGCTGTTGGTTTAGGAAGTGGCTCTTGATCTTCTTCGTAAATAGACACCCATTCTTCTACGACTTTGCATAACTCTTTATAGACTTTTGCTTCATCAGAACCATGAACGCCGCCAAGCATTAAATTTGGACAATGACCGATATAACATTGATCTTCTTCAGACCACTCTACAATTTTTAAATATTGATCACTCAATTTCATTATGAAACCTCACCAATTGCTTTCTTTACTGCTTTGATTTGATATGGCTTTGCATCATCGCCTGTCTTTCCGCTGATAGTAATTTTACAGCCTTTTGAATGCTTGAAATTACGATGACTACCTTTACCTCCTCTATTTTCGAAGCCGGCATTCTGTAATTGACTGATTAATTCTCGAATTTTTGGAGGCATTATAAGATAGTACTATGATGGTACTACTGTTTCAACCTTTTTACCCCCAACGCCTGCCTTCAGCCGTCCACTTGGAGCGCATGACCGAAGGGAAGTAGCGGAAAGTGGGTCGGCTGCAAGGCATTGTTAGCCCGCAGTTTCGTAGTGGGCTGGCTCTTCCCTGGCAACCACCGTGTCATAGAGCCCCACATGCGCCAGCCCTTCGTGGCTTTCAATGCCCGTATACCGGAGTGACGCATCTTCGTAGCGACGAAACGCAAATACAGCAGCATTCATCTGCTCTGTGTTGAATACCTTGAGGCGAACCAGCAAATGGAAGTCCTGCACCGTCAGGCCAGTAACGGTCAGGAACAAATCCGGCTCCAACTTGGTAATCACATCCTGTAAAGTGTTTTCGCGAAAGTCGGTCAGGTACATGAAGGCCGGGATACGGGTAGCAAACTTGATCAGTTTTTCCTGAATCTGTTTGCGCTTTGACTTGTATTCCTTCTCCTCAGCGGTGAGCTCTTTCTTCTCCTTCGGCGTCAGGTCGGTGTCCTTTGCCTTCTTCTTGAGCTCCTTGACCTTTTCGCTCTTGTTGATGATGGTCTCGATGACGTTTTCACCCAGCGCGCGCCAGCCTTCGATGCGCTCCACGGCGGCCATGGCTTCGGTGTTGTCCATAATGCGGCGCAGCGTCTCGTTGTCTACATTCACCAGCATCGCAGATTCCCATTTGCGCGCCAGTAGTGTGGCCGAGGTGCCTGCCATTGCAATATCAAGAATGCCACCCGCGTCGATTTGCGTCATGTTGGCCCCGTCGTAGGCGAGCACAGGCAGGAAAGACACCAAGTCCTTCACCGCGTTTTCCGGATTTGGCTCGTTGGGTGCGAGCCCTATGCCGTAATCCGAAATTTGCCGTAGCGCTCGTGTGGGAGCGAAGTCAAAGACAAAACAGACGGGCTTTAAAATCTCCTCCTCATTCGGGTCATCGCCATTGGGATTCTTGATCGACCAGGGGGACTGCACTCGAAACGCCGCCTGAAAATAGCTTTCGGGGGATTTCAGATTGCGCAGCATCAGGATGGACGACCACTGCGGTACGGTCACGCCCGTGGTCAACTTGCCGCATGACAGCGTAATGGTTTTGCTCTCAAAACCGCTGCCAATTGCCTGGCGCACAGGCGGCAAGGCCGCCAACCCGATACCGGCCCTGGCACCGGCTGCAACGGTTACCTTGTAGTCCTGCCAGAAGACATTGTGCTTTTCCGCCAACAGGTTACCCATAGCATGGCAGGCTGCTACGTTCGGCAAGAACCAAAAAGAGTGCTGCAAATAGGGCAATAGGCGTGAGTCTGAATAGGGGAACGGTGGCCGTGTGCCCGTCTTCAGATGCTTAGCCGAATTCTGAGCGTAGCTACCGCGGATGATGTCCAGCCACTTTTGCACATCGCTCTTGTGCTTGAAATTCGCAGCCTCACCAACACCCGTTGCGGCGAAAAACTCATTGAGGTCAAACTCGTCAAACTCACCGCCGCTGGCAATAGCCAATAGTTCATCCGGCATCTGGTAAGTGAGCAGGCGCATCTGTGGCAGGGCACCATAGGGATTACGGTCGCCCGGGCGTTTTGCCGCAAAAGCCTCTTTCGCGCGCTGCTCGTCGGTGTAAGTCCAGTTGAAAATCTGCTCTTCGATGAACTCGCCAGTGGCCAGTGCCTTAAACGGGGTACCCGACAGGTACAGGTAAGCCCGTGTTGTGATCGGCAAGAAATTGGACTCGTCTTCCGCGAGTGCGTCGAATTCTTCCTCAAAATCATCAATAGTGGCGTTCTTTCCGGCGCGGCCAGACAGCGTCGTACCATATTCAGCCTTGAGTTCGTCGCTGGCGTTCTCTTCGCCCTCAAACAACTCTTTGGCGCTATCGCGCCACGCGCCAAAGTGATACTCGTCGAACACTACCAAGTCCCAGTTGATGGTGTGTATCCACTCATTCTTCGGTTTGATGTTTCCGGCCTTATCGCGACCAAGGAGATCCTGAAATGAGCCGAAATAGACCACCGGCTTGTCGGCATCGATTTGAGTGGGATCGCTGCCGGATGAACGCGACAGGTACTGCCAGCCGTCAAAATCCACATGGGATTCAAGATCGGTCTGCCAGGCATCTTCAACGGCGGGTTTGAAAGTCAGCACCAATACACGCTTGGCACCAATCTTTTTCGCCAGCTGGTAAGTGGTGAAGGTCTTGCCGAAACGCATCTTGGCATTCCACAGAAAGCGCGGCACGGCATTCATATCCTCCGCCCAGCGCGATACATAAT
>JAYNPV010000006.1:23443-23883 GCA_038113925.1 Gammaproteobacteria bacterium | reverse complement strand
AATAACAGGAGGGTCCGGTCGCGCTGGATTGATATTCGACCATACGCTGGTTCCCTGCCCTGGGCTTTTTATTGACCCCGCACCCATCCAGGTCGATCTACAAACTCTTACTGACGATTTCGTACACGTCTTTCGACAACCTGGGGTGATCAACTAACCGCTGCATCTGGGCTTTCATCAGTTCTCGCCGAATCGGTTCGTAACGCTGCCAGCGGCCAAGGGGGGTCACCATGCGTGCGGCCACCTGGGGGTTAAGTGTATCGAGCGCAAGCACCTGATCGGCGAGGAACTGGTAACCCGTGCCCTCTTCGCTGTGGAACTGGCGCAGGTTGCCGCTGATGAAGGCACCGATAAGCGCCCGCACCCGGTTGGGATTCTTCAGGGTGAAATCGGCATGATCCAGCAGCTGTACTACTTTTTCCAAAGTACCGGGCAGGGAT
>JAYNPV010000006.1:22807-23433 GCA_038113925.1 Gammaproteobacteria bacterium | reverse complement strand
AATGAATCAGAGCGGCCAGGGCGGCAATGGAGTCGGTCATGTTGTCGGCCGTTTGAAACTGGGCCATCGCCAGTTCAACGTCCTGCTCCTCTGGCTGGTCCAGCAGGTAGGCCAGGCAGCAGTTTTTCAGTGCCCGGGCGGCGTTCTGGTGAGGCGCAAACTGGTAGGCCTGGCTGGACTGCATCGATTGGTAGCGCTCCCGCAGCGCCAGTTTGTGGCGATTTGCCAGCGCACTGCGCAGGTTTTTGCGGGCCAGGTAAATGGCCTCAGGATTGATCTCGTGCTGCTGCTCGGCAAGGATGGCCTCCCCCGGCAGGGTGAAGATCTGCGCGATCATTGCCGGGTCGAGTTGCGGGTCGGCGAGCACGGCGCCGAAGGCATCGAGTACCTGATCGTCTATCGGCTGGTCGGGCTGACCGCCATCAAACTGGCCGCTATCGACCTGGCCCTGAATAACCTGCTGCGCCAGCATCTGGCCCGCCTCCCAGCGGTTGAAGAGATCGTCATCGTGGGCGAGCTGGAATATCAGCTCCGGGTGGCTGGGGGTGTAATCCAGCTTTACCGGGGCGGAAAACCGCCTTAACAGGGAGGGCACCGGCCGGCCGCCCAGGTTTTTGAATTTGAAG
>JAYNPV010000006.1:19276-22797 GCA_038113925.1 Gammaproteobacteria bacterium | reverse complement strand
AGTGAACCGGCTCGGTCAGTTCGAGGATTCGCTCGGTCGGGCAGGGTGAATCTTCGTCGAGCAGTTGCAGGGGCACGGGCTGGCCGCCCGCACCGATCAGCCCGATTACCAGGGGGATGTGAAATGGCGCTTTCTGCTCCTGCCCCGGGGTGGGCGGGCAGCTCTGTTTAACCAGCAGGGTGAACTGGTCGGCTTGCTGGTCATAGTCGGTAACCAGATCAAGCACCGGGGTGCCGGCCTGTTGGTACCAGCGGCGAAACTGGCTGAGGTCGCGGCCGCTCGCCTCTTCCATGCAGCGGACAAAATCCTCTACCGTGGCCGCCTGGCCGTCGTGGCGGGCAAAGTAGAGGTCGGTGGCTTTACGAAACTGCGCGCCGCCGAGTAGCGTATGCAGCATGCGCACCACCTCGGCCCCCTTGTTGTAGACGGTAACGGTATAGAAGTTGTTGATTTCGATATAGGAATCGGGCTGTACCGGGTGGGCCATGGGGCCGCTATCCTCGGCGAACTGGTGACCGCGGATGATGCGCACATCGTCGATACGTTTAACCGTGGCGCTGCCCATGTCTGCGGAGAACTGCTGGTCGCGGAATACGGTGAAGCCCTCTTTGAGACTGAGCTGAAACCAGTCGCGGCAGGTGACCCGGTTGCCGCTCCAGTTGTGAAAATACTCGTGGGCGATGACGCTCTCGATACCCTCGAAATCCATATCGGTGGCGGTCTCGGGGCTGGCGAGCACATAACGGGAGTTGAACACGTTGAGTCCCTTGTTCTCCATCGCCCCCATGTTGAAATGGCTTACCGCAACGATCATGTAGACATCGAGATCGTATTCGCGGCCGTAGGCTTGCTCGTCCCAGCTCATCGATTTTTTCAGCGAGCTCATGGCGTGGTCGCATTGGTCGCGGTTTTCGTGCTCCACGTAGATTTCCAGCGCCACGTCACGACCGCTCATGGTGGTGAAGCGGTCGGCAACACAGGCAAGATCGCCCGCCACCATGGCGAACAGGTAGGCCGGTTTGGGGTGGGGATCGACCCAGCGGGCCCAATGTTTACCGCCGTCATGCTCGCCACTGTCGTCCAGATTGCCGTTGGCCAGCAGCACCGGGTAGTCGGCTTTCTCGGCAGTTAAGGTGGTGGTGAAACGCGACAGCACGTCGGGCCGGTCCGGGTAGTAGGTGATTTTGCGGAAACCGTGAGCCTCGCACTGGGTGCAGAACATGCCATTAGATAGATAAAGCCCCTCCAGGGCGGTGTTGGCCTCGGGGTTAATGGTGGTTTCTATCTGCAGGGTGCAGGTTTCCGGCAGGCTGCCCAGGGTCAGGCTCTCGTCATCGACCTGATACTCACTGCGACGCAGATCAAAGCCATCGACCACCAGGCGGTTGAGCTGCATCTGTTTGCCGTCGAGTACCAGCGGCGCATTAGCCGCCGCCCCGGGCCGGCGCTTGATCTGCAGGGTGGATTTAACCCGGGTCTGCTGGGGGTCGAGCGCTACTTCGAGCTCGATACTGTCAACGATAAAGGCAAACGGCTGGTAGTTTTTGAGGTGGATGGTGCGGGGAGAGGCGTCACGCATGGGGGAATTCCTGGGTTGAATAATTCGCACGGATAGCGGGTGCAGTTAAGGAGGCTCTGATTAACTCATGAACTCTTATCAGGCGCTCGGAACGTCCCTCTTTGTCGTGGGTAAACTTCGCAATAGCCCCGCTATTACGTGCGTTTCCCGCCTCAAATATGAACCTCCCGAATCACCCGCTACTTCGTCCAGAGTTTTTCAGCGCCTCCTTAAGTTACGCCATTTAGCCGGATAGAGGGAATACCGGCTTGGGTGATCATTGCCCTTTCAAGGTAACGAGCGGGGCCGCGGGGCCTCTTTGACAGGGATCGAGGCTTGTTCCCTGAGTGCTATTCGGCCAGGGTCGGCTAGCCGCCGGAGAACTCCACTTTATATCCGCCGAATTTACGAATATTAATTACCCCGCCGTCGAGCAGCAGGTACTGCCCCTTGATGCCCATCAAGGTGCCCTCGACGGTGGGCTGTTTATCAAAATTGAAGGATTTAACTTTTTCCGGATAGCGCTGTACGGGAAAACTGAAATCAAAGCCGTCACCATTGATTTCCCGAACCGCCTCATCGCCCTTTTCGGCACGAATTCTCGCTACCACCTCGGCACTCCACTGGCGAGACTGGTCGCGCAGGGCGATTAAATCAACCGGTTCGGGTTCGCCCTTCAGCAGCCGCTGCCAGCTGCTTTTGTCGGCGATAAATTCCGCCAGGGCCACCTCGATCTGGCCAGAGATATGTCGGCTGGCCACTTCCCAGACGGGTAGCGCCGCCACCGCGCCCTGATCAATCCAGCGGGTGGGTAACTGGCTCTTGCGGGTAATACCCACCTTGGGGCCAGTGGTGTTGGCGAGGTAAACAATATGCGGCTGAAAACAGAACGCCTCGCCCCACTCGGGTTCGCGGCAGGTACCGACATGGTAATGACACAGCTCCGGTTTCATGATGCACATATCGCAGGCGGCCTTGCCGGTAAAACAGGGGTAACAGTGCCCCTGGGAAAAGCTCTTGCTGGTACGGCGGCCGCAGGCAATGCAGTTGATTTCGCCGCCAAAGGATAACCTTACCGGTTTACCGAGATAGTCGTTTAGATAAACCTGCTGGTCGCCCAGCGGCAGCCAGTAATCGACCTGTTCGGCGGGCTGGCTGACCAGTTTTCGCAACGAGCCGGAGACGGCAGACGGATTGATTGAAGACATATGGGCGCTTTCCAGAGAGCTTTATTGGTTATCATTGAGCCACAGCCACTCAGTTTACCCTTTGCGACCGCCTCGATGACCCCGACTCAGCAGAATCCTTATCCCGAAACCCGACAGCTTCTGGACTTTATCGACCGCAGTCCCAGCCCCTGGCACGCCACCGCCAATATGGCGGAGACGCTGCGCAGTGCCGGCTATGAACAACTCAATGAAACCGACGCCTGGTCGCTGCAGTCCGGCAAGGGCTATTTTGTTATACGCGATGAATCGTCGTTAATCGCTTTTCAGTTGGGCACCGCTGAGCCCTCCGAGACCGGTTTTAGCCTGATTGGGGCGCACACCGATTCGCCGGGTTTAAGGGTAAAACCCAACCCTGCCCACTCCTCAAAAGGCGTGGTTCGACTCGGTGTTGAGGTCTATGGCGGGCCGATACTCGCCACTTTTAGCGACCGCGACCTGGGCCTGGCCGGGCGGTTGGTGACCAGAAATGACCGGGGCGAGCTGCGCTCACAGTTGCTCAGATTCGCCGGCCCGATCATGCGCATCCCCAATCTGGCGATTCATATGAACCGCCATGTCAACGAGAAAGGCCTGCTGCTGGATAAACAGACCCAGCTGCCGCCGGTGCTTGCGGCCGCCAGCGATGAGTTGCCTGCGCAGCAGCAATTCAAACAGATGCTGGCAGCGGAAGCGGGGGTCGATCCAGATGATCTTGTCAGCTGGGAACTAAACCTATTTGATACCCAGCCCGGCAG
>JAYNPV010000006.1:0-19266 GCA_038113925.1 Gammaproteobacteria bacterium | reverse complement strand
GGCGAGTTTATTGCCGATGGCCAGCTCGATAACCTGGCCTCCTGCCATGCGGCGCTGGCCGCCCTGCTGGAGCAGAAGCATCCGGGTGAACAGACCCGGCTGTGTGGTTTTTTTGACCACGAAGAGGTCGGCAGCACCAGCAGCAAAGGTGCTGCCGGTAGTTTTCTTGCTGATACCCTGCAACGAATCTGCCAGGCGCTGGAATCTGACCCGGCTGCGCACCGGCGCGCGCTGGCGCGGAGCTTTCTGATCAGCGCCGATATGGCCCACGCCTGGAACCCCGCCTTTGCCAGCGCCTATGACGATGAACATGCGGTCGAGATCAATGGCGGACCGGTGATTAAAATTAATGCCAACCAGCGCTACACCACCGAGGCGCTGTCAGAAGCGATTTTTGCCGATCTGTGCGCGGCAGCGCAGGTGCCGGTGCAGCGCTATGTGCACCGAACCGACCTGCCCTGCGGCAGCACCATAGGACCGATGACCGCCGCGGCGCTCGGGGTGCGATCCATCGACGTGGGCAACCCGATGTGGTCCATGCATAGCGCCCGCGAAAGTGCCGGTGCCGCCGACCACGGCATGATGATTAAGGTAATGGCAGAGTTCTTTACGCAGAAACCACCTCTGCTTTGAACGCTAAGTTATCGCCAGATAAGTGGTTTTTTTTAATCCCCAGAAGTTGTGGATAACTATGTGGGTATCGACGTAATAAAAGCGTCATAGTGTTTGTTGACGCGGACCCGTATTAATTTGCCCAAAATTTAAGCATTTCATTAATGTTTTTAAAAAACAATTAGTTACATCCAACCCTAATAGTTCGGCAACTTCCAGCTGGGGGTGAACCGGGATTTTCACTGCCCGTACAGCCCGGTGTGAATAAAACCATCTTTTTTTACCTTAAAACGGTTGACACACCACCACATTAGATGGAATAGCCCGGCTCTTTAAACTCCAGACAGAGGGGGAGATTGTTGGCAGATTTAATTGGTCTGATCATTCCGGGGTCGCTGGCGGTGATCATGTTTGGTATGGGCACTGGCCTGGTGGTGAATGATTTTACCCGCCTGTTTCGGCTACCCAGGGCGGTGTTGATCGGTCTGTTCTGCCAGATCGTTATGTTGCCAATCGTCGCCTGGCTGCTGGTCAAAACATTCTCCATCCAGCCGGTTTTTGCAGTGGGAGTGATGTTGATCGCCCTCACCCCCGGCGGTGCGGTTTCAAACCTGTTCACCCTGCTGGCAAGGGGGGACCTGGCGCTGTCAGTGACCCTCACTGCGATCAGCAGCCTGTTGGCGGTCTTTACCGTTCCGCTGCTGCTCAACCTGGCGCTGATCAATATACTCGGCGAAGGCCAGGGCAAGGTATTAACGCTGCCGGTCGGCGATACCATGTTGCATATCGCGCTGATCACGGTGATACCCGTCTCCATCGGTATGATGGTCAACGCTCAGGTACCCGAGCTAACCGCCAGATTAGCGGGCGCGGTGAAAACGCTGTCGCTACTATTTCTCGGCTTTGCCGTGGTTGCCATCATTGCCCGTGAGCGGGCCAACCTGATTCCGTTACTGGTCGATGCCGGCCCGCCGGCAATGCTTTTAAACTGCGTCACCATGGCGCTGGGTTTTCTGGTGGCCCGGCTGATTAAACTCGGGCCGCAACAGGTGATCACCATTACGGTAGAAGTGGGCATCCAGAACGCGATTCTGGCCACAGCACTGGCGGTGGCACCGCAATTTCTCGGCCGCACGGATATTGGCCTGGTGCCAACCATCTACGGCTTTACCATGGTGCTGATCATGTTTCTGTTTGTTGGACTGATCCGCCTGGCGCCGGGCATACTGGGAACTCACCATGAAACATCCACAGCGAAAGCCTGGTGAGTAGACGAAAACATCGCCCGCTCAACAGCGCTTAATACCGTAACAGGGAGAGAGGACATTGGAATATCAACACGCAAAAGTGGGTAAGTATCAGCAGCTCGATAGCGGCCTGACCATGCACTATCACGAGCGCGGGGAAGGCGGAATACCGCTGATATTCCTCCACGGTGGTGGCCAGGGCAGCGGCGGCTGGACCAACTGGAAAACCAATCTCGATTTTTTTGCTGACGCCGGATACCACGCCATTGCCCCGGATGCGATCGGGTATGGGCTTTCGGACAAGCCGGAGGACGGTAATTTTGATTTTCTGTCGTTAATGGAGGCGCTGACCAACTTCATTGACCTGAAGGGCTTTGACAAGGTCAATCTGGTGGGTAACTCCATGGGTGGCGCCATGTCGATCCGCTTCACCCAGGACAACCCGGATCGGGTGGATAAATTAACGGTCATGGCCCCTGGCGGTATCGGCCCCATGGAACGCTACATCGCCATGCCGGCGATTGCCATGCTCAAAGAGCTGGGCCAGCAGGAAGGCGGCTTTACCAAAGAGAAACTGCGTACCTTTCTGGAGTATCTGACCTTTACCCCGGCGGTGGTCGATGAAGAGCTGCTGTCAGAACGTTACGAAGTGGCGCTGAGCCAGCCGGCAAAGGTTTTTCAGACCCTGAGCATCACCGATTTGCGCGACCGGCTGAGTATTTTGAAAGACAAACCGGTGCTGGTGCTCTGGGGCCGGGACGACCGTGCCTGCCCGGTAGAATCGGCCATGGAGATTATGGCTGAATGCGATAACGCCAAACTAGTGGTCTATTCGCAAACCGGCCATTGGGTTCAGGCTGAACAGAATGAGGACTTCAACCGCACCTGCCTGGAGTTTTTACGCAAATAATTCCCGCCCAGAGACACGGCTTACCAGGCTCCAGCGACGCTAAGCCGTGCCTAAATTCAGGACAGTCGTGCCAGAGAAGAGCACCCGATCCAACGCACGGCTGATTGTCGCGGTGGGGTTGAGCGCCGGATTAATCCCGCTTAACTCCACCAGCATCGCCATCGCCCTGCCGATGATTGGCGCACATTTTAATGCCGATAATAGCCTGTTATCGCAGTGGGTACTGGCCAGCTATCTGCTTGCGTCGGTGCTGTTTCTGGGACCCGCCGGCAAAATGGGCGATATCTGGGGACTGTTCCGGTTATTGCGGTTAGGCCGCATTCTATTTTTAGTCGGCGCGCTGATTGGAGCGCTGGCGCCTAATGTTGCCCTGCTGGTGCTCTCCCGAATCATCATGGGGCTGGGCAGCGCATTCTTGATGCCCTCGGCAATTGCCATTGTTCGCAATGCCGTTGGGGCAGAGCAACGGGCCTCGGCGCTCGGGGCCCTGGCCGGTGGCCTGGCTATCGCCGCTGCGTTGGGACCACCGGTAGGGGGCCTGCTGGTTCACCAGTTTGGCTGGCAATCGGTATTCTGGTTAAACCCACCACTGCTGTTACTTTCGGCGCTGCTTTCCAGAGGCTTCCATTTGCCCCTTGTCGAGAGTGGCGGGCAGCGCAGGGAGTTTGATTTCACCGGCTCTTTTTTGTTGATTAGCCTGCTGGCCTGTTTTGTTGTGGGCATTCGCCTGCCAGGGCTTAAGGGGCAACTTCTGCTGGCAACCTGCCTGCTGCTCACCGCTGCCTTCATTCGCTGGGAACTTCGCCTGAAAGAACCGGTGGTGGACGTGAGGCTGTTCCGCAACAGGGTGTTCAGTTGCGCCATTCTGATTATTGCGGCACAGAACTTCGGCATGTATGGCGTGCTCTTTCAGATGCCTTATATGCTGGTGGAACTCTATGACATGGCACCCAGCAAAATCGGGCTGATGATGCTGGTCACTACCGCCGGGATGGCGGTTTTTTCGCCACTGGGTGGTCGTTTAACACGCTATTTTTCCAAACAACGAATCACCCTGGTGGGGTCATGCTGCGCGTTGGCGGGACTGCTCGGCCTGGCCAATCAGTCAAGCTGGAATGCCCTACTGTCCCTGATCCCCTGGCTGGCGCTGGTCGGCGGTGGACTGGGGCTAAACACCGCACCGGTGCAGGCCACTGTGCTTGGTTCTGTCGCTGAAAAAGACGCCGGCATGGCCTCTGGCGCGCTGAGTATTTTTCGCTATTTAGGCAGTATTGTTGGTGTCGCCCTGCTGGGTCTGTTACTGGCGCAAACAGGAATAGATAGCATCGAGCGGTTTCAATCGGGTTTCTATTTGTATGCCACCGGTTATCTGGCATGTGTACTGCTTGCGCTGGGGATGAAATTACCCGCCGCCCGGCGACCCTGCTGATGCTTTCGGTCTGGCCAGAGGTCGCATACAATGGCCCCATGGTCGGTAAAGCACTGAATTTATATGCCTATCAGGTAAACTTGACGCAGATCATCGCTTGATAGCAGCTGACCCGAGTAGTCTGGTGAGCTGCTGACAAAACCCTACACCCAACCGTGTTGAAGAGGAGATCATCATGAATTCACCGCTTAGTCCGGCAGACCTGCAAGCCTGGTCTGACCATACCCGGGTGCCCTATTCGGTCTATACCGATCCGGAAATTTATCGACGCGAACTCGAGCGTATTTTTTACGGGCCTTTCTGGCAACCGGTTGCCCTGATCGCCGAAATCCCGGAAATCGGTGATTACAAGACTTTTCATATTGGCGAAACCCCCGTCATCGTTACCCACACCGGTGAGAATGAGTTTCACACCATGGTTAACGCCTGCGCCCATCGGGGCGTGGAACTGACACCCGAATTCCTGGGTAAAGCCACCGATTTCACATGTCCCTACCACGGCTGGGTGTTCGACAATAAAGGCAAGTGCCACGTTGCGCCCGGTGAGGAAAGGTTCAGATCCGACTTCAATAAAGAAGACTATGGTCTGACCCGACTGCGCACCACCGTCTGGTCGCAGGTGGTCTGGGCGACCTTTGACCCGGCCACGCCATCAATGGAAGAGTTCCTTGGTGATGCAGCGCCTGCGCTGAGAAATGCACTGGGTGGCGGCGAACGCCCGCTACAGTTACTCGGCTACCAGAAGATCGTTTTCAACTGCAATTGGAAGATCTACATGGACAACGACGGCTACCACGCCGGATTGTTGCACACGGCTTTCCGACTGCTCGATTTTCAAGGCGGCAAGGGCACCATGATTTCTGACGGCACCGGTGGCCACTGGGGCATCGATTACGGCACCAAACCCTATGAAGACAACGGTTATCTGCATGATGCGTCGATCGTTGAAACACGCAATGACGAGCTGACCGCGACGGTTAACCTGATCCGGCCGCTCTGCCAGTCGGTAAAGCATCTTAACTCTATAAACTTTCGCTTTGCCCGCCCCATCGGTCCGGATAAAACCGAGGTGCACTACACCTATTTAGGCTTTGCCGATGACGATGATGCCATCCACAACCACCGGATCAGGCAGTCGGCTAACCTGCTTGGCCCCAGCGGCTTTGTCAGCATTGAAGATAGTGCGGTCTTCGAGCGGGTACAAAAAGCGGTTTCGACGCCCGGCAATACCATTAATTTCGTTAAAGGACTGGCGGAGTCACCCGACGGCAAACGTTGCATGCAGAATGACGAAGCCGGCAGTACGCCCTGGTGGAATGACTACAAACAGAGGATGGGACTTTAGGGATGGGACAGATTACCGATGCCAGCCTGCTCGCCAGAGTAGACAATCTGCAACGGGCGTATAGCCACGCCCTTGAGCGACGCGACATGGAAGGATGGCTGGCCACTTTCGACAACCCCGGCAGTTATGAACTGACCACCCAGGAGCATGTAAAACATAACCTGCCGGTCGGCATGATGCTGGATGATTGTTACGAGCGACTGCAGGACCGCTGCACCTACGTCAATGAGGTCTGGAACCATGCAGTGGAACACTACCAGCCGCGGTACCAGATCTATCGCAATTTCTGTGAAATGCAATCAGACGGCGCAATCCACGCCGATACCAATGTCAGCCTTTTTTATACCAACGCCGGCGGTCACTCAGATCTGCTGGTGGTCGGGCACTACCACGACAACATTATCGAAGTGGATGGCGAGCTTAAATTCCGGTCGCGCAAAGCGATCCTGGATACGGCGGTACCGCCGAGGTATCTGATCTACCCGGTGTAGGTCGCTCCACTCAGATACCCTTTAAAAGGCAGCCTTAACCGGCTGCCTTTTTTTTGCTCAGGATTCATTGAGCTCGCTGAGACAATCTTCTGCCGCACAATCGCGGGCAGTGAACTCGAATTCCAGCGTCGAGTGGTAGATGGCAAAACGCTCCGCCAGACACGCTTTTATTGCCAGTCTTACCCGCTGCAACTCGGCGATCGAATCCGTGGCCAGCAGCACATGGGCATCAAATGAGCAGCGGTTTTCATCCAGTGACCAGAGATGCAGGTGGTGCAGTGAAGCCACCCCATCTACCTGGCTTAATACCCGGTTCACCTGCTGCAGGTCGATATCTGCCGGGGCGCTGTTCATCAGAATTCTGATTACCGATCTCAAATCAGCCGCAACGTGATACAGCACGTAACCGGCCACCATGAAGGTAGCGATGACATCAGCAAGATAAAAATCAAACCAGAGGATCATTATCCCGGCAACAATCACCCCGAGCGAAGTCAGCGCATCGGCCAGGTTATGCAACATTGCCGCGCGAACATTGACACTGGTTTTGGCCATAGTGCGGGTCAGCAATACCGTCACCAGATCAACCGCTAAAGCCACCGTCGCGACGGCAATTACCAACCAGCCGATGACCGGCTGCGGGTCGATTAAGCGAACCACTCCCTGTATTAACAGATAAGCAGCAATCACCAGCAACACGGTCAGATTCACCAGGGCCGCGACCACCTCGGCTCTCTTATACCCAAATGTCAGCTGGTTATCGGCGGGGCGACCGGCGATGCGTCGAGCCCAGAGTGCGATGATGAGCGCTGTGGCGTCACTGAGGTTATGCAGGGCATCGGCCATCAGCGCCAGGCTACCCGCGAACATGCCGCCCATCAGCTGCGCAACCGTAAGCAGCAGGTTGGCACCAATCGCCCAGACCAGCCGCCGATCACCCGCTACGCTATTACTATGATGATGCCCGTGTGCCATCACTTCACTATACCGCTTCCGGGCGATCAGAATCGCGGCATCTTAGCGATAGTAGTAAACAGGGCTGGGGGAAATGGTGGGCCGTCTGGGAATCGAACCCAGGACACGCGGATTAAAAGTCCACTGCTCTACCGACTGAGCTAACGGCCCCTTGTTGGGACGGATTGGATGCCGACCGTTCATGGCAACGGCTGATAACGCGTTGGGTCGGCAATATCTGCTTCGCGGAACCCCTGAGCGCGGAGTCGGCAGGCGTCACAGACCCGGCAAGCCTCGCCGCCGGGCGCGGGATTATAGCAGGAAATTGTCAACGAATAATCGACTTTTAACCGGGTGCCCAGCGAAACAATTTCAGCTTTGCTCAAATTCTGTAACGGGGCCTCGATGGAGATAGGTCGACCTTCTGTTCCCCGCTGGGTGGCGAGGTTTGCAAGCTGTTGATAGGCATTAATATATTCAGGCCGACAATCGGGATAACCAGAATAATCGACCGCATTAACCCCGATATATATTCGATCAGCGTCAAGCACTTCGGCATATCCCAGCGCGATAGAGAGAAACACGGTGTTGCGGGCAGGGACATAGGTGATCGGGATACCCTCGCTGGGATTGATAGGCACATCCAGGGTTTGATCGGTTAACGCGGAACCACCGATGCTGTCGAGATTCAGGCCGATCACCTTATGTTCGGCAACTCCATTGGCCTGGGCGACCAGGGCTGCGGCATCCAGTTCGCAGCGATGCCGCTGACCATAATCAAAACTGATGGCATAGCACCGGTAACCGTCCTCGCGAGCGATCGCCATCAGCGTGGCTGAATCCAGCCCGCCGGAGAGCAGTATCACCGCCTTACCGGTCGAAGCGTTCATTTTCCCGGCTGATCGCCCCAGAGCAATTTGTGGAGTTGTAGCTGTAATCTGGCGGGCAGGTTATCGGCGAGCATCCAGGCGGCGATATCGGCAGGATTTATCTTGCCGGCGACCGGCGACAACAGCAGATGACAGCGCTGCTCCAGGCCGTACTCACGGATCTTTCCAACCGTCCACAGATAATCTTTCTGGTCACCAATAACAAATTTAATCTGATCATCTGCCAGCAGGTGGTCGATATTAGCCAGGCGATTTCGATGCGATTCGCCCGAGCTGGGGGTTTTCAGGTCCATCACCTTGATGACCCGAGGATCCACCGGCGCGATATCGCGCTCGCCGCTGGTCTCCAGTGAGACCCGCAGGCCCCGGTCACACAGACCCGTAAGCAATTTCAGGCACTCTGCCTGGGCCAGGGGCTCACCGCCGGTCACGGTGACATAAGGGGTGTTAAAAGCCACCACCTGGGAGATTATTTCGCCGATTGATAGCAAATGCCCCCCGCTAAACGCATAGGAGGTATCGCAATAGGAACAGCGCAACGGGCAACCGGTAAGTCTGACAAAAACCGTCGGCAGGCCCGAGGTGAGACTTTCCCCCTGCAACGAGTGAAAGATCTCGGTAATTTTCAGTTGGCCCAAACGCGCCTTATCTGCGACCGGCATAACAGCGGTCACCTGTTCAGCTATGGGAGTCACCATGACCAGCGCTGACCTTCAACGGCCCTCTTCGGTCATCCGCGATAGCCGGGTGGTAGCCAGGCGCGCAGCGGTGCCAGCCTCGGAATCTGCGGCGATTTTGGTCAGCAAGTCTCGCGCCTGTTTCCACTTCTGCTGCTCATAATAGATGTAGGCTATCTTGAGTTCGGTATCGGCCCGCTTGTCGCTCGCCGGGTGCAGCTGTAACAGGCGGTCAAACTCAGCAAGCGCCTTGTCAAAGTTGCGGGTGACATAATAGGCCTCACCCACCCAGTAACGGGCATTATCGGCGTAATCTCCCGCTGGATAGAGCTGCAAAAACTGTTGAAACGAGGCTACCGATTCGTCGTATTTTGCCGCTTTTAGCAAATCAAACGCCTGCTGGTAGGCCGCTTGTTCCTGAGCTTTTAAATTAGCGGGGGAGCCGTCACCCGCCAGCGGGGCCACCGGCACCGCTGCTTGACCCTGCCCGGTCGGAGCCGGATTACTTTCCAGCTCAATCAGGCGTCTGTCGAGGTCGAGATAGAACTCCCGCTGGCGACGTTTCAGATCACTGAGGTCCTGATTGTTCTGTTCGAGTGAGCCGCGCAACTCCCGCAACTCCGCCTGCAATTGCTGGATCTGGGTCACAATCTGCAAACGCCGCTGCATATCACCGGTCGCGGTCGGGAGAGGCTCCCCAACCGCGACGGGTGACATTACCAGCGAAGCCGCTATCAGGCCCAGAACAGGTCTCAGGGCCAATCTCAAGATTGAAAAACAGTCACTCATCGAGCGCTATATTCAATCACCGCGCGCCGATTTTGCGACCAGCAGCTCTCGTTATGACACTCAGCAACCGGCTGTTCTTCACCGTAGGAAACCGTCTCCAGCTGTCCATCCGCAGCGCCTGCGGCAGAGAAAAGCGTGGCGACCGCATCGGCCCGGCGCTCGCCCAGGCCGATATTATATTCACGAGAACCCCGCTCATCGGCATGGCCTTCGAGTCTTACCCGCGCAGTCGGATGAGAGGCAAGATATGCCGCGTGGGCCGCCACCACTGACTGAAATTCGGGCTTGATCTGATAGCTATCAAAATCGAAATAGATGGTTTTACTACCGGTTTGTCCACTGACCGTATCCAGCGGCAAACTGGAAAAGTCCGCCCCTGCCCCCAGCCCCGAAGTCGAGCTGGTTCCGTAACTACTGGAACTTCCCGAACCGGTTGACGAACTCGCCGAAGCACCCATTGAGTCACTACCACCGGTGGTTGTGCAACCGGAAAGCATGCTCGAGCCAAGCAAAGCAACCACTAGCACCAATTTATGTTTCATCTCAGCTTTCTCCATAAAGTTATTGACTGAAAGGGGACCATGCGGGTTCACGCACCTTTGCGTGTTGTAACCCAAGACGTTGACGCACCTTCACGTCAACAGAAACCACCGCAAGCGACTCACTGTTGTCGCGGGTTCTAGTATAGATGATCAACCGGCCGTTCGGAGAGAAACCGGGGGACTCGTCGAGAGGCCCCTCACTGAGGTGGGTCATCGTTGATGTTTCCAGATCGACCAGCCCAATCCGATAGCGGTTATTACCGTTACTGGTTACTACCGCCAGGAATTTTCCGTCGGGGGAGATGGAGGCATCCGCGTTGTATTTCCCCATGTTAATCGTGACCCGGGTTGCCTTGCCGCCGTGTCGGGAAATGCGGTAAATCTGTGGGCGACCGCCTCGGTCCGAGGTGAAATATATCTGCTCGCCATCCGGACTCCAGACCGGCTCGGTATCGATTGCATAGTGGCTGGTGAGCCGCGTTAACCTGCCGCTGGAGAGCTGCAACAGATAGATATCAGGACTGCCGTCTTTAGATAAAGTCAGCGCCAGGTGTTGTCCGTCGGGTGACCAGGCCGGGGCTCCGTTGATACCGTCAAACTGGGTCAATTTTTTGCGGTCACCCGTGCTCAGTTGCTGACGAAAGATGGCCGGTTTCCCCTGATCAAATGCCACATATGCCAGGTGTTGACCATCACTGGACCAGCTCGGCGACATAATCGGTTCTGGCGAGGTGAGCACACCAACCGGATTACGACCGTCAATATCGGCAACCTGTAACTGATAACGGTCATTCACCGAGGTCACATAGGCCATGCGGGTGCTGAATATCCCGTCAATTCCAGTCAGCTGACGAAATACCTGGTCGGCAACAAAGTGCGCCAGTCGACGTAGTTCACTGCCGGGCACGGCACTATATTTGGCTCCGGCCAGACGCTGTTGCTTAACCGCATCAAGGAGCTCGAAGCGGACATCGAACTGATCCGCTGCAACCCTTTCAGTCTGGCCGATCAGTAGCGCTTCCACCCCTAACAGGCGCCAGTCCCGGTAATCCACATCTTCGGACCGGTAGGGACGTTTCAACATCGAATCCGGCGGCGTTAACTCGAACCACCCGGAGCGCCTCAGGTCATCACTGATGATCTGATCAATGCCGGTCTGCGCCGAGCCGCCGCGCCAAGGCTGAGCAAAAGGGACCACCGCAAGCGGGATCGCCGAATCAACCCCAGTGGTGATATCAATGCGTAATTCCCCGCGCGCTAACAGGGGCAGGGTCAGCAACCCGATCAGTATCATTGTTCTGGATAGGCTCATCTTAAGGTAACCGCTCACCGCTCCGTCGTCCTGCGTTACTCATCACGAAAAACAAAGGTGAAACTACGAAAATTATCGTTAAACAACCTCGGGTCCGCCGGCACCGGCAGGGGTGAGGCCTTGACCACCGCCGCCTCAACCGAGCGATCAAATACCGCCGACCCGCAACTACCCATTACCTGAGCGGCAATTACTTCGCCGCCGGGAATTAACTTCACCGCCACGTCACAACTCGCCTGCTTATCCCAGTTCAAGGGCCGTAACCAGCTGCCGGCTACCCGCGCCTGAATCGCCAGAATATGCTGCTCGACCAGGTTTTGATCGAGAATCCTCTGCTCTTGATCAATCTGGGCCTGAAGCGCCTCCTGCGCCCGCTGGCGTTCCTGTTGCTGGCGTTGCGCTTCGGCCGCCTTTGCCTCTTCCTGTTGACGTTTTTGCTCTGCCTCTGCTCTGGCTTTTTCCCGCTCCAGACGCGCTTGTTCCGCTTTGGCTTCGCGCTCCTGCTGTGCTCTGGCTGCCTCTTCCCGGGCCCGCACTTCCTCAAGTTGCTGCTGTTTTTTCAGCGCCGCCTGCCTGGCCTTCTCCTGCTGCAGTTGTTTTTCTTTAGCGGCGCGCGCCGCTTCCTGCTTTTTCGCGGCAGCCAGTGCACGTTCGGTTTCCTGTTTTTTTCTCTCCGCTGCTTTACGAGCGGCCTGTTCCCGGGCTTTTTCCTGTTCCAGTTGCTTTACCCTGTTCCGTTCAGCCTCCAGTGCCTGCTGCTTTTGCAACTTGCGTTGCGCCATCTTTGCCAGCTCCTGCTCCGCCCACTGAGGGTCGACGGCTTCGGCGATCACCGGTTTGCCGGGAGCCCTGGGTTTGACCTTCACCGCAGGAGTGGCCTCCACACCTACCAAAAACCATGCAAACACCAGCAAATGCAGGACCGTCGACACCAATAAGGCAAACTGCCATCCGCCCCACTTATTAATGAAGTGTTTAAAAGGAAAACCGCTCACCCTACTCGCTCGGGTCAGGGCACATCTGGGGTTTCTGTCAACAACCCGACTTTGGCGATACCCACGGACTGCAACAGGGCCATCACTTCAACCACATGACCGTAGTCTGTCGCCCGGTCACCCCTCACCAGAACCTGCAATTTTGCATCCCGTTTTAAGATTGCGGTTGCCAGCGCCAGCAGCCGGCCCGCATCTACCGATTCCTGATCATATTCGTCGTAGTCAATAAAATAGTTTCCGTCAGCGGCAACGGTCACTATCAGCGGGTTAGCACCGCTGTATTCCACTGGTTCTGCAACAGTTTGCGGTAACTCAACCTCGACGCCGGTTTCCAGTAAGGGCGTGGTAATCATAAAAATGATCAGCAATACCAGCATTACGTCTATATAGGGCACGACATTGATCTGCGACATCGCTTGCTGGCCCGAGCGTCCGTAACGAAATTGCCGACTCATTCGTCGTTGATCTCCGCGTCGGCCTCAGGGCCGCTAAATCTATCGTCGGTCAAGGTGCAGGCCTGTCGCTGTAACAGGCCCATAAAATCGTCGATAAACGCTTCGTACCCACTGGCAAACTGTTCAACCCACTGACTGAAGCGGTTATAGGCCACCACCGCCGGGATTGCGGCCACCAACCCCATCGCGGTGGCTACCAGGGCTTCGGCAATCCCCGGGGCAACCATCGCCAGAGTCGCCTGCTTCGCCCCCGCCAGTCCCTGAAAAGCGGTCATAATTCCCCAAACGGTACCCAGTAAACCAACGTAGGGGCTGGTCGATCCGATGGTCGCAAGCACGGTTAAATGGGAGCCAAGCAGATCAAGTTGACGATTACAGGCGGCGCGCAGTCCTCGCTGGGTAGACTCAAGCCCCGCTTCAACGGTCAGTTCGGGTTGTTCATAAAGGAGGCGAAACTGCCGATAGCCGTGAAGAAAAACGGCTTCAACACTACCCGGTAAGGGATTGCCTTTTTCTAAAGATCGAAATAGTTGTTCCAGTTCCACGCCGGACCAGAAGCGTTTCTCGAAAAACTGATTCTCTGTTTCCAGCGCCCGGTAATCTCGATACCGTTTGATAATTACTGCCCAGGAAAGCAGCGACGCCAACACCAATACCAGCATGATCATCTGCACGAAGCCACTGGCACCGAGGATCATCGCCCCGATGGAAAGGTCGGTATGCACTTAAACTCCTTAGGTATCGAGCAGATGGACAGGGGTCCGAAAAATCGCCCGGGAAATCATCTGATTATAGAGACCACGCCTGGTGGAAAAAATTGCAGTTTTATTAAATTTAGCGCTTTTCATCTGCCACCCGACCTTGCTGTGCCCCGGTGCCCGGCCAGTAATGTCAGTCAAATAATGGCTCCTGCCCGTGCGTATCATCCGCTGGCTTCAGGCCAAAATAACTGAAGGTAGAGGAGGTGGCCACTCGCCCGCGGGGGGTGCGCATTAAAAACCCCTGCTGAATCAGATAAGGCTCGATCACGTCTTCAATGGTATCGCGATCCTCCCCTATTGCAGCGGCGAGGCTTTCTGCGCCCACGGGGCCACCATCAAACTTTTCTATGATCGCCAGCAGCAGTCGCCGATCCATCTGGTCAAACCCATTTGTGTCCACCTCAAACATATCCAGCGCCGCCTGGGCAATGGCACCGGTGACGACACCATCGCCTTTAACCTGGGCGTAATCGCGCACGCGGCGCAGAAACCGGTTGGCAATACGTGGCGTGCCCCGAGAGCGGCACGCTATTTCGTGGGCACCAGCCGGTTCCATGGCCAATTGCATGATGGTGGCCGATCGTTCAATGATGGTCACCAGATCTTCCACGGCGTAATACTCCAGCCGCTGGACGATACCGAAACGATCTCGCAACGGCGAGGTCAGCATTCCCGCCCGGGTGGTGGCTCCGACCAGGGTAAATGGGGGCAGCTCCAGTTTCACCGACCGCGCAGCCGGCCCATCGCCGATCATGATGTCAATCTGGAAGTCCTCCATCGCCGGGTAGAGAATTTCCTCCACATGTGGGCTGAGGCGATGTATTTCATCGATAAACAGCACATCATTGGCTTCAAGATTAGTCAGCATGGCCGCCAGATCCCCGGCTTTTTCCAACACAGGCCCGGAAGTGCTGCGCAGATTAACCCCCATTTCGTGAGCAATAATATGCGAAAGCGTGGTTTTACCCAGCCCCGGCGGGCCATAAACCAGCACATGATCCACCGGTTCGCTACGCTGCCGCGCCGCCTCGATAAACAGCCCCATCTGCTCCTTAACCGCAGGCTGACCGGTGTACTCCGACAGTAGTACCGGTCGGATAGTGCGCTCGAAACGCGCCTCCTCACTGCCGGCTTCTAGTTCGGGCTCTACCAATGTGTCGCGTTCAATCGCCATGATCAGCGCATCAACCCTTTAAGCGCAGCCTTAATCAGGTTTTCACTGCTGGTGTAATCGTCATGCTCGATTTTGCGAATGACCCGCATCACCTCGGCGCGCTTGTAGCCCAGTGCCACCAGGGCACTGGCAGCCTCGTCGATGATTGACGCCGGGGTGGCCGAACCGCCAGCGGGTGCCAGCGCATCGCCTATTCCATCCAGTTTATCTTTTAGATCAAGCAGCAATCGCTCGGCGGTTTTACGGCCTATTCCCGGTACTCTGACCAGCAGATCCACGTCCTGATTGCTGACCGCCTCCACTAGCTCATTAACCCCCATGCCGGAGAGCACGGTTAATGCCAACCGTGGTCCCACACCACTGACACCAATGAGTTTGCAAAACATACTGCGCTCACCCCGGGTAGCAAAGCCATACAACAGAAATGCATCTTCGCGAACCAGAGTATGAATATGCAGGACCACCTGCTCGGAAACCGCCGGTAACTGGTAAAAGGTACTCATAGGGGCATCAACCTGATAGCCAACACCCCCCACATCAATCAGTAGTCCGGGAGCTTCTTTTTCGAGCAGGGTACCGCTGATTCGGCCGATCATTTCAACCTCGTCTGCTGGCCATAACGATGATGACAAAGGGCACACGCCAGCGCATCGGCGGCATCATTCGCAGGCGGGCGACTGAGGTTAAGCAACATTTTCACCATGTACTGCACCTGCTCCTTGTCCGCGTTACCCCGGCCGACGATGGTTTTTTTAATCTCTGCGGGTGAATATTCAGCCAGCGAGACATCGCTCATTGCAATGGCGCTGATGGCCGCCCCCCGTGCCTGGCCAAGTTTAATCGCAGTTCCCGGGTTCTGGTGCATAAAAACACTCTCTGCGCAGGCCTGATCGGGTTGGTGCAGCGCTAACAGCTCACTCACCTCGGAGTAGATTACTTTTAATCGCTCAGCCAGGGTCTCTCCGGTGACCCGGATACAGCCGCTATCAACATAGACTTCCCTGGAGTCATCACAATCGATGACACCAAAGCCGGTTATTCGAGAACCTGGGTCGATGCCGATGATACGAATCACCTCAAGCCCTCTGTCAATATTGTTGGCAGCAGTCGCTAGTCGAAATGCAGGCAGAACGGATCAAAGTTGCGCCAGGGCATCGGCATCAAAAATAACGTTGGTGGACACTTCCTGAACATCGTCGAGCTCTTCCATGGCGTCAATAAGTTTGCTGACAGAAACAGTCGCTTCTGCATCAAGTTCTATTTTGCTGGAGGGACGCTGCACCACCTCGGCCAGATCAGGCTCGATACCCGCATCGGTCAGGGCCTGTAACAGGTCGGCGAACCCTGCCGGGGAAACCAGTATTTCAATAGCGCCTTCGTCGTCGGTAATGACATCGTCGGCGCCCGCATCCAGTGCGATTTCCATCACCTGCTCTTCATCGGCCCCCGGTGCCAGCGATATTTCACCGGTTTCACTGAACAGATAGGCAACGGACCCGTCGGTGCCTAAACTACCGCCGAATTTTGAGAATGCGTGTCTCACGGCCGCTACGGTTCGGTTACGGTTATCGGTGAGCGTATCGACCATGATAGCAACGCCATTGGGGCCGTAACCCTCATAGCGTATCTCTTCAAAATTATCCCCTTCGAGTTCACCCGCTCCCCGCTTGGCGGCCCGCTCGACGGTGTCGCGCCCCATGTTTGCACCCAGGGCCTTGTCGATGGCCAGCCGCAGACGCGGGTTACTATCGGGGTCGCTGCCGGCCAGCCTGGCGGCGCTGGTTATCTCGCGGATCAGTTTGGTAAACAGCTTTCCACGCTTATTGTCCTGAGCTTTTTTTCGATGCTGTATATTCGCCCATTTACTGTGACCGGCCATGGCCTACCCCTCCGCTAACTGCGCTTTTTTCCGCAAACGTATTGATAACTCACGTAGCTGACGTTCATCCACCTCCGAGGGAGCGGACGTCAACAGGCAGCTGGCGCTCTGCGTTTTTGGAAAAGCGATCACATCACGAATAGAACTGGTGTTACTCAACAGCATAATTAATCGGTCGAGTCCAAAGGCCAACCCGCCGTGAGGGGGACATCCATATTCAAGAGCATCCAGCAGAAAGCCAAATTTCTGCCGCGCCTCCTGTTCATCAATTCCCAACAATTCAAACACCACCGATTGCACCGCCGATTGATGGATACGAATTGACCCGCCCCCTACTTCGTGGCCGTTAATGACCATGTCATAAGCTTGTGACAGGCACTCTGCGGGACTATTCAGCGACTCCAGGTCGCCCGCAGGCGCGGTAAAGGGGTGATGCAGCGGGTCCCAACGGGATTCTCCGCTATTCCATTCAAACATGGGGAAGTCAACCACCCAGAGCGGTGCCCAGTCGCACTCATAGAGATCGAGGTCCGCGCCGAGTCGATCGCGCAGGTGGCTTAATGAATCATTCACCACTTTTTTGATATCGGCACCAAAAAAGACTAAATCGCCGATTTCAGCCCCGGTGCGCTCGAGTATTGCCGCAACGGTTTCCTCGGGCAGAAATTTCAGTATCGGCGACTGCAGCTCAACGCCGCCATCATCGCCTTTATTCAGTTTGATGTAAGCGAGTCCTTTGGCACCAAATCGCTTGACAAAATCCGTATAGCCATCGATTTCCCGGCGGGTAAGTCGCTCCCCTCCTTTGGGCAAACGCATCGCTGCTACGCGGGAACCGCTATCCTTCGCAGGCCCCGAAAAGACCTTGAAATCCACCTCTGCCAATAAGTCGCCGACTTCCACCAACTCTAGCGGAATACGCATATCGGGGCGGTCGGTACCAAATCGATCCATTGCTTCGGCGTAGCTGATGGTCGGAAAGCTGTCCGCCAGCCGGACCCCGATGGTCGCGTCAAACAGATCGCGGATCATTGCCTCAGTGATGTCCATGATCTCCCGTTGACTGACGAAAGAGGCTTCTATGTCAATCTGGGTAAACTCCGGTTGCCGATCGGCGCGTAGATCTTCGTCACGGAAACAACGCGCCACCTGGTAATAACGGTCTACGCCGGACATCATCAGCAGCTGTTTAAAAAGCTGGGGAGATTGCGGCAGGGCGTAAAAATTGTTTGCGTGCACGCGACTGGGGACCAGATAGTCCCGAGCGCCTTCGGGTGTCGCCTTGGTTAATATCGGTGTCTCCACGTCGACAAACCCACGCTGGTCGAGAAAATTCCTGACAAAAGTGGTCGCTCTTGAACGCAGCATCATGCGGTCGAGCATGTCCGGCCGGCGTAGATCGACATATCGATAGCGCAGGCGAATGTCATCATGCACGTCATCATCATCGAGCTGAAACGGCGGGGTTTTTGCGCTATTGAGCAGTTCCAGCTCTTTACCTAGCAATTCAACCGCGCCGCTGGCGAGATCGGTATTCGCGGTTCCTTCCGGGCGCAAGCGAATTCGCCCGCTAACTTTGAGAACATACTCATTGCGTACCTTCTCGGCCAATTCAAAGGCAATGGCGGTATCAGGATCTATCACTACCTGAGCCAGCCCCGTTCTATCTCGCAAGTCGATAAAAATCACGCCGCCATGATCACGTCGCCGGTGCACCCAACCACAAAGTGTCACGGTTTGGTCGGTCATCTCAGCGTTAATTTCACCGCAATAATGGCTGCGCACAGAATGTTTCCTTCAATAAAATTATCAACCAGGGCCAGGAATTGGCCGCACTGGTTATCATGTGATCAACTTCCGGTTGATCAAATACAAGAATCACCCGCCAGAAATCGGGCCTTGCTGTCCTGGATCGCTTTTATCAGCGCCGACGCCTGTTAGGCAGCAGTGGCTGCAGAACCACCCGATGAGTCTGAACCTTTACTGGTTGATTCTTTTTTGGCCGTACTCTCCGCGCCGGTTGCCTGACCTGCAGACGAATCGGAGGGTCTACCCGGCTGATCACCACCGGACTTGTTTTTAAAATCGGTCTCGTACCAACCGGTTCCTTTTAGCTGGAATCCAGGCGCAGAAACTTTTTTGGAAAACTGCTCCTCGCCGCAAGCCGGGCATACGACCAGGGGATCATCATAAACCTTTTGTAACACATCCTTCTGGTGCCCACAGGCCAGGCAGTGATACTCATAAATAGGCATTTTTATTCAACTCCAACAAACACTCTGTCTAAATTATTAAACAGCCATTCCCCTTGCACGGGCGCTTCAAGCCGGATGGGATTGCAAATATTCTTCCAGAAACATCAACCGGTCATTGCCCCACCAGATCTGCTCATCAAGCAGCATCATCGGAGCTCCATATACGCCGACAGAATGCGCTTTCACCCTTGACTGCTCAAACCTTTTCCCGGCCTCTTCTGAACTGACAAACGCCAGAAACTCCTCAGCATCCCAGCCCAGCTCAGTCGCTATTTTAGATAAAAATGCATCGTCATTGGCATCCTGCCCGCCGACACCCCATAGCTCATGGAATACCTTCACCACGTACTCCTCAACCTGACCGCGGTCGATTGCATAAAAAGTACCTGCATTAACACGCTTGCCCACCATGCCACTGGGAAAGGCAAAGGGAACGCCGTAGTGATCCGCCCAGCGGTTCAGGTCCTGCATCAGCGCCCGTATTTTCGGCTTGACCTTCTGGTTGGAAGGCCCGTAGTTGCCAGCCGCCAATTTGGCGGTGGGAATATC
>JAYNPV010000005.1:23427-27346 GCA_038113925.1 Gammaproteobacteria bacterium | reverse complement strand
CCTAGGTCAAATCTCTCCCAAAGGAATAAATTTATGTCATTTCCGGTCAGTGAAAAGTTTGCGGCAAAAAAAAAAACCCGCTTAAGCGGGTTTTTTTAAAGGTATTTTTAACTCTTATTTTTTTGTACGGCGGGTCACACCGATTCCAGCCAGACCGGTACCTAACAGCAAGAGAGTAAACGGCTCGGGAACCGCAGTGTTGTAGGTAATCGTCAACTCGACAAAATTAGGTGGCTGAAAAAGGCCAACACTAGCATCGTTATCGGCTAAAGCTGAGATCGAGCCGTCGGCCAATAGCGAGTCAAACACCGCTCCACCGATTGTGAAAGTCTTGGTGATTTCTATATTGCCCAGATTCTGATGTAAAACGATATCATCGTAGGATCCCGATCCGCCGAGACAATTGATTGGAGCGGTACCCGTACAACCGCCCATCAGTCCGGTGCTGAACAAACCACCGTCAAGGATGACATTTAAATTCTCAGAAGCATCACCGTGATAGTCCCCCTGAGCATGGACGGTGATAGTCGCACCGGTACCATCAGAGGGGGCAAGTCCAGCAAAGTTAAAGACGAAGTCCTGGCCATTGCTTGTCTGGGTTTGCATATCGTTAAGCACAACAGGGACAGCAATTGAGGCGGCAGAAAAGGTCATCGCCATTAGACCGGCGGCAATCGAGTTAAACATCTTCATTATGGAGCCCTCGCATTAAGAATGATTATTTCTCGTTGTGAGAATGCAAGAGATATGCCAACAAATTTTTCAATTAAAAAACAGTGGGATACAAAATATTAATCAAATCTTCCAAGATCTATGTAAAAAATTCTGACAGTTTCATTGGCTAGTTGTAAAGAAAATTGACGGGCTTGAATAAGATTTTCCGGCCCATACCAATCCATCTGAATGGGGTACCCCATCCGCGACGCCGGTCGGTTGCCTTGTCATTAAATCGTCACGATTACAGTGAATAATCATCGGCAGATAGGGGCGCCCCCATCACCCCGGGCGCCAATTCGCCAGCCGTCGCAGTTTATCGACCCGCCACGCCAATGAAACCACCACCCCAATCCCCTGATCTTAACCAGATTATCGGGCATCGCTATTCCCGTCGCACGCTGCTCAAAGGCTCCCTGGCCATGGGCGCAAGCGCCGCATTGCCCGGTCTGCTAACCGGTTGCGGCAGCGCGCTGGATGTCGAATTTGCCGGATTGTCCCACGGAGTCGGGGCGGATGATCGGGTAGACCCACAACACACAGCCAACCCCTTCCTGCGCTGGGGCGATCCGCTCACCTACGACGCGCCTGACTTTAATGTCTATTCCCAAACTGCCGCCGCTCAGGAACTGCAATTCGGCTACAACAACGACTACATCGGCCTGATCCCGCTGGGCCGGGATCGCCTGTTGATGTGCGTTAACCACGAATACACCATTCCCCATTTAATGTTTCCGGAAGTAGGCGTGGATGGCGACGGCCGTTCCGACTGGCCCACGGTGACCGCCGAGATGGGACAGATCCAACTGGCAGCAATGGGCGTTTCGGTGGTGGAACTATTCCGCGACGCCGGTCTCTGGCGAGTCGATCTGGGCAGCCAATTGAATCGGCGCATTACCGCCCGCTCCAGCATAATCAGAATGGGCGGCCCCGCCGCCGGTGATCCCCGGCTGAGAACGGCTGAAGATACCTCCGGCAAGCAGGTAATCGGCACCCTGGCCAATTGCGCCGGCGGGGTTACCCCCTGGGGCACCTACCTGACCGCCGAAGAGAACTTTGATGACTATTTTTTTGGCCGCCTCGACAGTGACCGGGAGGCGGACAACTACCAACGGCTCGGTATTGGTGACGAGGATAGCTGTTCCACCCGCGCACCTGGGTTCATGCCGGAACGGTTTAATCTGTCCGCCGACCCCAACGAGGCTAACCGCTTCGGCTGGATTGTCGAAATCGACCCTCAGGAACCGGAGCGACCCTCGGTAAAACGTACTGCGCTGGGCCGTTTCAAGCACGAAGGCGCGGAAACCCTTGTCAATCGTGACGGGCGCCTGGTGGTCTACTCCGGCGACGACGAAAAATTCCAGTACCTGTATCGGTTTGTTTCCCGCGACAAAGTCAGCAAAAAACGCGAGGAGAATCGCAACCTGCTTGATCACGGCACCCTGTCGGTAGCCCGCCTTGAGGCCGATGGCAAGCTTTACTGGCTGCCCCTGGTCTATGGCGAAGGAGCCTTGACCCGGGACAATTATTTCTACTCCCAGGCGGATGTAATGATCGAGTGTCGGCGCGCCGCGCAGTTCCTCGGCGCAACGCCGATGGACCGGCCGGAAGATATTCAGCCCCACCCGACCGATGGCCGGGTGGTGGTGATCCTGACCAACAACAGTGACCGCGGCGAAGATTATCCGGTCGATGCTGCCAACCCACGATCGGGTAATCCCTCTGGCCATATTCTGGAATTAACGGCTCCGCGTAAGGATCACGCCGCCGCGCAATTTGGCTGGCAACTACTGGTACAGTGCGGCAACCCCTCAGACCCTGAAAGCGGGGCCAGCTGGGATGCAACGGGGGAAACTCCCAGCTGGTTCGTCTCGCCCGATAACTGTACCTTTGACCCCTCCGGGAGGCTCTGGATTGCCAGCGACCAGGGCAGCAAATGGACTCGATCGGGATTTGCCGATGGCCTTTGGTCCCTCGGCACCTGGGACAAAGAGCGGGGTCGCGCCAGGCGGTTATACCAGGTGCCGGTGGGCGCAGAGTTGTGCGGCCCCGCTTTCACCCCGGACGGCAAAACCCTGTTCGTGGCGGTTCAGCATCCTTCAGCGGATGGCACCGACCGGTTTGCCGACCGCACCAGCCACTCCACCTTTAACGACCCGGCTACCCGTTGGCCCGATTTCGATCCCGACATGCCGCCTCGACCCGCCGTGGTGGCTATTCAACATCGCAAAAACCGCCGAGTCGGCGGTTAACCCAACAGGAATCAATGGCCTGTTAATTGAACCCGCCGAGTTGCAGCGGTTGCAGTTCGGGGAGCTTCTCCCCCTCCCTTTTATTCGCCTATATAGCGTTTACGCTTTTGCGCTTTTACCCGATCCAGCTCGACCAGAATAAAACCGTCGGTACAGCCCGAAAACGCCGGATCCACGCCAAAGTCCAGAAAGCGAACTCCCCCGGCTTCACACAGGTCTGTGTACTGTTTATAGAGGGTGGGAATGGTGAGCCCGAACTGGGAAAGCTGGAGTTTAAGCTCCTGCAGATCGTCACGGAAATTTTTGCCCGTAAACAGTTTAGCTGCTTCCCGGTATTCACTATCGCCAATACGGTAAGGGTTTTTTGAGGTGACCAGGCCACGCTCATCACCGAAATAAAGCAGATAAAAATTAACCAATAAATCAGTGGCGGCCCGGGGATACCGCTCGCTAATACTCACCGGACCAAACAGATAGCGGATTTCCCGGTGATGGCGCAGATAAGCGCCCAGCCCCTGCCAGAGATAATCCAGCGCTCGGGAACCCCAATATTGGGGCTGAACAAAACTGCGACCCAGTTCAAGACCATGCTCAAAAACCGGCTCAAACCGTGGATCAAATTCGAACAGTGAGGCGGTATAAAGCCCCTTCACACCCGCCGCCTGAAGGATAGATCGGGTATCACCGAACCGGTAAGCGCCGACCATTTCCAGCGACCGGTCATCCCACAGCACCAGGTGTTTATAGTGCTGGTCATACTGGTCGAGGTCCCGGCGCTTGCCGGAGCCCTCACCGACTTTGCGAAAACTGTACTCACGCAACCGCCCGATTTCCCTGATCACACTCGAATCCGGCTGCCAGTCCAGTAGAATAATCTGCTTGCCGTCGCTGGTATTGCCGAGCAACTGACCTGACTCCAGTTCCTGTTTCAATTCCTGGCGAGATTCCGGATG
>JAYNPV010000005.1:23081-23417 GCA_038113925.1 Gammaproteobacteria bacterium | reverse complement strand
TTTTTCTGTCGCCAGGGTCCCGTGTTTATTTCGGGCAATTCGGTAGAGGTGTTTACGAACCAGTTTTACCTGGTCACCGGGACGCAGCTTTGACTGCTCGATATGCCTGAAGGGAATCAACTCCCCCACAGTAAAACTAATGGTGTTGGCGCGCTGATGAAACATCTCCTTCACCAGCAGCAGTGCTGCCGCCGGTTTGGAGAACATGGAAACCGTATAAAAAAGGCGCGAATTGCGGGCATCAATGTGTACCGGCAACAGGGGCGACCCGGTGCGTCGGGCAAACTTCAAAAAACCCTTTTTGGTCTTAATTCTTTTTAATAAAAACCAAAATCA
>JAYNPV010000005.1:13021-23071 GCA_038113925.1 Gammaproteobacteria bacterium | reverse complement strand
CCGTTGGGGCGTAGGCGAGATACCTCTCCCGCCGGGAAAACAATCACCGCCTGTTCCTGCTCCAGCGCGGCGTGTATTTTTTTAATCGACTCCTTCGGCGATCGACCGCCCATATTATCAACCGGCAGCAGCATGTCACTTAATGGCTGCAAGGACATCAGCAGGTCATTTGCCAGCACCTTCACATCCTTCCTGACCCGGAACACCATCTGAATCAGCGAAAGCGCATCCAGCGCGCCCAGCGGGTGATTAGCAACAATAATGACCCGCCCTTGAGAGGGGATATTCTCTATTTCACTGCTAGGCACCCGATAGTCAAAATCAAAATACTCAAGCACCTTCTCAACAAAGTCGATACCCCTTACGCTGCGCTGCTCGTCAAGAAAACGATTGATCTCCTTCTCATAAAAAAGCATCCGCAGCAGGGTAAGAAAAGGCCGCGTAAACAGCGCCGGCTTGTCATCAAAAAAACCAGGAAACCGCTGCGTTACCACCTGTTCGACATTGAGCATCTATCCCATTCCCGTCAACAAGAAGAGGACAGCCTAAACCGCAACTATTTCAACAATACTGCAGAAATATGATCAAACGGTTACAAGTTTCGGGACGAGCGCCCAAGCCTAAACCCCTAAAAACAAGGGGTGGCCCAAAAGGCGCTTAATAATGCCCTCCTGGGGTAGTTCTTTGTCCCACTATCTACCACTCCGCCAGACACGGATAAGGGCGCAGTTAGTAGCATTAGAGAATGGTTAGAGTTGAACGAGTTGAAACCATGAACATCATGGAAGTTGACGGCTATAAAGCAAAAATAGATTTTGATCCTGAGCTTGACCTTTTCCGGGGCGAGATTCTTGGATTGAACGGCAGCGCCGATTTTTATGGAAAGAACCCAGCCAGTTTACGAAAAGAGTTTAGAAATTCGTTAAAAGTATTTCTGGAGGTTTGTGAGGAAAAAGGCATCGAGCCCACCAAGGAATTTTCAGGGAGGTTTAACTTGAGAATCCCACCCAGATTACACGGTGAAATTTCAGCCAGAGCAGCTGCAGCCAACAAGAGTATCAATCAATGGGTGGCCGAAGTTCTGGAAGGTTCTGTGCATGACTAGAGGGAACAGGCTGATTTTCCCCCGGGTTTAACACATCGCTAGTTTGCGGCAGACATTGCCGCCCCGATCAATCTTCCGCCAACCCATAACCCATCCTGGATCAGTACAGACACCATCACCCCGCTGCTTTCGCAAACTCCCCCTGGCCTGTTGAGGGGGCGTTGCGGTTTTGAGTTAACATTCAGCGCGGCAATCGGGGGATATTCAATGAGCAACAAAAATCAGGATCGGCGGCAGTTTCTGCGCGACAGTGCGCTGGTGGGAACGGCGGTCATGTTGGGATCGGCCCCGCTGCGCGCCGCCGAAAACAACCCTGACTGGAACGAGGAGACCGACGTTATTGTTGTCGGTAGCGGTGCGGCCGGTTTCAGTGCGGCCCTGTTCGCCGCCCACGAAGGGGCCAAAGTGATAATGCTGGAAAAAGGCCCGGTCCCCGGGGGCACCACCGCCCGTTCCGGTGGGGTGCATTACATACCCAACAACCATCTGCTTAGAGCGCAGGGGCTGGGTGAAACCCGCGAGCAATTTTTAAAGTTCATCGTGCGGGTGACCTATCCCGACCGTTACCACCCCGACCTGCCCCGTTTTGGCGCTGCGGAAGTCGATTTTGCCCTGTTGGAAACCTTTTACGACCGAGCCCTCCCACCATTGAAGCGCTCGAAGGGATGGGCGCTGTTAACTACATGTCGTTAATGGACATTGACGGCGGCATGTTTCCGGATAATTTCGCTGAACTGCCTGAAAATCACTCTCCCCGCGGCCGGTCGATTGTCTGTACTCCGCCCCGCATCGATGAGGGGCGTTTCTATTACCCTGGCGGGGGCGGCCTCGGCATTGACCTGATCGCCCTGCTGCGCCAGGCCACTAACCAAAAACGCATCCCGATTAAAACCCGTCACGAAGTCATCGAGGTGATCACCAATTCTGACGGGGCGATCACCGGCGTGCTGGTCGCCACCCGCCAGCGCGAGCGCCGGATTCGTGCCCGTCGGGGAGTGGTATTTGCCAGCGGTGGCTACCTGCATAATCCGCAGCTGCGTCGTACCTATTTGCGCGGCCCTGTGTTCGGTGGTTGCGGCATTCCCACTAACCAGGGCACCTTTCTCAAACTGGCCGGCAGTCTCGGGGCCAGCATGGGTAATCTGAATAACGCCTGGTGGAAAGAGGTCCTGCTGGAAGAAGCGGTGGTTAATAGCGACACCCCTACCGGCATCTGGGTGATTCCCGGCGACAGCACCCTAATGGTCGACCGCTATGGCAACCGTTTCTGTAACGAAAAAAATCAGCCCGGTGGCCGTCCCCAGCATCATTTTGAATGGGACCCGGTGCGGATCGAATACCCCCGCCTGGTGACCATGATGATCTGGGATAAACGGGCCGTTGACCTGTTTGCGGGAACTTATGGCATTCAATCCGCCGAAGGGGCACTACCCGGTCACGTTATCGCCGCCGACAGCCTCGATGCCCTGGCTGATGCCATCGCCGACCGCCTGGAACAATTTGCCGAGCATACCGGCGGTTTTGAACTTGACGCGGGGTTTAAACAACAACTTCCCGCGACCGTTAAGCGCTATAACCAGCAGGCCCGTGACGGTAAGGACGATGATTTTCATCGCGGGGAAGCCCTCGCTGACCGCACCTGGCATTTCTATGGCGGTGTGCCCCGGGTGGATAATCCCTACCCCAACGAGCTGATGCACCCGCTCAGCGAAACCGGCCCCTATTACGCTGCGCTGGTGGTTGCCGGGGCCATTGATAGTAAAGGCGGACCGCGCATCGACAGCGACGCCCGTGTGCTGCGCAGTGATGGTTCGGCCATTCCGGGTCTCTACGGCGCGGGAAATTGCGTTTCCCACATTTCCGCAGGGGCCTACTGGGGCGGTGGCGGCACCATTGGCCCGGCCATTGTGTTTGGCGCCCAGGCCGGCAGCCACGCGGCTAAATCGGCGGTCAACGCCGATGGCTGAACACCCCCTGGGTCGACCCTCTCTGGCACTCATTTTCGCGCTTATCTGCAAGGCTGCCAGCGCGGGTGGTCAAGCACCCGTGGAAGTCAGCCTCGCCTTTGATCTGCAACCGATCTTTGATAGCGCTTGCGTACAGTGCCATCTGCTGGAATCACAGCAGGGTGATCTGGTGCTCGAAAATGGTGAAGCCTGGGCGAATCTGGTGGGTATCAATAGTATTCAGGCCCCGCTCAAAAGAGTCCTCCCCGGTAAGCCGGAAGCCAGCTACCTGGTAAACAAACTGCTTGGCACCCACCTGGCGGTCGGTGGATCGGGACACCCCATGCCTTACGGCAGTGAAGCCAGCGCCGGGATATCCGCCAGCTCGGTAGAGCTGATAGAGCGCTGGATACGCCAGGGCGCGGCGGATAATTGATATCCATGCGAAATATTCACTGCAAGTGAATTTGTATGGCACACTGAAATGATCGCCTGAAAACAGGCAAACCGATAATCACTGCCGACACGGTAGCGTTAAACCAGCCGGCAGCATTCAAAGATTGACAGTTTAATTAACCCAGCCTGATGACCGCTCGACTCCCTAAGCTGCAGATCATTACCCTGATAAGTGTCGCGCTGCTTATCGGGCAATTTTTTGCGCTGGTTCATTGGGTTGAGCACCCGTTTCACGCTGAGGAGGCCTCCTGCGATACCTTTATCGCGCTGGAGAAGTCAGGAAACGGGTTAACTGCTGACTTTGTTGCGCCCGGGTCTGCGGATGTTCGCACCCCGATCGCGGTGCCCCCCGGCGGTCAACTCGCCGCCACCCCGCCAGCCAGCCAGCCTATCCGCGCTCCACCCACGCTCTCGTAAGCTGAAATTCAATAGTTTTCTGACGCTGCCTGCAGGGGCGGCGTCAGCATGTATTTCTATTTACGGGAGATTGCCCCCATGGGTATCAAGTTTCCAGGTATCAAAATACCTCTGGTAAGCCTTGTGCTTGCCGTTTTCTTCTCTAACGCAGCCTTTGCCGCCACTGATATTGAACTGCTCAGGCAGGAAATCAATAACATGAGGCAAAATTATGAACAGCGGATTCAGGCGCTGGAAGCACGACTGAAAGTCGCCGAGCAAAATGCCGTACAGACCGAAACCAAGGTCACCCAGGTAGAACAGAAAGTCGCCAGCGTCGAATCGCCACGTGGCAATTCTGTCAATGCTTTCAACCCTGCCATCAGCCTGGTGCTCGACGGTCGCTACGCCAACTTTGAAAACGATGGCGACTATGAACTGCCCGGCTTTGCTCTGGGTAACGAGGCGGGCCTCGGTGAATCGGGCATGTCGCTCGGGCACACAGAGATTGTCGCCAGCGCCAATATCGATGACCGCTTCTACGGTCAGGTCACAGCGGCTATCGACGAGCACGACGGCGAAACCGAGGTGGAGCTGGAGGAAGCCTTTCTTCAAACTCTCGGCCTGGGTAATGGCCTGACCATTAAGGCCGGTCGCTTTTTCTCTGCCATCGGCTATTTGAATGAGCAGCACGAACACGCCTGGGATTTTGCCGATGCGCCGCTGATCTATCGCGGCCTGTTTGGCAATCATCTCCGCGATGACGGGGTGCAGATCAGCTATGTGGCGCCGACAGACACTTTTCTGGAAGTCGGGGTAGAGGCATTGCGGGGGAGTCGTTTTCCCGCCGGGGGCGAACAGGATAACGTCGGTGCCTGGACCGGATTTGCCAATATTGGTGGAGACATTGGTGTCGAGCACAGCTGGTTGCTGGGCGTAAGCCACTGGCGCGCGGACGACATCGAAGGCCGCACCAGCGGTGGTCACGCGCACGGTCACGAAGGCGAAGAAGAGGAAGAGACCCCCTCGTTTACCGGTGATAGCGAAATCAGCGCCTTCGAGCTGGTCTACAAATGGGCACCGAACGGCAACCCCAGCCACCGGAACTTAGAGTTCCAGTTTGAATATTTTGACCGGGACGAAGACGGCACCGTCACCCTGCTGAACAGTGATCCGCTTGAGGTCACCAGCTACGATGGCGAGCAGAGCGGCTGGTACGCACAGGCGGTGTATCAGTTTATGCCCCAATGGCGTACCGGACTGCGCTATGACGAGCTGGACAGCGACAACACCGGCTCAGATTTTGACCTGTTGGGCGAAGCGGGCCTGGACGACGAAGGCCACACGCCCAAGCGCTACAGCGCTATGGTGGAATGGCTGCCGAGCGAGTTCAGCCGTATCCGTCTGCAGTTCAATCGTGACGAATCCTATGAAGATTCAGACAACCAGCTGTTCCTGCAGTACACCCATAGCCTGGGTAGCCACGGCGCCCACCAGTTCTAACCGCCCTCACTATTAAGGAGAAAAAAACATGCTAAAGCAAAGTATCAAGCTCCTGGTGTTCGGTCTGCTGGCTCTCGGTCTGAGCCTTCAGACTGCCCGGGCTGATCTCCAGGTGTTTGCCTGTGAGCCCGAATGGGCCGCCCTGGCAAAAACACTGGGCGGCGATCATCTCACTATATACACCGCTACCACCCATCAGCAGGACCCGCACCATATCCAGGCGCGCCCCAGTCTGATTGCCAAGGCGCGCCGGGCTGATCTACTGATCTGCACCGGTGCGGAACTGGAAATCGGCTGGCTGCCGCTGCTACTGCGCAAATCCGGCAACTCGAAAATACAGGTGGGAGCACCCGGGCATTTTATCGCCACCGATCAGGTGACACTGGTTGGGAAACCGGCAGTGCTGGACCGTAGCGTTGGTGACGTCCATGCCGCGGGCAACCCGCACATCCACCTCGACCCGGACCGCGTGTTGCAGGTGGCCAGAGGTCTGACTGACACCCTGGTGCGGCTGGATTCCGCCAACCAGACGAGTTACCAGAATGGTCTGGAAGCCTTCACCGCCGACTGGCAGGGCAATATCAGCCGCTGGCGTCAACAGGCGGCAGCGTTGAAAAACAAACCCATCGCTGCCCACCATGACGGCTGGCCCTACCTTAACGACTGGCTCGGCCTGAACCAGGTTGCACTGCTCGAGCCGCGGCCCGGCATACCGCCGAGCAGCACTCATTTGAGTGGCGTGCTGGCCAGCCTCAAGCAAACACCGGTGGACCTGGTTGTTTACGCCAGCTATGACGACCCCCGGGCCGCCCGTTGGCTTGCGGAAAAAACAGGGATTCCCGCCATTGAACTCGACGCCAGTCCAGTGGCCAACGAAACCCTGACTCAGTGGTTTGATCGGCTCATCAAACAGCTACTGATGAACCAGAGCTGATCACTCCATGTTTAACCCAAACATACTCGATATCACCATAGTGGGGCCGGCGTTTATCGCCGGCCTCCTGGTGCTGGCCAGCCACGTGCCCCTGGGTCGAGAAGTGCTTAAACGTGGCATTATTTTTATCGATTTGGCCATCGCCCAGATCGCGGCACTGGGCGTTATTCTCGCTGCCCGGTTTGGTTTTGAAACCCACGGCTGGGAGGTGCAACTGATCGCCATCAGCAGCGCCCTCATCGGTGCCTGGGGACTAAGCCTGCTGGAAAAACATCAGCCGCAGATTCAGGAAGCCCTGATCGGCGTCGCCTTCATCCTCGCGGCCACCGGCGGCATTCTGTTGCTGGCCGATCACCCCCACGGCGGCGAGCAACTCGAAGCCCTGCTGATAGGCCAGATCCTCTGGATAACCTGGGACCAGCTGCTTCCCCTGGCGGTAGCGACCCTGATCATACTGCTCGCCTGGGTAAAATTTCACGGCCAGCGGCCGCTGGCGTTTTACCTGCTGTTCGCCGTGGCCATCACCAGCTCGGTGCAACTGGTGGGCGTCTACCTGGTCTTTGCCAGCCTCATCATTCCCGCCCTCGCCAGTCGCGGCTTCACCACCGGCCGCAGCCTGGGGTTAGCCTATGGCGTAGGCGTTCTCGGTTACGGCCTGGGCCTGATCGGCTCATCCCTCCTCGACCTGCCCAGCGGCGCAGTTATCGTGTGGGTTATGGCGGTGTTAGCGCCGTTATTGAGGGCAATTTTCAGGGGCGGGAAGCAAACCAATTGAGTGGGGTTTGTGCGGGTGAACTCTTCTCGCCAAAGTACGGACTATTCAGCCCAATCCATGGCCAAATTAGTCATTACGCATCTGGCCGGACAGCCTCCCCCAGAGACCTTCAAGCTGGCATCATTACTTGCCCTGGAGTGCCTTCTCTGTCTGGAGCTATCTTGAAAATACGTGGGGGTAAGTCAGTATCTGACCCAGATTCTTACGATTTTCGGGATTTTGGGGGCCACTTTAGATTCCAAAGTGTCAAAGAATTTTACAACTTTTCATGAGTAATTTCGGCTTCATAAGCAGGGGAATCGCCAGCTCCAAACCCTGAAAAAGGCATGGGTGCTGGATTTGCTGCTTTTTGAAAGCTTTGACGGCCTGCATTTCCAAGTGTCAGAAATTTTTACGATTTTGCTTGATTTGCTACAATTGCTAGATGGATATAAACAAATAAGGCTTTGATATTAAATATAAATAATTATCAAGGCATGATTTATGCTTAATATACTTCATGCATCAGAATCAATATGACAATTTACAATCTGGTAATGGAGAATTCAGCATGAATAAATACCTGGCAATGATAAATGCCGCCATCCTGTGCCTACTCCCAGTCAGCGTCTTGGCGCTCCCGGTCACACTGGTCTCGCAGTCAGACAACTGGGATTACAACTTCGGTAACTCACTCGGCTCAGGCGGCGGTAACAATACCTTCGCCACCTTCACTGCTGGTTTCACAGGCGCATCTAATGGTAACGGCCCGTTCGGGAATAGCAGTTCCGGTGTTCCACCCGTTAATATCATCTGGAACGCCAACTCTGCGTTGTATCTGCAAACCACCGTAGATCTGACGGGGAGTGTCGTGGACAGTGCCGTACTGAACCTAGCCGTGGATAACGGTTCATCGGTCTTCGTCAACGGCGATAAGGTATTCGGCGCATCAGCAGGTGGCTTTACCTCAATCTGGGAATATTCACAGAGCATCGCTACCACGCCGTTCATCAATGGTATCAATACCATATCCGTAATCGCCAACGACTATGGCGGCGCGACATACTTCGACATGGAGCTTACTGCTGAGGTATCGCCGGCACCCGTGACAAATGTTCCGGAACCATCTGCCTTAGCCCTATTGGGTTTGGGCCTGGTAAGTTTCGGGTTGATACGTCGTCGCAGGTCATAACGTGATGCTGGAATCTCACGCCCCCTTTAACAGTCTCCTAGGTCTTGTTGAAGTAGCGGATATAGTGACCGGCTTATAGTTACATTGCGTAAGATACCGAAGCAGCCCGTTCGGGCGAGACGAGGAATTGTATATGGTTGGTCATTAACACCAGGCATGAGTGTCTGACACCGTTACGGTTAATACCAGCAATAGCGTCAGACTCGATCGATTCAGCGAAATTATCCAGGTTTAATCCTTTCCTAACTCCTGTTACCACCTTGCAACGATCACGATCACCCGGTTACCAACTCCCCCATCCGCCTCTAAAACCCGTATAACTTCACCGCATTTTCGGCAAAGACGTTATCCAGGTCGCTGTCACTGTAGTCGCTGTTTTGCGCGATGTCGGCGATATCGGCTTTGCAGAGTTCGGGGTTGGTCTCGTGGGGGAAGTCGGAGGAGTACACAAAACCCTGGCTACCCAGGGCGGCAATGACCTGGGGCAGGAATTTCTCTTTGCCTTCGGTGCCGATATAGATACGGCCTGCGCGAATTTGCCGCTGGATGTAGTCGGCCACGTCTTCGCCGGCGGACAGTGTCAGGTAGCTACCATCGGGATCGTAGGGGATATGGGTTTCGTAACCTTCTTCGAGGCGTTCCATGGCCATGAGCAACCAGGCGGCACCGGCTTCAAGATAGGCCACGCGCAGGTTGGGGAAGCGATCAAATATACCGGCGAAGATCATGCCGCCGAAGCTGGCCGCCACGGTAAAGGCGTGGCCTAGTCCCCGGGTGACCGCAAACGGATCGGCGTTATCCAGGCCGGTGTTGTCGTGGCAGCCGCCGTGGACGGCCAGCGCGCAGCCGAGCTTTTCGGCCTCGGCATAGAGCGGCCAGTATATTTTGGCCCCCAGCTGCTGTGGCAGGCCATTTGAGGGCAGCATGGCCCCGCGCATGCCGAGCTGATCCACCACTCGGCGCAATTCAACTATGGCCGCATCAACATCGGCCAGGGGCAACAGCGCCATGCCGTGGAGTCGGGAATCGCGCTTCAAATAGGTGTCGTAGAGCCAGTCGTTGTAACCCCGGGTCACTGCCCGCGACCAGTCGCGGTTATGAATTTTGCCGTAGGCAAGCCCGAAGGTGGGATAAAGCACGGTGCGCTCGATACCGACATCATCGAGGAACCGACCCCAATCTTCGGCATTAGCGGGCCGAAAGGCACCGGGGGGCGAGGTGGTCGGACCCTGCGAATGGAGATGATCGAGGGGCGGGAATAACCGAAACCCCTGAAACGGCCCGGCGCTGCGAAAGGGTTCGGGGATAAAGCCGGAAAGCGCTATTTCATCCTCAATAATATGGCCGTCGCCATCAATAATTCTGCGTGCGGTCATGCTCCTCCTCCTTATTGCGGTTCTATTTTATCTAGTGTTGATGCTGTTCCAGGTCGTAACGTATCCACTCCGCCATTTTGGTGGTCCTGGCTAGCCAGAGGCGAGCGGGTTCTTCTGGCAGGCAATCTCGCAGGTTGGTCTCAAACAGCACCAGCCAGTCATCGATTAACGCCGGGGGGATGCGCAGATGACGGTGCACCGCGTGGGGGTTATAGATATCTTCGCGATATCGCTCACCACCCAGATCAATCCACCAGAAATGGCCGATGTGCGCTTTGAGTTCCGGCCAATCCTTTACTGCTGAAAAATAACTCCCGAGGGTAGGATGCTCGCGAATTCGATCATAAAAGCTGCTGATTACCGCCTCTATGGTTTCCCTGCCGAGGGT
>JAYNPV010000005.1:10005-13011 GCA_038113925.1 Gammaproteobacteria bacterium | reverse complement strand
GCGCCTGGTAGCCTCGATCAGGGGCGGATCGGGCAGGCCGCTGGTCGCGCTGATTGCCGGTCCCGGAGGGAGACATCTGCGCCTACCCCTGGCTATATTTTTGCTGCAGCTGCGCCCAACGCCGACCACATTCACGGGCACCTTCGGCATAGGCTTCGGGGATCACGTCGTAGGGGGGTCTGATAGGCCCGGCTTTGGTGTACCCGGCTTCGTCGATGCGGATTTTTTCCAGCTGAATATTGTAGGAGGCAAATTCCTGAATCCCCCCCGGCGGGAAAAAGGTTTGCAACGCCCAGTTAAGATCACCGTCAATTTTCAGCGCGGTGTCCCAGTCGCCGGCCTGCACGGCGGCCATCAGTGCTTTCGCCGGTGCCAGTCCCATGCCGGCTTCGGTGGTCCAGCAGGCCTGGGAATGTTCCGGCGAAATACGCGCCGCGGTGTAGTAAGTGACCACATGGGGGACAAAGCGGATTTTGCCGCCGGTGATTCGATCGAGGTTTAGCAGCTGGGGATCGGCGGCATTTTTGGCGGCAATCACCGTGGGGGCCTGTTCGGCCACCAGCTTCCAGAACGGTAGCGGGAACTGAAACCTAAAGGCATTGGGGTTGGAATAGCACATGATGCCCAGATCCGGGAAGGCCGCTGACATGGTGGCGTAAAACTTGACTGCCATCTCCATGGTGCAGGGTTGCCACATAGGCAGGCCGAGAATGGCTCCGTCCGCCCCCAGATCGCGGATAAAGCGCATGCGGTCAACAATTTCGTGAGTGCCCAGGGCCGAGGTACCAATCAGGGTGGGAATACGCTTGTTAATGGTCGAGAGTACGCACTCCACCGCCTGTTCCCACTCCTTGCGGGTGAGGGTGGCGCACTCGGCGGTAGTGCCCAGCGTGATGTACCCATCCGCCCCGTCATTGACGATTTTGTCAGTGGCGCTGGCCAGTTCATCCAGATCAACCGTATCGGTGGCGTCCCATTGGTCTGCCCCCGGTTTCGAGGGGGTACAGGCAATGGCCCAGGTCCCTTTAATATCGTCAACGCTTAGCATCTACTACTCCTCCTGTGGGGCGGTGGGTTGCTCGGATTACTTATGAAGAATAACAAAGTGACGAGACTGGCATAATCGCACCATGCCAATTACCCGTAAAAAAATTTGTCACTGTGGCGGACTGCTTTTGGGGGCAGCACTGTTGCTTTCAGTCAGCGGTTGCGTGACCACTCCGCCGCGCTCGCCGGAAAACCTCTGCCGAATCTTTGAGGAAAAGGACGACTGGTACAAGGCCGCTAAACGCTCGGAAAAAAAATGGGGCGTGCCCATGCAGATACAGATGGCGATTATTTATCAGGAATCCGGCTTTCGAGGCCGCGCCAAACCACCCAGAAAAAAACTCTTTGGCCTTATCCCCACGGTGAGACCTTCTTCGGCTTATGGTTATGCCCAGGTCAAGGACGGCACCTGGGACTGGTACCGGGACAAAAGTGGTAACGGCATTGCCAGCCGCGCTAATTTTGCCGACGCCATCGACTTTGTCGGCTGGTATGGTGACCGCAGCCAGAAAATGGTGGGCATCTCCAAATGGGATGCCAGAAATCAATATCTGGCCTACCACGAAGGTCACGGCGGCTACCGTAAAAAAAGCTATCGCAAGAAACAATGGCTGGTCAGGGTAGCCGACAAGGTCAAGGCAAGAGCCGATCGTTACGGCGCCCAGTTGAAAGGCTGCCGCGACGACCTGGACAGCGGCTGGGACCTCTGGCCGTTCTGGTAATCGGCTAACGGTCACCCGTTTCCCAGCCAGTTATTGTATATTAGCGCTACTCACCGGGAGAGGAACCCTATGTTTTTAATCAACAACGGTAACCGGCTGGCTGGCTGGCTGACCCTGGCCCTGGCGCTATTCAGTGGCTCGATAACCGCGGGCGGCGGCTATTTCGCCCTTGGCTATGGGCCGATCGCCCGACAGATGGCCGGCGCCACTACCGCGGTAGGGGGGGATGCCTTTGCCGGTGCCTCTAACCCGGCGAAGCTGATTATCGCCGGCAACCGCACCGACCTGGGGGTCGAACTGTTCATGCCCAGCCGTCGCGCCGAACGCTATGGCAGTGGCACCCCTTATGATTTCGATAGCACCAGCCGCAACAGCCTGTTTTTGATTCCTGAATTTGCGATTAGCAAACAACTTAATCAGGATTTGGCGGTGGGGCTGACCCTCTACGGCAACGGCGGCCTGAATACCGAATACCGGGATGACACAGGCGTGCCCGGCACCAACTTTAATCCGGCGCAGTGCGGCGCAGCCCCCGCCAATCTGCTCCTCGGCTGCGGCAAGGCGGGCTTTGACCTGACTCAGCTGGTGCTCGCCCCCACGGTGGCCTGGCGCTTTAATGAACAACACGCTTTCGGAGTCTCCCCGCTGATAGTCGCTCAACGGTTTGAAGCCTACGGTCTGCAAGCGTTTGCACCGCTATCCAAATATCCCACCAAGGTGACCAATAACGGTCACGATGTGGCCTTTGGCTATGGAGTAAGAATAGGCTGGTATGGCGAGCTGACAGACTGGCTGAGCGCCGGTGTCGGTTATTCCAGCAAGGTCTATATGGAGGAATTTGACCGCTATAAGGGTCTGTTTGCCGAGGGCAGTTTCGATATACCAGCCAACTACAGCGTTGGCGTGGCGCTGCGTCCGACCGATCAGTGGCTGGTCTCACTTGACCTGCAGAGAATTGAGTTTGGCGAGGTAGCGGCCCTGAGTAACGGCGTGCTCAATTCATTGCTTCCCGGCGGCCCGGCGCAGGGCAGCCAGGGCGGCAGCGGTTTTAACTGGCGGAGCCGAAACACGCTGCGCGTTGGCGTTGCCTACGACTGGTCGCCGAGGCTGACACTGCGTGGCGGCATGGCCTATGGCAAGCGCCCCAATGACGAGTCGATCAATTCAGTCACCTTTAATCTGCTGGCACCAAATCCCCACCGTGCCTACAGCGTTGGCCTGACCTGGAAACCGAGGG
>JAYNPV010000005.1:7550-9995 GCA_038113925.1 Gammaproteobacteria bacterium | reverse complement strand
CACCGAGCAAATTACGCCCCACGTGGAAATGTTTATGGTCGCCTGGAGCTGGAAACGCTAGCCAGGGCCCGTTAACGCGATTTACCAATCAATCGGCTGAAGCCCCGAAACCAGCCCGGCCAGGCCAGGCAAAACGGGGAGAGAGGTTGGGTTATTCCAAATGAAACCCGCGACGGTTGTAGGAGCGACTTCAGTCGCGACAGCCAGCAACTGCGCCGCCCCATGGTCGCGACTGAAGTCGCTCTTACGGAGACCTCTGCGGTTCAAACGATAACCCTTATTGGGCACCAGCCCGAAAGCCCGAGGCCATTGCTCGTCCGAAACAGCGTTGCATTTCGCGTGTGACCATCAGGCAAACCCCGCTCACTGCGCCTGTTGTGCCCTCTGGATATGTTCCAGAAAAAAGGCCATCGTCGCGGGTTATTAAGCGGGGTCACAGACCCTAAGCGCCTTCCCCGCTATCAGTGTCCGCCGTACAGGCGCTTGCCTCCATGTCCTGATTGCGCATGTGGTCGGCCATGGGGGCAATTTTTTCCCACAGGTCCTGCACCAGCTGCTCATCGAGTTCAAGCTCTTTGAAGGTCCCCGCCAGACAGAACAACCACTGATCACGCTCACTGACTCCTATCTTGAACGGCAGGTGCCGCGCCCGCAATCGGGGGTGACCATACGCGTCGGTAAATAGTGGCGGCCCGCCGAACCAGCCGGAAAAATACATGAACAGCTTGCGGTTGGAGCTGCTGATATCTTCCGGGTGCATGGCCCGAATACCGGCCGCCTCGGGCCGTTCACTCATGATTCTGTAAAAAGTATCAACGAAGCGCTGCACACCCTCCTCGCCACCGAGGCGCTGGTAAAGGGAGGGAGAATTCTGATCTGTCATGGTGTGGAAGCCTGAATCAAATGGGGTGGGCCGGCGGCCGGGCGAAGAAAAATATCAGCGCCGCCGCGGCATAGGTGCCGCCGATGGTCATATAAACCAAAGTATATGACTGGCTGATATCGTAAATCATCGACGCAATCAGCGGGCCTGCGCCCAGGCCAATGAGCTGAAAAGTGGTCATAAAACCGGCAATTCTGCCGTAGGCCGCGCGGCCAAAATAGGCCGCAATCAATAAACTGGTCAGTGAGCTTTCGCCGCGTACGACAATTCCCAACGCCATGGCCAGCAATAGCGCAGCGCTAAAAGTATCTACCCAGAGCATGCCCTGAATAAGTATCGCCGCACCCAGCTGGCTACAGATCGCCAGTTTGCGCTCGGAGTAATGCTCCGACAATATTCCCCAGACCAGATTAGCCAGAGCACCAAACAGGGCCAGCGCACTCACCGTGGTTACCGCCGATAGCTGCGGAATCCCCCGGGAGACCAGATAGGTGACATGGTAGAAAACCACCGCGCCATTGGCCGTAATTCCGAGCACGCTAGCCACGATCAACAGACGGAGAGAGCGGGTTTTCAGCGCTAGCCGCAGGTTCCAGTCAAACTCTTGCGCTGCCTGAAGATTGCTGGCTGATGGGCCAGTTTGTGAATCGGTTTCCGGCTGTGGCGCGCCATCCGGCAATAATCCCAGTGATTCGGGGCTTTTACGCATAATCAGCAGCGCCGGCAACGCCGCCAGCAGTAGCGTCAATGCGGCCATGCCAAAGGCCACCTGGCGCCAGCTGTATCCGGCCAGCAAGGCCCACTGACCGATCATCGCACTACTGGCGGCACCAATCGGCACCGCCATCATTACAATGCCCATGGCTCGGCCCCGTTTCTGGCGAAACCAGTTCACCGGAATGGTGCGAATGACCGACGCACCCAGCGCCCCTTGGGCGGCCATGCGCGCCGCGCAATAACCCAGGTAAAACACTACCAGCGTCTGCCCCAGACCCATAATGGTGTAACCGGCGGCCAACACCAGCGCCCCCACGGTCACCGGCCCACGGGGGCCATATTTATCCGCCATAGCCCCGGCAAAGGGGGCTAACAGACCGCCAAGAATCGTGCCGATGGCCAGCGCACCGGTCACCGCAGAGTGTTTCCAGCCAGTATCAGCAACTATCGTGGGTAGTATGGAACCCATGTAAAGCTGACTGATGCCAGCGGCCATCATCCCGCAGATCGAGGCGATCGCCACCATATACCAGCCATAGAAAATGCCCGGGTTAGGGGTGGGGTCGGTCAGATTTTCACCGGTGGGCAAGCGAGGTCCAGCGACCGGGGGGAGCGAACGTCATCGCCTCGTTATACATTGACTTTGTACTTGAGATCATTGGCTTCATCGCCGGTCATGCCACGAAAGCCCCATTGGTGCGGTGACTGCTCCTTAATTACGATTTCAATGTCCACTGGACGGATCGACAATTGCTGCTCTATCTCCCGGAAAAGTGACTTGATGAGATATTTCTGAGTCTCCGCCTGCCTACCGGCCATCATATTTATCTCGATGACCGTATAAG
>JAYNPV010000005.1:0-7540 GCA_038113925.1 Gammaproteobacteria bacterium | reverse complement strand
CCCCCTGATAGTAAAAATCTTCCTTTTCCATCGGCATAAATCGATGTGCCCGTTTGTCCTCCGGCATGCCAAGCACTGATTGCATGCAGCCGTGAATGACTTCAGATAGCTGCGCTTTTATCGGATTTAAATACTCCTTATTGCCATAAATTACGATCATCTTGATGCCATTACTCGCTAACAGGGGAGGAAGAAACTGGAGACGACTATTATGCCAGCCGAGGCACCACCGGAACCCTTAAATCAATAATGGCTGGCAGATAAATCGCCGCCCTGGGTTAATATGACTGGCCATTTTGAATTTAAGGCAGAAGAGGCAAGGAGATGAGCTTACCCCTGGTGGCCACCATGATCGGCGACCCCTGTGGCATTGGGCCGGAGGTATGCGTCAAATCGCTGGCCGAGGCGACGCTGTATGACATCGCCCGCCCCCTGTTGATTGGCAGTCAGGTCGCTGTGCGGCGAGCTATTGAGGTCTCCAACCTGAATTTACAGGTGGGGGTGATCAACTCCCCCGCCGAGGGCCGGTATCAGCACGGCGTTGTCGACCTGATCGACCCCGGCGACCTGGGCGAGGCGGATATTGTCACCGCTCAGGCTTCAGCAACCTGCGGCAATGCAGTCCTCAACTGGATGGACATTGCCCGCGACCTGGCCGAAGCCGGGGAGGTCGACGCCTGGATCATGGCACCGATCGACAGCACCGCGCTGAAACTCACCGGCAAACTCAAACAACTCGACGACATGATGCCGGAAGGCACCTACCTGTTTAGGGTCAGCGGCCCGTTGCGGGTGGTACCCATTGGTGAACACCTGCCCCTGCGCGAGGTCCCCGACTCGGTCACCCAACCGGCGGTGCTCAAGTTACTGCGCCTGCTTGATCAGACCCTGCGTGCCTGGGGCATGGCGCAGCCGCGCATTGCCGTCGCCGGCCTCAACCCCCACGCCATGGGTAGAGAGGATGACGAACAGATCAAGCCCGCCGTTGCCCAGGCGCAGACCGAAGGCATCCTTGCCAGCGGCCCGATATCGCCCGACGCCGTGTTTCGCCAATGCATCGAAGGTCAACACGACGCAGTGATTTCCATGTATCACGACCAGGGGCAGGTGGCGGTCAAGACCGCCGTGTTTGAGGGTGCCTGCTCGATCTATCTGGGCCTGCCTTACATTCATCTGAGTATTCCCCACGGCAGCGCCTACGATATTGCCGGCAAAGGGGTGGCCCAGCACCTGAGCATACTCGCGGCCATGACCACGGCAGCGGCGCTGGCCAGTGGCAGGGGATTTCTTGACCTTTCAGCGAACAGGGATATTGCATGAACTACCAGACCATTACCTATCAGCTTAATGGCCCCCTTGGCCTGATCACTCTGAATCGACCGGACAAACTCAACGCTGTTTCACTGGGTATGCTCGATGAATTACACCACGCCGTTGACGCCGCTCTGCTCGACGACCAGGTTCGGGTGATCGGTTTTACCGGTGCCGGCGAGAAAGCCTTTGCTGCCGGTTCCGACCTGGGTGAGGTGGTCGATCGCGATCTTAAAAAAGCCCTCGAACCGATTGTGCAGGGACTGGCGGAAAAGCTGGAACGGGCCAGCAAAGTGACCATTGCCGCCATCAATGGCATCTGCTTTGGCGGCGGACTGGAAGTGGCCCTGGGTTGTGACCTGCGGCTTGCCAGCCGCAACGCCCGCTTCGCCACGCCGGAGGGCAAACTCGGCATTATTCCCGGCGGCGGTGCAACCCAGAGATTGCCCCGATTAGTGGGCAGTGCCTGGGCGCTGGAGATGCTGATCATGGGCGAACCCATTGACGCCGAACGGGCCCTGCATATTGGACTGATCACCCGCCTGGTGGAGCAACCCGAACTGCTGCCGGAACTACAACGCATGGCCGAGCACATTGCCGAATTCGCGCCGCTGGTGCCGCAGTTTATGAAGGCGATGGTCAATTACGGCATGGAGGGCAGCAGTGCCGCCGGCCTGGCGTTGGAGAAGTTTGCCCAGAGCGCGCTCTGCGGCACCGACGATAAAAAAGAGGGGCTGGACGCTTTTTTGAATAAACGCGCGCCTGTCTGGCAGGGCAAATAACCGGGCCAGTGACAGACCATGTACAAACTCGTCGTATTTGTGCCGGAAACCCACCTGGAACCATTGAAACAGGCCCTGTTTGCTGCCGGTGCCGGCCGAATCGGCGATTATGACCACTGCAGCTGGCAGAGCCTGGGCGAGGGGCAGTTCCGACCACTGCCGGGCAGCAGCCCGTTTATTGGCGAATCGGAACGGCTGGAGAGGGTCGCCGAATATCGCCTCGAAACCGTCGTCAGCGACGCAATCATCGAGTTGGTCATCGAGGCCCTTTATCGCGCCCACCCCTATGAGGAACCGGCCTACGACTGTTGGCGAGTGGAAAATTTCAGTAGATTGAAACCCAAAAATTAAATTCCATTACCTGGAATCAATAACAACAATTAGCATCTTAAAGGGATGCGGGAGAGGGATTTGGCGACAGATGTCAAGGTCAATAGTAGCTCCACGGTACTCCCCAAAGCGCCTGGACCCGGCCCTTGGGCGCTGGAGGCCTCCCACTGGAGTCACCCGATGTCGGGGTTTATGAGCGAGATATTCCCCCGCGCCATGCCGGAGGGTTTTCGCCGCGGTGCCGAGAACTACGGCATGTTGCTCGAAGGCATGCGCATGGAAGTGATCAACCATTTTCTCTATGTGCAGATCCTTCCCATCGGAGCACCGATTGATGCCAAAGGCCCACCGCCGAAATGGCTGTTCAAGCTGTTACTCAAACTTCACCCCAGATTACGCAAGCGTATTAACCGCTGCAAAGAAGTGTTGGCGGAGCGCACCTGGCAGCGGGAGCTGGATGAGTGGAACCGCTCGATCAAACCCTGGGTAGTGGGTCGAAACCAGGCCCTGCAGGCAGTGGATATTGAAAACAGTGACGATGCGGCACTGTTTAAGCACCTCAGCGAATGCCGCCAACACCTTTACGACGCCCTGGTCAGTCACCACACCCTCACCGCCAGTAATGCAGTGCCGCTAGGGCGCTATCTGGCCAAGACCACTGCCTGGACAGGGCTGCCAGAACATGAAGTGCTGGACCTGCTGAGAGGTTCCTCGCCGAGCACGGCGGGCACCACCGCTGATCTGCAACGGCTGCTGGCGGCTTTACGCCAACACCATGAGGCGATCAGCTGGCTGGAGTTTGAAGATAACGGCGAAGACCCTGCGACCGTGTTGCAGAAACTACTCAGCGCCGACGGCGAACTGGGTGCCGCCACGAATGCCTACATTGAGGTTATCGGTAATCGCCTCGGCACCGGCTACGACGTCGCCGACCGCCGCGTCATTGAGGTCCCTGACGTATTGCTCAGAGGGCTGGCGCAAAGTCTGCAAAAAGATAATAGCGCTGATGATTTACAACCCGAGATCAACCGTGTTCGCGGGCTGGTTCCTGAGCAGCACCGGGCTGAATTTGATCAGCTGCTGGACGATGCGCAGATGACCCACGAAATTCGCGATGAACGAATCGTGCTAGGGGATTCCTGGGCCACCGGGCTGGCCCGTCGCGCCCTGCTTGAGGCGGGCAAACGATTAACCGCCAGGGGCCTGATCGAGGCCCCGGAACATCTGGTCGATGCCACCCTGGCGGAAATCGAAGCGATGTTCAACGGCGAAGCCGGACCCGGCCCCGAGCAGCTGGCCGCCCGCCATCATCAGCGGTGTAACGCCCACGTAGAAGAGATGCCCCCCTTTCTCGGCAGTGAACCGGGCCCGCCACCGCCGGATGAATGGCTGCCCCCCGCCGCGCGGGAAATCATGTCCGGAATGGGGGCGTTCCTGAACGGCAACATGGGTCAGGACGCGGCGCAGGCCAATGCTGCGGCAGCCCAGCAAAGCGCCGATAATGGCCAGCTATTGACCGGGGTCGGTGCCAGTGGCGGCTCCTATGAAGGCATCGCCAGGGTGATCACCGCCCCCGAGCAGATGAACCAGATTCAACAGGGGGACATACTGCTGGTCGCCAGTACCAGCCCGGCGTTTAACGTGGTGCTGCCCCTGCTGGGGGCCATAGTCACGGAGCGGGGCGGGATGCTCTGCCACGCGGCGGTGGTGGCCCGCGAATATCAGATTCCCGCCGTTGCCGGAGTACCCGGCGCCATGCAGAAGATCAACAATGGCCAACGACTTCGTATTGATGGCAGCGCCGGTACGGTCGAGCTGCTCAATTGAGTCTGGTTCCGCTTCGCCAGGCGAGCGAAGAGTCAACCTACGGCGGTAAAGCTTCTCAGTTGGCATTGGCCCTGCAGGCCGGGCTGCCGGTTCCTGACGGCTTCGCCCTGTCGAGCGATTTTGTTGAAGCAGTTTATGCGGGCGACAGCGATGCCATCGCCCAGCTGTCGGCTATTTTTGACCAGGTCACCTGGCCGGTGGCGGTACGGTCGTCCGGCATTGGTGAGGATAGTCTCGATAGCAGCTTTGCCGGACAGCACGACACCCTGCTCAATATTATCGGTGCCGAACAGGCGTTATCGGCGGTTCGTCAGGTGCGTGACTCCGGCCACAGCGAGGCGGCCCGCGCCTACCGTGACCGAATGGGCCTGGACCCGGACCCGAAAATCGGCGTGGTTATTCAGCGACTGGTTAACCCCGAGTGCTCCGGCGTGCTCTTTACCCGTAACCCCATTAACGGTGTCGACGAACGGGTGGTGGAGGCGGCCTGGGGCCTGGGCGAGGTGGTGGTTTCCGGGCTGGTAACCCCCGACCATTACCGCTTTGAACGAGACGGCAAACTGCTCGAATCCACGCCGGGATACAAAGACATCAGGTTGACCCTGGCCGCCAGTGGCGGCCTGAAAGAACTGCCGGTTGATCGCGATCAGGTTGAGGCTCTCTGCGTTGATCCCGAACAGATCGACCAACTGAATCAGCTCGCCCTGCTCTGTGAGCAGACCTACGGCGGCGAACAGGACATCGAATGGGCATTTGCCGACGGTGAACTCTATCTTCTGCAGCGCCGGGCAGTGACGGCGGTGAATGAAGTGGGTGAAGCGGCCACTGCTGCAGACCCTAACCCAAACCGGAGCGGTGACCATCACCCTCCCCGGCGGTTTTTTATCGGCCTGTTAATCGCCGCCGGCCTGGCACCGCTGAACTCCACCATGATCGCCGTTGCCCTGCCGGAAATTGGCAAGCATTTCGCCGGCGCACCGGCAGACCTTACCCAGTGGCTGGTTACCAGTTATCTGATGCTCTGCCTGGTGATGCAGAGCCCCGGTGGAAAAATCGGCGACCTCTGGGGCCGTTCGCTGGCATTAAATTTGGGCTTACTGTTTTTCTTTCTGGGCTCGGTTGCCGGTGCCTTTGCCACGGCAATGCCGGTGTTAATCGCTGCGCGTCTGCTAATGGCCCTGGGCGGCTCGTTACTGTTACCCGCGGCCATGGCCGCCATGCGCAACGTGGTTGCCGCTGATCGGCGGGGCCGAATTTTTGGCCTGCTGGGGGCCATGCTTGGCCTGTCAGCCGCGATTGGTCCCCCGTTAGGCGGCTGGCTCACCGGACTGCTGGGCTGGTCATCCGTATTCTGGATTAATGCTCCGGTCATCCTGGTCGCGGCCTGGGCGACTCGCGGCCTCAAGCTGGAAAGCGACGCCGCCAACGACGGCCAACCCGTACCGAAACCTCGACTGGACCTGCCGGGGGTGGGCCTGTTAGCCCTGACCCTGTTAACTGCGGTAAGCGTGGTTCACCTTACCGGCGCGCTGCGCTGGCTGGTCGGCGGAATAAGCCTGGTCGGGCTGATCAGCTTTTTACGCTGGGAGCTGCGTGCCGAACAGCCGGTGCTTGACCCGCGCATGTTCAGACGGCTGCAATTCAGCGCCGGGCTGGCGGTTGGCAGCGTGCAGAATTTCTGTATGTACGGCATGCTCTTTCAGATCCCTTACCTGCTCACCGAACTGCACCAGTATGGCGCTCATGTCGCCGGGCAGATGCTGCTGGCAATGACCGGCGGAATGGTGCTGTTTTCTCCCATCGGCGGCCATTTTGGCGATAAATTTGGCGCGCGCAATTCAGTTCTGCTCGGTTCCTCACTCGGGTTCATCGGCGTGATGGCGCTGTCAACCGGCCAACCCTGGAGCAACCCTCTGGCCATCGCCCCCTGGTTAATCATGATGGGCGCGGGACTCGGTTTTTCCACCGGGCCATCACAGGCGGCTGCGCTGAGTGCCGTCGAGCCCCGCCACAGTGGCATGGCCTCGGGTGCCTTGAGTATGTTTCGCTACGTCGCCAGCGTTACCGCCATTACCCTGCTGGGAGAATTGTTGGCCATCGGCATGATCAACCCCATCGAACTTTATCAACGTGGCTTCTGGATATACGGCAGTGGCTTTCTGATTACCGGGCTGCTGGCTTTCTGTTTACCCGGCAAAGGGGTCCCCGGCAACTAAAGCGGTGACCCAAATGGGATTTAGAGTTTGTTAACAGCGTTTAGCACGCTGTTAATTTTTCCGGGCGCTGGGGCCGGATGCCCTCTCGTGAATTTCGCCAGCCGCCGTTAACATAAGTGCCATTCATCCGTGACCCCACCGCTATCAGGGAGAACCCTATGAGTAATGTTTCAACCACCCGCTCTAAAGATGGTGTAGAGCTGATATGGAGCGCCAGTGGCCGAGGCGAACCGGCACTGCTGTTTATTCATGGCTTTGCCGGCGACCGGCATCAGTTCACCCCGCAGGTTGAGGAGTTTGCTGATCGCCACCGGGTCATTACCCTTGATCTGGCGGGTCACGGCGAGTCTGGTCACGATCGCGATCAGTGGGGGGCCAGCGCTTTTGCGGATGACGTGATAGCCGTTATGGACGCAGCCGGTGTCGATAAAGCCATTTTGATCGGCCACTCCATGGGCGGAATTGTGATGCTCGAAACCGCCAACCGCTATCCCGACCGGGTACAGGGACTGGTAGCCATCGATACCCTGCAGAATATCGAGGCGCTGTTTCCCCCCGGCATGCTTGATCAGCTTGTGGAAGGCATGCAGCAGGACTTTATACCGACCATGGAAGGATTTGCCCGGGCATTGATGATCGAGGATACCGACCCCCATCTGGCCGCGCGGCTGGTGAAGGAGTTTGCCGGTATGCGCCCCGAAAGCGCGATTGGCATTATGTCGTCGCTCACCGCGATTGATGTGCTACCGCTATTTGAAAACCTGCAGGTGCCCTTCTACGCGATCAACTCTGACATGCAGCCCACTAACCGGGCAGCGCTGCAGCAGCGGCTGTCGCGAGTGGAAGTAGAAGTAATTGAAAAAGTCGGCCATTTCCCGCAGCTGGAAGCGAGCGAGAAATTTAACCAGGCGCTGGGGCGGGCGATTAATTTTATTTGAAGGCTTTGCCTGCATAACAGCGGTTGAGTGGACCAGCAGAGACAGACCCGAATGGCACTAAGTTAAGGGTGTTTTGCGTGTTTTCACAGAACGCCAGGTAACCGCCAATCCGGTCTTTTAAAGGCGCTATATCAGC
>JAYNPV010000004.1:28849-29088 GCA_038113925.1 Gammaproteobacteria bacterium | reverse complement strand
GGCATGATCTCCGCCGCCACTGGTGCCATGGCCCTGGTAATGGTCACCCTGGTTAAGGATCACGGGCTACAGTACCTGCTAGCGGCGACAATATTAACCGGGTTGTTACAAATTCTCGCCGGCTGGTTGCAACTCGGAGCGCTGATGCGTTTTGTCTCCCGATCGGTGGTCACCGGCTTTGTCAATGCGCTGGCGATTCTTATATTTATGGCTCAACTACCAGAACTGACCAACGTCAC
>JAYNPV010000004.1:27258-28767 GCA_038113925.1 Gammaproteobacteria bacterium | reverse complement strand
TGGGTGGTTTATGCAATGGTCGCCGCTGGCCTGGGCATTATCTACCTGCTCCCTTACCTTACCCGCGCGGTACCCTCGCCGCTGGTGGCGATCCTGCTGCTGACCGCGATATCTATCGGCATGGGGCTGGATATTCGAACTGTCGGTGACATGGGCCGGCTACCGGATAGTCTGCCGATGTTCCTGTTACCCGATATTCCGTTCACCATGGAGACCTTCTGGATAGTGCTGCCGTTTTCCGCCACGCTGGCGGTGGTAGGTCTGCTGGAATCGATGATGACCGCTTCAATCGTGGATGAGCTTACCGATACACCGAGCAGTAAAAATCGCGAATGTGTGGGTCAGGGCGTGGCTAACATTGCCTCTGGTTTTCTTTGTGGCATGGCCGGCTGCGCAATGATCGGTCAGTCGGTAATTAATGTTAAATCCGGCGGGCGCGGACGCTTATCTACCCTGGCGGCCGGTATTTTCCTGCTCATCCTGATCGTCTTTACCGGAGAGTGGGTGGCAAAAATCCCTATGGCTGCTCTGGTCGCGGTAATGATTATGGTCTCCATCGGTACCTTTAACTGGGAGTCGATTCGGAATCTGGGTGAACACCCTAAGAGCTCAAGCGTGGTGATGCTGGCCACCGTAGTGGTCACCGTCTCCACCCACGACCTGGCCAAGGGCGTGTTGATTGGTGTGCTGCTCTCCGGAGTCTTTTTTGCCAATAAAGTGGGCAAAGTACTGCACATCGCCTCCATGACCGGAAATGAAGGTCGTTTACGCGAATACCGGATTACCGGTCAGGTGTTTTTTGCCTCCGCTGAGAGCTTTGTCGAAGCATTTGATTTTCGCGAAGTGATCGAAAAAGTGCGAATTGATGTCTCCCGCGCCCATTTCTGGGATATCACCGCCATCAGCGTGCTTGACAAGGTGGTGGTGAAATTTCGCCGCGAAGGCACTGAAGTTGAGGTAATCGGCCTCAACGAAGCCAGTGCCACCATGGTTGATCGATTTGGCGTGCACAACAAATCGGACCACGTCGAACAACTGATGGGTCACTGAGGACGCGGCTAAACATGATCGACGAACAGAAAATAATCGCCTGCGTGGACCACTCTGATTTTGCCCGCGTGGTCACCGACTACGCCACCTGGGCAGCCAGACAACTCAATGCTCCATTGGAGCTACTCCACGTGATTGACCGGCACCCGGAAAGAGGAAGCGGCGATGATCACAGCGGTGCTATTGGCTTCAATGCTCAGGAGAATCTGCTCTCCCGACTCTCAGATGAAGACGAAGTCCGCAGCAAGGCCGCTCGAGAGCGGGGCCGGGTATTTCTGCATGAACTACGCCAACGGGCGATGGCCGCCGGGGCTCCCTCGGTCGATATGCGCCAACGCCTGGGAGAACTCGAGGAAACCCTGATGGAACAGCAGGACGGAGTTCGGCTGTTTGTCATCGGCCGCCGTGGTAAGTCCGCCGCCACCACTCAACGGGATCTGGGACGCAATGTGGAAAGAG
>JAYNPV010000004.1:25959-27248 GCA_038113925.1 Gammaproteobacteria bacterium | reverse complement strand
CTACACCGACCCATACTCACCACCACTGACGATTATAAAATTCCCGAACGGATACTGGTGGCTTTTGATGGTGGCATCACCACTCGCCGAGGTATCGAACGTATTGCCACCAGTCCGCTGTTTGCGGGCATGCCTATCCATATTCTGATGTCCGGCAAACCTGGCGGTGACGCCAACAAGCAGTTGGAGTGGGCCTCGACCCGACTGCGAGCAGCCGGATTTGAACCCACTACTGCCCTGGTTCCTGGTGATGCGGAACGCATCATTGCCGACGCGGTGGTCGAAATGCAGATCGATATTCTGGTGATGGGGGCCTACAACCACTCGCCCCTGCGCAGCGCCCTGTTTGGCAGCAAAACCTCTGACCTGCTGCGGTCGTCAAAATCGCCGACGCTGCTACTCAGGTAAATAACCACCCCCGCCAAGAGAGAACAGATAACTGCCGCAGCGATCAGGCCACCCGTTCCGGGCATGGTTTTGCTTAGCGATCATCGCCCTGATTAAGAAACTCGATAAACTGCTGTTTGGTGTTGAGTTTCGGGAAAGGTCTATCCGGGACCGGAACGGCGAGGAAATCGCACAACGGCTCCCATCCCTGCGCCACATCATAAGTCAGCAGTTGATCGGCGGGAACCGTGCGCTGCACCTCTTCGATATGTTGCTGGTAAACGCCGATTACATAATCGCGGTCGTCTGCCCGACCATTAAAGGTCCCGTGGAGAATAAGTTCCCGCGGCATCACCAGTTGCGCATAATGCTCCGCTTCCGGGGGCGGCAGATCCCGCTGTTGAGCCGGAAACAGTGTGGTGGAAATGCTCTGGTACCACGCCTGCGGGTCCCTCACCGTAAGAATGACTTTAGCATCGGGGTAATGGGCGGTCAGTTGCCGCCAGAAAAAACTCGGTGGCCAGTCGATCGCGGCCTGGTAACCAGCCAAAAAATTATCCCAATCGGCATCTCCCTGGCGCTGGGCATCTCGCCATAGCTGCGCATGCCCAGGATGGCTGAACACATCGTGCATGTGATAACAGGGCCCCAGGCCCAACTCCTCGATCGCAAGTTTGAGCGAAGTGGTACCGGTGCGGCCAAAGCCTGCGCCAATCAACTTAATCGCCATGGTGTGATTAATCCGTTAGAAACCCAGTATTGCAACCGAATACAGTAGCCCAAACCAACTGGCTGTTGATGCGAAAAAAAAATAATTGCGAATTATCATCTTCGTTCAGACAGAAAAAAACCCGCGACCTAACGGTCGCGGGTTTTTTTATCTACAGTCTGGTGAAAACCAG
>JAYNPV010000004.1:16543-25932 GCA_038113925.1 Gammaproteobacteria bacterium | reverse complement strand
TCACATTCCCTTATGACCGAACGCGCCTACGCGAAGCACCCAGTCCAATCAGCCCCAAACCCAAAAGCCCCAGGGTAGCAGGCTCTGGTACGGACTGTGCGGCATCAAAATAACCGAAAGTCTGGTTCGGGCCGCCGCCATCATTGGTGTTCCTGACACTGTAGGCCACGGTATAAGAACCTGCCGCAGCACTAGTAAACAACCAGTCCTGCCAACCGGATTCAGCACCGGCCTGACCAGTTTGATGAGGACAGGTTGTTACACATAAATCCGAACCATCCAGTGCCCAGGGAGTTGCAACCAGAGCACCCAGCGCATCAAGGATCTCAACCTTGGCTCCATCGATATACGCGGTGCCGCCGTTCCAATAATCGCCCCAGTCAAAAAATGCAGACCCACCAACCATCTCGCCTGCACCCAGACTCAATGATTGGCTTACAGTTTGCCAATCACCGGCGGCACCGGCACCGATGACGAGCATATAGTCGCCTTCATTAGCTGAGGTGGTAACGGGAGCACCCCAGGTTCCGGGTGAGTAGGTAGTGGTATTGGACATCGCCACCGAGGCAGATCCAATTCCCGTTAAAGTTCCAACAGTCCAACCCGTCAGATCACCGGTTTCAAACCCGGCATTCACAAGCCCTGCCTGAGCCACTCCCGTGCTCAGACCGGCAACCATTGCAACCGCCAACACACTCTTATTCATTGAATACTACCCCTTTCACATTGGATGTTTGATTCTCTTCATGCGCAACACCATGCCGCATGCCAAGAACTAAAGCAATTTCCTTGCCACGTTATTAACTTATTGATATTAAATTATTTTTTAAAATAACTAAAAATACCACAACATAAACTGTAAAAAAAACTGACGATTTAGGCCGTAAAACATGGCTCAGATGTAAATAAAACCGCCAAATTTGGACTTAATCCAGGGAATAGATGAAAAAAAATCCTGACAACCTCAGTGACTTGTAAATTTATACAAACCACTCCAACTCGGTTAACACCCACTGGATGGTCTATCTATTCTCAGGTAACCAGCATCAGTAGAGACACCAGGCTGGCGTCAAATGACCGCTGACACCGACCATTCACAGCTTTGCGATGCGCTCTGATTTAGCCCGCATCGAGGTAACCAGCCAACCAGATAAAAAGTCAAATTCTGCGCCAGCAGGAGTTGATCGGGTTATTAAACAATCTGTCCAGCCTGATGGAGTAAGTGCTCTGGTGGCAGTCCTTTGCACTGGTCAATTGAGGTGATATAACCGGATTCACTCGGTGGCGGCTGTGCAGCAACTACACCCGCCGCAAGATTCGGGAGAGGAGAGGCCCATGAGCAACACACTGCTGCCCGGCGCATTTGCGCAACTTGAGTCCTTTGCCACGGACTGGTGCATCGCCGATGAAGCCAGCCGTAATCGCAAACGGCTGGCATCCACCATGAGCGAGATAAGAGCCTTCTACAAGGCCGCCCTGCCCCAAATCGAACCGATTGTTGACTATTTACGGCCCAAACCCCTGGCGGAACTGGACCCGCAAGACCGAAATCTTTTCAACCTGGCACTCTCATTCATGGAAGTCGCCCCGGCAATTGAGATTTATTTTGAACCGGATGTCCCCAATAGTTTTGAACCCGATCGGTTCAAAATCTTGCCCCCCTTTGCGCAGACGGCAGTAGGAGGAGAACAGCATGAATACACCTGACGCGAAACCTTACGCTGCCAAATTTGACTATTTAGGTACCGGCCCACTGCCCATCGAAGCCATGGTGTCGGCAGACTATTTTGAACTGGAGCGCGAAAAAATATTTAAGCGCAGCTGGTTGAATGTCGGCCGGGTAGAAGACATCCCGGAACCGGGCGATTACATGGTTCAGCAGATCGATATTCTGCAGACTCGGGTAATCATTGTGCGCGGGGACGATGACCAGATCCGCGCCTTTCACAATGTCTGCCGCCACCGCGGTAATGAAGTGGCTCAGGGTTGCGGCAACACCAAGGGTTTTTCCTGCGACTTCCACGGCTGGACTTACGACACCCAGGGAGAGCTGGCATTTGTGCCCGATGAGGCGCAGTTCTTTGATCTGGATAAACAGCAGATGGGCCTGCCGGCGATTCACTGCCAGATATGGTGTGGATTTATATTTATAAACGCGGCGGAAAAACCAGCGCAGAACCTGGTCGACTATCTAGGGGAAATGGGCACGCAGCTAAAGGATTTTCCTTTCGAAACCATGGTGCCCATGCATCGGCTCGAAGCCACCGTGGATTCAAACTGGAAGGTATGCATCGATGCCTTTCATGAGTCCTACCACGCCGGGTTTGTGCATCGGCTATCCGTGGGGGACATGCTTGACCCGACCGGTGATGATCCCTACATGCACCTCAGCTCCGTGCGGTTTCATGGCCCTCACCGCTCGGCGTCGGTGCCGATGAACCCTGACTACATCGCCCAGGGACGCCCTGCCGAGGCGCTTTCATACAAACTCGCCTCTTCTCTCTGGCTGCAGGAAGGTGCCATGGAGCAGCAGTTCATGCCCGGCACTAATCCGGAGCAGCATGAGCACTGGCTGTTTGATATCAATGTCTGCTTTCCGAACTTTTTTATCGACGTTGCCAATGGCTGGTTTTTCACCTACCACTTCTGGCCCATTGCCGTGGATAAGACCTTCTGGCAATACCGGTTTTATATGTTGCCCCCCCAGGACGCCGGTGAGGCCATCAGTCGGGAATATTCAAAATTGGCCCTGCGCGACCTGCTGCGTGAGGACCTGAACACGGTAGAGGCCACGCAACGGGGGTTAATGAGCGGTGCCATTAAAGAGATCTATTTATCGGATCAGGAAGTAGCCGTGCGCCACCAGTACAAAACCGTGGACGATATCGTCCGCGACAACACCTGATTACCAAGCCTGGTTAAAGACTCCGGGGAGGAGATAGTAATGAAAGTAGAAACGTTAACCACGGGTGATGCCGGACCCATCGATTTCAGCTCGTTTGTCGAGCATAACGCCGACGCCAGTGAAGCCCGCATCAAACGGGTGGCCCTGACCAGTCCGGAAATTTTTGACATGGAGATGCGTTACATTTTCGAGGGTAACTGGGTCTACCTCTGCCACGAAAGTCAGATCCCCGAAGTCGGTGATTTTTTCACCACCACCATGGGTCGGCAGCCGGTGATTATCATTCGTAATAAAGAGGGCAGAGTTAATGGTTTTCTAAACGCCTGCTCCCACAAGGGCACCACCCTGTGCCGCACTCAAACCGGTAACAAGGCTGCCGGATTTGCCTGCTCCTACCACGACTGGTGTTTTGATCTGGATGGCAACCTTGAGTACATGCCGCGTATGGATGAGGGCTTCCCCGCGGGTAAAAACCTGGCCAATCACAATCTCACCCGCATCGCCAAAGTGGAGACCCACGGCGGTTTTGTGTTCGGCAGTCTCAATGCCGATGTCTGCACCCTGAAAGAGCACCTTGGCGATATTACCGAAATCATCGACATGCTCAACGACCAGTGTGAAGAAGGGTTTGAAGTGGTCCGCGGCACCAACAGCTGCGTTTACCACGGCAACTGGAAATTATTAATAGAAAATGGCGGCGGCGATGGCCTGCATCTACCTTCTGTCCATAAGACCCTGATCAAAGTGGTGCAGATGCGCGAGCAGGAATTAGCCAAAGGCACCACCAAGGCGGCAAAAATGGTTCGTGTGGATGAGCTCAACGACAAAGACACCGTCGGCGCTACCTATGCCATGCAAAACGGCCATACCCTGATTCAGTCGGATCTGCCCAACCCTGAAGACCGGCCCGCCTATGCGCGGCATCAAGTATTTGTCGAGCGCCACGGTGAGGAACGGGCCCGCTGGATGAGCTCCAAATTGCGTCAGGTAGCGATCTACCCCAACCTGTTTGTGATGGATCAGCTCGCCTCGCTGATCCGTTACGTGCGTCCGATAGCTGCCGATAAAACCGAAGTCAGTTACTGGTGTATCGCCCCCAAAGGTGAGGCGCGGGAGTTACGCGTTAAAAGAATGCGTCAGTTTATGGATTTCTTCTCCATCGCCGGACTCGGCGGCCCCGACGATAACCATGAGTTCGAACAGTGTCAGATCGGTGCCCACGCCGCTGCTGCACCCTGGAGTGACGCCTCCTTTGGCCTGCATACGGAATTCAGCGGCTCCGACCGCCGCGCCAGCGAAGTCGGTGTCCACGACGCCAAATTCGGTGGCCCCGTCGGCTGGGAAGGGGGTTCGGTTCGCCAGTACCAGAACTGGGTCAGGCTGATGGAGGAAGGCCAGAAGCGGGAAATGGCGATGCAGCGCTGAGCAATCAGCACTCCTGTTTTTTACTCACCAATAAAGCGAAGCACAATGTCTGAAAAAACGGAATTACAGATCGAAGTCGAGCAGTTCATCTACCGTGAGGCGGCGGTCGTCGACCAGGGCCGCTGGCAGGAATGGCTGGAGATGTACACCGAAGAGATGGTCTACTGGGCACCCTCCTGGGTCAATGAAAATGAACTGACCACCGACCCCGAAACCGAGGTCTCCATTATCTATATGAATAACCGCAAAGAGCTGGAGCATCGAATCTGGCGCTTTACCAGCGGCGAGTCGCCGGCCTCCTATCCGCTACCCCGAACCAACCACATGGTCAGTAACGTCGCCATTACCGCCGTAGACGGCGATGAAATCACTGTCTCTTCAAACTGGATGTCTCAGACCTACCGCGATAAAGAACAACGCATCTACGGCGGCTATTACACCCACACTCTTATTCGGCAGTCCGGCGAACTGAAAATCAGCCGCAAAGTGGTGGTGCTACTGAACGACGTGGTGGATGGTTTTGTGGATGTCTACCATCTCTAACCGGCCTGTGCATAACCTTCACCTTTATCAGAGACTAAACCGGGACCAGACAGATTTCAGACCAGACTGTCCGCCACTGTCGCTATTGCTTCGCTGAAATTCCCACGCAGGCAAGTAAGTGCCGTTATTGCGGGGAACATCAGAACCTTCCCGCCCCTGGTCGGATTCATCGCGTCGGTCATCGCCTGGGGCAGCTGGCTAAATATGCGGGTTTCCTCGCGGCGATTCTGGGCGTTTCGGCCACTTTTCGCGAAGGCTATTATCTCCTCCAACAGCGCCAGCAAGCGCGCAATATGTTTCAGTCGTATCTGAGCGTTGCTGAGGAATTTAAACGACTGGACAACCTCGAATACGCGCGTCAGGCACTTGATAAGGCGCTGACGATTTATCCGGATAGCATCTCAGTGGCGAGCCAACGCTTTGCTATCGCCGCAACCGAACTGCCGCGAGAGGCTGATTTTCTCGGGGCGATGTCTATCGATGACCAGGAGCAGACCGAAATCACTGCACTGGTTCAGGATGGTTTTCGCCTGCTGCAGCTCCCCCTCGCTCGGGCTGAAAGGTCTGAACTATTAACTCAGCTCGGTCGCCTGCTTACCTACGACAGCACCTGGGCAGATAGCGCATGGTCACACTCTGGCGCAGCTGATGAGCTGTTTGCCGAAGCCGTTCAACTCACGCCGAGCCGGGCCGAGGCCCTGTTCTGGCATGGCCATCACCTGCTCGGGTCGGAAAATCCGTAAACCGGCTTCGACCGCATTCAAGCTGCCATCAGGCTGGCACCCGATAATCCCCTTTTTCTGGCCGAGCTCGGGGAACACCTGTTAACAGTGGGTCGTTTCAGGGAAGCCCTGCAACCTTTGCAAAATGCCGCCGCGCTCAACCCCGATGAGTTAAGCCTGCAACAGGTTCGTGCCATTAATGACGCCAAACGAAATCTGGCAAAGTGGCTCCTGAAGGCCGATAACCAGGTAAAGATTACTGACGACGATTTTTTTGGTCTGTCTGCCGATGCGCGCGACCAGCTGGTCACCACCAGCCTGACAACAAACGCTTCCAATCGGGCTTTAAATTACCTTGCGGCCCGATGGTTTAATCATCACCAGCAGTCTGACAAGGCCCTGGCGGCGCTCAAAAATTCGCTCTATGACCAAGGTTCGCTGCAAACCATCCCCAGCAGTGATCTAGAGAAGCTACCGCTTTATCTGCAATTATTAACGACGCTCAACATCGAACCAGCCACCCGCGCCAGCCTCACTGAAGTGCTGCAATCGCAATAACTCCGACCCAGACAAGCCCCCGCGCCTTTCACCCCTGCCTATCGCGACTGACCAGCAACCGGGCTGCGAGTCATTGCCTCGGTTCCCGTCCTCCTCAGGAGTGGTTTCTCCCAGGCGCACTGGGGAAGCAGCTGAGTTCAGAGCTTGATAATAGCTAGCGTTAACATCTGTTGATAATGGCAATCCTGTCCCCCAACCCACCGCCAGTTGGCACACTCAGCCGGTAAGGTTCCGCGCCATCGCAGCCCCCAGACCCACCGCTATCAGGCAACCCGCGACACTCAGGACCACATTGGCCATCACCGCTGACCAGCGCATCTCCTGCATCAGGGTGAGGGTTTCCAGTGAAAAAGCAGAGAAGGTGGTGAAGCCGCCGAGTACCCCGACAATCAGAAAGGCCCGCCAGGGGCTGTCGAGCATGGCTCGATGCTCAAGTAATACCCAGATTAATCCGATCAGGAAAGAACCGCCGACGTTTGCGATCAGGGTAGCCCAGGGGAATCCCGCGCCGCCCAGGCGGGCTACCGCCAGCACCAGACCATAGCGACTCACCGCACCGACCGCCCCGCCGAGCGCGACCGCCAGCAGGTTAATCATCGACATTATCCTCCCCGGCTGACGCAGACAGTCCCGCCTCACGGTTCCGGCGGCGCAGGTCGGCCAGTTTTTCACCGATCGCCGCCTCTAATCCCCGACCAGTGGGATGATAGAGGTGGTGTTCACCCAACTCCTCGGGAAAATAACACTCACCGGCAGCAAACGCGGTCTCTTCATCGTGGGCATAGCGATAGCCATCGCCATAACCGAGCTGCTTCATTAACCCGGTGGGCGCATTGCGAATAGTCAGTGGTGGCTCAAGCGAACCGCTCTGTTTAGCCAGGGCCATCGCCGCCTGGTAAGCACGGTAGCTGGCATTACTTTTGGCGGCACAGGCCAGATAAATCACCGCTTGACCCAGTGCAAGCTCGCCCTCGGGAGAGCCCAGGCGTTCGTAGGTTTCGACTGCATCGAGCACCAGCCGCAACGCCCGTGGATCGGCATTACCGATATCTTCACTGGCCATGCGAATCATGCGGCGACCGACATAGAGCGGATCACAACCGCCATCGAGCATGCGGGTAAACCAGTAAAGCGCCGCATCGGGCGAGGAACCTCGCACCGACTTGTGCAGCGCCGATATCTGGTCATAAAAGGCTTCACCCTGTTTATCAAAACGTCGCAAACTGCCGCCGGCCAGTTCGGTCATTATTTCATTGGTGACCCGCCCGTCACCGGCGGCGGCCATTTCAACGGCAAGCTCCAGTAAGTTAAGCGCCCGACGGGCATCGCCATCGGCGATCCGGGCGAGCATCTGCCGGTGACCAGCATCGAGGGTGACCGGGGTATCACCCAGACCACGCTCCCGGTCGGTCAACGCGACGTCGATCAACCGGGCGAGGTCATCGCTTGCCAATGCCTTAAGCACATAGACCCGCGCCCGCGACAGCAGGGCGTTGTTGAGCTCAAAGGACGGGTTTTCAGTAGTGGCACCGATAAAGGTAACCGTGCCATCTTCAACGTGGGGCAAAAATGCATCCTGCTGCGCCTTGTTGAATCGATGCACCTCATCGACAAACAGCAGCGTCGGCTTACCCAGCGCGGCGCGGCGATCTCTGGCCTGTTGCACGGCGGCACGAATCTCCTTTACCCCGGCCAGCACGGCGGAAACACTAATAAATTCGGCGTCGCTCGCCCGTGCAATAATTTTTGCCAGGGTGGTTTTACCGGTGCCCGGCGGCCCCCAGAACACCAGGGAGTGGAGCGCATCCTGTTCAATCAGGCGGCGCAAGGGCGCATCGGCCCCCAGCAGATGCTGCTGACCGACAAACTCAGCCAGGGTGCGGGGACGCATTCGGTCGGCCAGCGGCCGGCCACTGAATTTATCCACCGACGTATCCGCTGATTGAGGGGTTTCGCCAAACAGGTCCCCGCCGGAGTTAGACATAGGGGCTACCCAGCATGGCTATTCATCGCCAACAATCATGGCCGCTATTGAATCACCACATCCACGCCCTCGGGTGGGGTGAACTGGAACCGCTCAGGCGTAATATCGACGTTGGCCTGCAGGCCGGAAAACAGAAACCGCGACCTGGAACCGAGTTTGTCGCGCACCTCGAGGCTGACAATCAGCTGCCGGTCAAACTCAATCACCACCTGCTCAACGGCGGACGCTTCTGCCAGCGGGATTAGCAGATAACGATCATTATCAAGCTCGGTGATGGTAAAGCGCCGGGCAATATCCTCGCCGCTGCCCAGTAACAGACCGGCCACGTCGTCGCCACTGGCATCCAGGTCACGTACCAGGACCTGCTCAAGATCCGGGTCATACAGCCAGACCTTGAAGCCGTCGGCAACAATCAGCTGCTCGTAGGGCTGCCGATAGTGCCAGCGAATTTTATCCGGCCGCTCCACCCAGAAATCGCCACTGCGACTCTGCTCATCCACCAGCCCGTTACTCTCTATCAGCTGCTGATGAAAGACTCCGCGCAGGGAGCGGGTCTGACGCTGAAACTCCCGCAACCGGTCGGCTACCGACTGCCCATCATCAAGGGCTGGCTCGACGGTCTCGGCGTTCACAACCGGGAAAAGCAGCGAGCTGCCGAGTACCAGCAAGCCCAGCCACCCCCCGAACACCTTTCCTGCTACGGAACAACCGGCCATTTCGGTTAAACCTCCGGCGGCGGTTCGGCAAGCACTTCACGCTGGCCATTATTCTTCAGGGGTCCCACCACGCCCTGACGCTCCATCTCTTCTACCAGCCGGGCGGCCCGGTTATAGCCGATCCGTAGCTGGCGCTGCACGCTGGATATCGATGCCTTGCCGGAACTGGTCACCAGATAAACCGCTTTGTCGTAAAGCTCGTCCTCCGGTGCCCCTTCGTCATCGCCATTCATGCCTTCAAATCCCGACTGCTCTGGCGGTCCCTGAGTAATCGCCTCAACATATTCGGGCTGACCCTGCGCCTTCAGCACTTTGACCACCGCATGCACTTCCTCATCGGACACGAAAGCACCGTGGACCCGTTCAAGGAAACTGGTGCCCGGCGCAAGATAAAGCATGTCGCCGTGCCCCAGTAGCGCCTCGGCCCCTGACTGATCAAGAATGGTCCGCGAATCAATTTTGGAAGAGACCTGAAAAGCAATCCGGCTGGGAATATTGGCCTTAATCAGGCCGGTGATCACGTCCACCGAGGGGCG
>JAYNPV010000004.1:8675-16533 GCA_038113925.1 Gammaproteobacteria bacterium | reverse complement strand
GGCCTCTGCTTCGGCTTGATGATCCCACCTTCGGCCGCCGAGGCGGCGGCGGCAGCAGGAGACGCCAAAGCGCGGGCGGCCCTGGCGGACGCCAAGCTGTGGGAAGGCGCTGGGGGCGCTGGGTGGCGAGTATCAGATGCACTCCGGCGGCACGGGCTTTTTGAGCCAGCCGGGCGATCAGCTGCTCCACTTTTTTACCCACCAGCATCATCATGTCGGCTAACTCATCGACAATAATGACGATAAAGGGCAGCTCTTCGCAGTACACCACTTCGATCTCTGCGGGCTCTTCGTCAATCACCAAGGGCGGCGGCACCGGCGGCGGAAAGGGATCGGGAATCGGCTCCCCTTTTGCCGCGGCTTCGCGCACTTTGCGGTTATACCCGGCAATGTTGCGCACCCCGAGGGCCGACATCAACCGATAACGCCGATCCATTTCAAACACCGCCCACTGCAGTGCACTAAAGGCCTCATTCATGTCAGTGACCACCGGGGCCAGCAGGTGGGGAATGCCATCGTAAACCGACAGCTCCAGCATTTTCGGGTCGATCATAATCATGCGCACCTGCTCAGGGGTCGCCTTATAGAGCAGGCTCAAAATCATCGCGTTGATCGCCACCGATTTACCGGAGCCGGTGGTGCCTGAAACCAGCAGATGAGGCATTTTGCCGATGTCAGCCACCGAAACCAGCCCCTGGATATCCTTACCCAGCGCCAGGGTGAGCACCGAATCACTCTTATCAAACACCTGGGAGCGCAACACCTCGCTCAGGCGCACCATTTCCCGGCGCTCGTTGGGAATCTCCACGCCCACCGTCGATTTTCCCGGTAACACTTCAATAACGCGCACACTGTTGACCGACAATGAGCGCGCCAGATCCGTAGAGAGGTTGGTAATTTTGCTGGCCTTTACCCCGGCTGCCGGTTCAAGCTCGAAACGGGTGACCACGGGACCGGGAATAACCGCCACCACCGAGACTTCCACGCCAAACTCTTCCAGCTTGATTTCCACCCGGTCTGAAAGCGCCTTTAACGCTTCCTCGGAAAGCTGGTTTCCGCTGGGGGTCACCTCGTCCAGCAGGCTCAACGCCGGCAGGCTGTACTCCCCTCCCGACTCAAACATCTCAATCTGCTTTTCTTCTTCCACCCGCAAGCTCGGCGGAGGGGTGCTGATCACCGGCTCGATGCGCACCGGTTCACGGGATTCAACCTTGATTTCGCGGGCGGCGGCTTTCTCCTGACGCCGATCGCGAGCCCTTTTGCCCTCGCTCTGATCGGCTCGCGTGCGCAGCAATGCCACCAGACGATCAATCCCCAGCAAAGTCCGCGCGCCCACCACCTCGCTCAACCAGAGCCAGGAAAGTCCGGTGAGCCAGGTGATGCCACTCAAAAACAGCACCAGTAAAAACAGCGTGGCACCAATAACACTAAACCGCCCTACCCAGAAATCCACCATTTCGATTCCGAGCACCCCGCCCGGCCCTTCCGGTAGCCCCAGACCGACCACGAAATGCAGCGTAGCCAGGCCACAGCCACCAGCGAGGGTGAACAGGAAACCGACGGTCTGAAACCCGATTCGTTGATAACTCAGGGTAATACCCGCGCCCCTGGAAGCGCTGTAGAGCCACCAGCCGAACCACGCCAACAGCATGGGTAATACCAGCGCAAAAACCCCGAAAAGGTAATAGGTAAGATCGGTCAACCAGGCGCCCGCCGGGCCACCCAGGTTGGCTATCTGCTCATGACAGCCGCTGTGTGACCAGGCCGGGTCACAGGCATCAAAGCTGAACATAGATAGCAGCGTAAACAGCGCAGCGGCCACGCAAAGCAGCAAGGCACCCTCGCGGAGCCCTTTGGCAATGTGGTAACCATCACTCTCAGAGACGGCAAACTTGGTGGCCTGGGACATAATCAGAACCGCGTGATCTCAAAAATAAAGGTTAGCGCCAGTTAACAGGCCCTGGCCCCGCTGGCGGGTAATAATCAGACTATCCAGATGGAAGAGCATTGTAGCCGATGCCTCAGCTGCCCGCCGCAACTGCTCGAATCTTCGACCGGGCAATAAGCGCATCGCCCGCGAGAAAAGTTTTCTCAGAATTAATACCGATCAACATTTACCCGAGCCAAATTTACCCGCAAAATTCCTGATTGGCTGATAGCGGCTAACAACAGAAAGCGCCGTTGCCGGCTACCCGGTTTATTTAATCCGATTAACCCTAACCAAGGACCCCCGCCCCATGGCCGAAACACGCCACTGCCGCCTGCTCATTCTCGGTTCCGGCCCAGCCGGATATAGCGCCGCCGTTTACGCCGCCCGCGCCAACCTCGAACCGGTATTAGTCACCGGGATTGAACAGGGCGGTCAGTTAATGACCACCACCGATGTTGATAACTGGCCCGGCGACAACGATGGCGTGCAGGGACCCGAACTGATGGATCGCATGCGCAAACACGCCGAACGTTTTGGCACCGAACTGGTATTCGACCACATCCACACCGCCCGCCTGCAGCAGCGCCCTTTCCTGCTGGAAGGCGACGCCGGCCACTACAGCTGCGACGCACTGATTATTGCCACCGGTGCCAGCGCCCAGTATCTGGGCCTGCCCTCAGAAGAGGCCTTCATGGGCAAGGGAGTTTCTGCCTGCGCCACCTGCGATGGCTTCTTTTATAAAGGCCAGGACGTAGCCGTCGTCGGCGGGGGCAACACCGCCGTTGAAGAGGCGCTCTACCTGGCCAACATTGCCAACAAAGTGACAGTGATTCACCGGCGCGATAAATTTCGGTCTGAAAAAATTCTGTCAAACCGTCTCATCGAGCGTAGCAAAACCGGCAACGTCGACATTCTCTGGAATCAGACCCTCGATGAAGTACTCGGCGATGACTCCGGGGTCACCGGCATGCGCATTCGTTCCACCCTCGACCAGCAGACCCGCGATATTGACCTGATGGGCGTGTTCATCGCAATCGGCCACCGACCCAACACCGACCTATTTGTCGACCAGCTCGACATGGAAAACGGCTACTTGAAAGTCCAGTTCGGCATGGGGGGCAACGCCACCCAGACCAGCATCCCCGGGGTTTATGCCGCCGGCGATGTGGCAGATCACGTCTACCGCCAGGCGGTCACCTCCGCCGGCACCGGCTGCATGGCGGCCCTGGATGCCGAGCGCTATCTCGATGCGCTGGCCGAATAGCCCTTTGAATTTGCCGTCGCTGGAGAGCCTGCCAAGGAGCGAGTCACCCCCAAACCGCTAGCCCTGAGCCCGTCGAGGAGCGAGTCACCCCCAAACCGCTAGCCCTGAGCCTGTCGAAGGGCCGCAACCAGGCACCCCACCCCATGGCCAAGAAAAAGCGATTACCTGCCAGCAAACAACGCCCCGATCCGGCTTCCGCTGACGCGGACGAAAAATCCCTGTTTCGCGAGGCCATGTCCGGGGTCACCCCCCTCGCAACCCCCAATCGGGTCGCTGTCGACCCTTCACACCGCCGCTCAATCCCCAAGAATGCGCCAGCAGAAACCACCAACAAACCCGCCACCGACAGCGGCGATCCCCAACCGCTGGTGGAAAACTGGCTGCGCCCCGGCCACTCCCCGGCGATAACCAAAGCCCTGCGCGGCAGAGCTTTTACCGCCGATGACCAACTCGATCTGCACCAGCTAAAAGCCGACCAGGCACGCCGACAACTGCGCCGGTTTCTCGACCAGGCCGATCGCGACCAGAGTCGCCGATTGCGCATAATTCATGGTAGAGGTTTGCACTCGCCCGGCCGGGCGGTGCTACCCGAACTGGTACAGGACGAACTGCGGCTTGACCCGCGAGTATTGGCCTTCCGTCTCGCCGGCCGATTTGACGGTGGTGCCGGGGCGGTGCGGGTGCTGTTTAAGCCGAGCGGTTAGCAGTTTGTAAAATGCTTTTAGACCCATCAGAACGATGGCTCACTTTTATTACAGATATGACTAGCTCTTTATCGCGAAATACACACTCGGGGTCTTTCCGCGCCACAATACGCTCTTTGTTTACTAGTTCGACTGATCGTCGAGTAGTGCATACTGAAGTAATCGACTATCTCATTAATGGTAAATACCCCCTATTGAAAAGCCTGTTCGGTTGTTTCGCGGTCTACCATTGACCCACATCAGCACGCTTAAATGTGGCTTGGAATAACTTGATTCCATATATTTGCATATATGTCTACGTATTAGCGTGAAATAGCTGTGATTAATAATTCTTTATGTGCTTTCGTTCTCGCGAATTATTTCCAATGTAACCTGATTTTCTGGAAGTATACGATCTATTACGGTATTAATTGGTCGATAGGAAGGTTTGCCAATAGATACTCGCTTAACCTCAATAGATATTTTGATAAAACCATTAATCTCTGAGATTGCTATAATTGGATCTAATGGTGTGTTTGTCAACGATATATTATTTTCACCGTTTGCATATACGCGCGCTACATATTCATCTGAGTTAATTTTGTTTTTATATTTTCGCCCCTTGATTACGGCAATAATGACCGCACCTTTTCCATAGCGTAAATGAAATAAATCAAATTTCTCTAAATTTAAAAATGAAAGTAAGCTATCCATCAATCATCACCATCTACTGTTTTAATAAGTCCTATCTTCACATAAAGGTGGCATGGAAAGACCTGACCCCGATGTTCGCGTCGAATTTATTTGTAAGAAATAGAAGGCTGAGCCCCACAAACCAAACCACCCCAACAATGCCGCCCATGTAAACATACGACCCCAAGGAAGAATCAAGGGATATATTGAAAGTGCGATGGCAACAACTAGAATTTGGATTGCGCTCATATGGACACATAACGCCCAAAGCAGCGGCGCGCGTTAGCGCGTCCAGCCACGAAGTGGCGATGCTGCCTTTGCTTGTTGTGTGTTACTGAGCTAGTTCTTTTTTGCGCCAATTTGCGTACTCCATTAGCTCACCAAACGGACAATTGTTGCCACGCCATTCCCAGCGCACGACCGTACCAGAACTATCAACTTCCAGAACCCTTTGGCAACTGCCTTGAATGGCATAGCCACCCGATGTAGTGGAAGTTGCATATACAGAGTTGCCATATACCGACCCCGTTGTATTTGTTGTTTGTGGTATATAGGCAGATTTATTGTGGTGCCAGATATAAAGTTTTCGGCCTTGGAACTCTCTTTCTTCATGTGGGTAGCCCCATTGAGCTACAACCTCATTTATATTTGAGCCTTCCCAAGAAGACATAATTCCATTCATTGTCTTGGTGGTTGAGCAACCAACTAAAACCAATAGCATGGTTGCTACAGCGATAATTTTTAATTGAGTCACTGTGATCTCCTTTTACACATAACAGTAAATTAGACAGAATACGATACTAGGGAGCTAGATAGATTCAGTCTAACCCTCTAATAACGCTCGGCTACAACCCCCCCTAACGTTAATGCAGATCAACTGATTAAGCAATTCCGAGGGCTTCCTGGCGGTTGGCTGCGCTACTTTAATGCGTTACCAGCCAGAAGCGTAGCTGAGTCGGCCAGGCCGTGGCTACCCCCAACTCGCGGCCTCTCCCTGCAATGACCAGAACCCTGCGCAGCAAACATTTTGCCGCCGATGGTCAATTTGTTCTGCACCATCTGATAACCGGCCAGGCTGTCGACAACTACGCCGGTTTTCAATCGGGCCAGTCGTATCGTCATCGGGCATAACCCCGCTATGATTTCCACCGCATATCTGTATATAATCACAGTTACTGTATATAAATACAGAGATTGCTATTTTCAACTGTGATGCCCCATGAACAGACAACTCTCTGCATTGCTGACCAGGCCCGATATCTGGCGCTCTTCGGCACCCCACACTGGCTACCACAATGGCCAATACACTGTTGCCAGCGGCTATCACTCGCTTGATGCTGCCCTGCATCAGGGGGGCTGGCCCACCCAGGCATTGACCGAAATTCTCTGCAATCACCCCGGCAGCGGTGAGTTGGAATTACTGCTACCTGCGACCAGAAAACTCTGCGCAAAAGGTCGACAACTGCTGTTTGTCAGCCCCCCTCACCAGCCCTATGCACCGGCACTGCAGCAGGCTGGCATAGCCCCCGAACAGGTGCTGGTTATTCAGCCACAAACTCCGGCCGACCAGCTCTGGACGGTGGAGCAGGCGCTGCGCGCGGACGTGGCGGCCGCATTACTGGTCTGGCCACAGCAGCAGCCGGATCTGGCTCAGCTACGCAAGCTGCAACTGGCGGCACACTCGACTCAGGGGCTGAGTCTGCTGATGCGCCCCGGTCAGGCGGCGGCGGAATCCTCACCGGCTGCGCTCAGGTTACGGCTGGAGCCGGGAGTTAAAAGCTGCCAGATCAATATTCTCAAACAGCGCGGTGGCTGGGCCGGTCAGGTGGTCGAGCTCAACCTGGCAGAGGGTCTTAGCGCAGCAGATATTTCCCCTGCAGAGCTGCCTGTTCACCGGCCGGTTGTTGCCGATTCACCCTCTTGCAATCCGCCTCTGCTGCGGCCGGTTTCAACCCCGGCTGCTGCGCCTGGCTGGCTGCATTAAGTGGCGTTGGCTGCTGTCGATGCTCTGGCTCTGCCTGCGTTTTCCGCGACTGCCTCTGGAAGTATTCAGTGAGGCGGCGCAATCGGCCGATGCGACAGCGGTGGTCGATGATCAGCGCATACTGGTCTGTAATCGTGCCGCCATCGATGCCGGTGTCACCCCCGGCATTACCCCGGCTACCGCCCAGGCGCTGTGTGGGCAGTTAACTGTTTTTGTTCGTGACCCAGGCCGCGAGGCCGACACTCTGCAGCGCATTGCCTACAGCTGTTACGGCTTCACCCCGGCAATAAACCCAATTGAACCAGAGTGTCTGTTGATGGAGATCGGTAGCAGCCTGAAGTTATTCGGTGGCCTCGAATCTTTATTAAAAGAGATCCGGCAGCAGATTGCCGAACAAGGTTTCAGTTACCGGTTGGGTCTGGCCCCGACCCCCAAAGCCGCCCGGTTGTTAAGCCAGCTGCCGAGCAGTAAAAAACCTGCGCTGATCGACTGTTTTGATGCCCTCAGTGGAGCGCTTACACAGACCCGGCAATTTACTGATCTGCTACACGCTCTGCCGCTGCCGCAACTGTTGTGTGAGGCCAGACTACAAAAGCAATTCAGGGCCAGCGGTTTCGCTACGCTGGGTGATCTGTTGCCCCTGCCCCGGGCCGCGCTGGGCCGGCGATTTGGCAAACCCCTGGTTATTTATCTGCAGCAGATCAGCGGCGAGCTGGCCGATCCCCAGCCTGGCCTCACCCTGCCGGCGGCCTTTGACGACACCCTGACATTGAGTGATGCTATTACTTCGACCGAGATGCTCGCCTTTCCGATGAAACGCATGCTCATCGCCCTCTGTGGTTATCTGCAGGGGCGTCAGCTGCATTGCCAGCAGCTTCGCTGGCAGCTGCGCCTGACCGACAACAGTCAGCAGCAGATCGAACTGGCTTTTACCCGGCCGCAAAACCAGCTCGACCATTTCCTGTCGTTAACCCGCCTGCGGCTGGAGTCTCTGCGTTTCAGCGCGCCGGTCGACAGCCTGCGCCTGCAGGTAACCCAGCTGCACCAGGCGGTGGCGCAGATGGGGAGCCTGTTTGCGGAGAGTAACCATGAACAGCTGGACAGCCACGCCGCCAACGACCTGCTTGATCGGTTAACCACCCGCCTTGGTAGTGGCCTGGTCAGCAGGCTAGCGGTTAACGATAGCCACATTCCCGAACAGGCGATGGCGTTAACCGCAAAGCTCACCGCCCAGACAGCAGCGCCCGGCGACCTTCCGGCAGTGCGGAGTCGTGACCCCAAACGCCCCCTCTGGCTGCTACCCG
>JAYNPV010000004.1:6523-8665 GCA_038113925.1 Gammaproteobacteria bacterium | reverse complement strand
GGCCGGAACGCATCGAAGGCAACTGGTGGCAGCAGTCAGTCTGTCGCGACTACTACATTGCCCGTCACCGTAGCGGCATGCGTTACTGGGTCTATCAGGACAGGACCACCCGGCACTGGTTTATCCACGGTGCTTTCGGGTGATTCAATCGTTTGATCAGGCCGTTTACGCCGAACTGCAAACGGTGAGCAATTTCAGCTTTTTGCGCGGCGCCTCGCGACCCGAAGCGCTGGTGGAACAGGCCGCCGAACTCGGTTATCAGGCCATTGCCATTACCGACGAATGCTCCCTGGCCGGCGTGGTAAAAGCCCATGTCGCGGCCAAACAGCACGCGATCAAGCTGCTCATCGGCAGCAGTTTTCATCTTCAGGAAGGCATTCACCTGCTATTGCTGGCCCCGCACCGACAAGCTTATGGCGAGCTTTCCAGCCTGATCACGCTGGCACGGCGGCGCAGCCCCAAAGGGGAATACCGGATCGGGTTAAATGACCTGAAACTGACCGGCGGTAACTGCCTGGCGATCTGGCTGCCCGCAGCGGAGCTGACTGCATCAACCGCGCCAGATCACGGCAAACAGTTGATCAAACTGTTCCCGAACCGGCTCTGGATCGGCTACGGCAATCACCTGGCCGGCGACCAGCAGCGGCGCTACCTGGCCCATTATTCGCTGGCGAAACAGCTTGACCTGACCCTGGTCGCCTGTGGCGATGTGCACATGCATAGCCGCCAGTGCAAACCGCTGCAGGACACCCTCACCGCCATTCGTCTTAACACCAGCATTCAGCAGCTTGGCCGCCGACTGCAATCTAACAGCGAACGCTACCTGCGACCGCTACAAACCCTGCAACAGCTCTATCCAGCGGCATTGCTCGCGGAGACGCTGACCATCAGCCGGCACTGTAATTTCAGCCTCGATGAGTTGCGCTACGAATACCCCAAAGAGGTGGTGCCGCCACGGCAAAAACCAGACAACTACCTGCGCAGTCTGACCCTGAATGGCGCCGCCCGGCGCTGGCCGGAGGGCGTACCGGAAAAAGTAAAACAGCAGATAGAGAAGGAACTGGGGCTGATCCGGGAGATGGAGTACGAGTATTACTTTCTCACCGTCTACGACATAGTGCAGTTTGCCCGCGGCCGGGGCATTCTCTGTCAGGGACGGGGGTCGGCGGCCAACTCGGTGGTTTGCTACTGCCTGTTTATCACCGAGGTCTCTCCCACCAAAGTCTCGCTACTGTTCGAGCGTTTTATTTCTAAAGAACGCAACGAACCCCCAGATATCGACGTGGATTTTGAACACGAACGCCGCGAAGAGGTGATCCAGTACCTCTATAAAAAATATAGCCGCGAACGGGCCGCGCTGGCCGCCACGGTGATCACCTACCGCACCCGCAGCGCGGTGCGCGATGTCGGTAAAGCCCTGGGGCTCTCTCCCCTGCTAGTGGACCAGCTGGCCAAATCCCTGGCCTGGTGGGACCGGCAGGGCGATCTCTACCAGCGTTTTGCCGAGTTCAATCTGCCCAATCACCAGCAACTCGCCCGGCAGTTCATGCAGCTGGTAACACAAATCAAGCGATTTCCCCGCCACCTGTCCCAGCACGTGGGCGGTTTTATCATCACCGAGGGCCCCATCAGCCAGCTGGTGCCGGTGGAAAATGCCAGCATGGCTGAACGCACCGTGATTCAGTGGGACAAAGAAGATATTGAAGCCCTGGGACTGTTAAAAGTAGATATTCTTGCCCTGGGCATGCTCAGTGCGATTCGCAAATCGCTGCAGATGATCAGCCAGTACCGGCCCCAGATAACCAGCCTGCAGGATATTCCCCCGGAAGACCCGGCCACCTACGACATGCTCTGCAAAGGCGACAGCATTGGCGTGTTTCAGGTGGAGTCACGGGCGCAGATTTCCATGCTGCCACGGCTACGGCCGCGCTGTTATTACGACCTGGTGATTGAGGTGGCTATCGTTCGCCCCGGCCCCATTCAGGGCAAGATGGTCCACCCCTATCTGAAAAGACGCGAAAACCCTGACGCCGTCACCTACCCCAATAGCGCGATAAAAGAGGTGCTCAAAAGCACCCTGGGCGTGCCTATTTTTCAGGAACAGGTGATCAAACTGGCGATGGTCGCCGCCGGATTTAGCGG
>JAYNPV010000004.1:4052-6513 GCA_038113925.1 Gammaproteobacteria bacterium | reverse complement strand
GCCTGCGGCGGCAGCGGCGCGCAAGGCGGCCGGCGAAGCCTTCGCCCTGCGCCTGTTTGAACAGATAAAAGGGTTCGGCAGTTACGGGTTTCCTGAATCCCATTCTGCCAGCTTTGCCCTGCTGGTCTATTTCTCCGCCTGGCTGAAATGCCACCATCCGGCGGCTTTCTACTGCGGCCTGCTCAATAGCCAGCCCATGGGTTTTTACACCCCCTCGCAGCTGATACAGGATGCCCGCCGCCACGGCATTACCCTGCTGCCGGTAGACATTAACCAGAGCCATTGGGACCACCAGTTGGTACTGCCAGAGAACCCTGCCCGGATAACCCCCCGGCACCAACCGGCATTGAGACTCGGCCTGCGCATTGTAAAAAGCCTGGGCCAGGCCGCCGCCGCTCGAATTGTCGAAACCCGCAACCGGCAGCCGTTCAAAAGCCCGGCCGACCTGGCCCGCCGCGCTCAGCTCGACAAAGCCGAACTGGCGGCCCTGGCTGACGCCAACGCCCTGCAAACCTTTAGCCCCCACCGCCACCAGGCCCACTGGCAGGTAATGGCCATTGAGCCGCACCGCCCCCTGCTCGAAGAAGCCGACAATCATCATCAGGAGCACCTCACCCTGCCCGCCCCCACAGCCATGGAAGAGACCCTCGCCGACTACCGCAGCCTGGGACTCACCCTGGGCAGTCACCCGATGCTGCTACTGCGTAAACATCCAGAATTAAAAGGCTGCAAACGTCAGGCCGATTTGCAACAGACCGACAACAACCGTTTCGTGCGCGTCGCCGGCCTGGTCACCGGCCGCCAGCGCCCCGGCAGCGCCAGCGGGGTGATCTTTGTCACCCTCGAAGATGAGACCGGCAACATCAATGTGGTGGTCTGGAAAACCCTGCAGGAGCGCTGCCGCCAGCCGCTGCTTACCGGCAAGCTGCTGTTAATCAAAGGCACCATGGAACGTAAAAACGAAGTCATTCACGTCATCGCCGGGGATATTCTCGACCAGACCGCCCTGCTCAACGACCTGGCGCTGAGATCACGGGATTTTCATTAAGGGCCTATTAACAGTCATCGCTGGAGACCCAAAACCGGCCAAGCCACGTCAAACAAGGCGCGAGGAGAGAGGTTGGGTGATTCCGAATGCACCCCACAACCGGAGCAGCCAACAATTGTAGGAGCGACTTCAGTCGCGACAGCCACCCTCTCCGCCGCCCCATGGTCGCGACTGAAGTCGCTCCTACGGAAATCTCCGTTATTCAGGTGATGGACGGTATTCGGATGCCGATGTTTACTGCCATCGAAACAAGGTGAACGCTGACCATCGAACGCCCCATGGCCGGGTTTTAATTAGGGTTAACAGACCCTCGCCGAGCTAGACTGAAGCGACCGGCCTGCATTACTCTGAATGCACCCATTCGCCGCCTTTAAGTCAGAAAAATTATGATCCGGATTCAGCCGTCACCCCCGCGACTGGCCAGATCAACTGACTCAATCGGGTACTCATTCTGGCCAGCATTTGCAGCGCATTCTGAAAAAAGCCAGGACCATAAAAACATCAAAACCAAAACTATCACGAGGGTAAGAGGAGAAACCATTCATGGCCGACCAAACCATTCCTGAGCTCGCCAATGTGCAGCTCTCCATCGCACAGAATATCGCCACCATTACCCTGAATCGTCCGGAGAAGAAAAATGCCATGAGTCCGGAACTGCACGCTGACATGGCCGCGGTTTTTGATTATCTCGACACCCAGGAGCAGATTCAGGTGCTGGTGATTACCGGTGCCGGCAACGCTTTCTGCACGGGGATGGACCTGGAGCGTTTCCTTATGGATGGGTTGGATGATCCGGCCAGGTTTCGCCACCATTCGGATCTGGCGTTTGCCTGGTTTAGACGCCTGAAAGCCTTCACCGGTATCACCATCGCATCCATTAATGGCTGGTGCGTCGCCGGTGGGCTGTTGGTGGCCTCCATTTGCGATCTGGCCATTGCCGCAAAGGAGGCCCGCTTTGGCCTCTCTGAGATCAACTTTGCCACCATTCCCGGTGCCGGCCTTACCTGGGTGACTGCGGAGGCATTGAATCGGCGCGAAGCCCTGTTCTACCTGACCACCGGGCGACTGTTCGACGGTGAGAAAGCGGCAGAGATGGGCCTGGTCAACTACGCCGTGCCGCTGGAGCAACTGACCAGCGAAACCACCGACATCGCCACGGAAATAGCCGGTAAACACCCGATTGCTCTGCGCTCGATTAAAGAGACCTACTACGGCACGCGAGACAAATCATTTGAGGAGGCGGTGGACTACGAAGGTGCCAAACTGTTCGAGCTCGGGTTTTTCTCTCAGGACGAGTGGATCAAGGTGGCCCTGAAACAGTTCAAGCAGCGCGGTTTCAAACCGGCAGTCGAGAATTATTCCGCAGAGAATGAACGGTAGGAGCGACTTCAGTCGCGACCTGGCTACTGGTGG
>JAYNPV010000004.1:0-4042 GCA_038113925.1 Gammaproteobacteria bacterium | reverse complement strand
TAGAGTAGTAACCCCCGGGTGGCCGATACCGCCCTAAAATAAATAAATCATGGGATCGGTCGGAGCGAATTCAGTCGCGACCCGGGCCTTTGGTGGCCCCGGCGGTCGCGACTGAAGTCGCTCCTACAGAAGGCAGATCAGTTCTGCTGTAACACCACGTCGAAGCCTTCGAAATTGGGTGGCCCCAGGTAGAGATCGCGGTTGGCCCCCGCGCCGGCGTGGGCTTTTTTAAATGCCTCTGAGTGGGTCCAGGCTTCAAAGCTTGCCCGGTCTTTCCAGATCACGTGGGTGGCGTAGAGGGAGTGGTCCTCGGCCTGGGGGCCACGCACCAGATGAAACTCCTCAAAACCTTCCACACCATCGAGGTAACTGTCCCGCTCGCGCCAGATCTGTTCGAAATCCTGTTCACGACCCGGGGCGATACGAAAACGATTCATGGCAATAAACATGGCTGTTCCTCTTTTTTTACTCTTTGGGTATTACGCGATGACCTGCCTGAATCCCATGGGCTCCTAGCGCCGCCGGGGGCGACGGCCCGAACGATGCCCACCGCCACCGGATTTTTTGCCGCCGGGCGGGCCGGATTTTTTAAGATAAATGCGTTTCCCCGGCTCTACCAGCAGATCTGCCTGGACCGATTCAGTGGGGATTTTATGGCCGATATACTGCTCGATATCAGGCAATCCATAAACATAAGATTCGCAGCCGAAACTAATCGCATCGCCCGACTCACCGGCCCGCGCGGTGCGGCCGATTCGGTGCACATAATCTTCGCGGTCATCCGGCAGATCATAATTAATGACGTGGCTGACCCCCTCGATGTGCAAGCCGCGGGCGGCCACGTCAGTGGCCACCAGCACGTCCAGCTCTCCGTTTTGAAATTCCCGGAGTAACCGCTCGCGTTTTTTCTGAGGCACGTCGCCGGTCATCAGCCCGGCCTTGTACTCGGCTCCGGCCAGATAACCCCAGACTTTTTCGCAATCCCGTTTGGTGTTGGCAAATACCATGGTGCGGTGAAAATCATTCTTTTTAAAAAGCCCGAGCAGAAGCGGTATCTTCTCTTCGTTAGCAACGTGGTAAAGACACTCTTCCACCTTGTCGGCGGTCATTTTCTCCGCTTCGATTTTCACCTCTTGCGGGTTATTCATATGCTCATAAGCCAGGTCAGTGACCCGTCCGGAAAGGGTCGCCGAAAACAGCATATTCAGCCGCTGCTCAGCGGCCGGGGTGCGCCGTAACAGCCAGCGCACATCGGCAATAAAACCCAGGTCAAACATGCGGTCGGCCTCGTCGAGAACCACGGCATCGAGCTTACTCAAACTGTAGACATGCTGTTTACAGTAATCGATCAACCTGCCGGGGGTGCCGATCAGAATATCGACCCCCTCGGCAATAGTGTCGCGCTGCTTTTCATAATCGACCCCGCCATAGGCCAGCCCCAGGCGGATATCGATATCGCCCAGCAGCTGTATCGCGTCCTTGTGAATTTGCACCACCAACTCGCGGGTCGGCGCCATAATGAAGGCGCGCACGTGGCGCTGCTCCCGTCCCGGCTTGGGGTCCTGCGTTAACAACAGATTGATGACCGCCAGCAGAAAGGTGGCGGTTTTACCGGTGCCGGTCTGTGCCTGCCCGGCAATATCCTGGCCGCCGAGCAATACCGGCAACCCCTGAGCCTGAATCGGCGTGCAGTATTCAAAGCCGATGGCGGCCAGGTTCTCTTTCAACCACGGATGGAGGTCCAGCTGGTCAAACGCTATATCACTGAGGTGATCTGCACTCATAGAAAAATGGATTCCAAATTGTTACCCCAGACGCAACGGAAGGCTGAGGAGAATTAAACGTGGCCAGTTACTCTGTTAGCTCCGGCCGCTTCGTTTAGAATGGCCGCACCCCCGGTTCAGGAGCAATAACTATGCGCCGAATGTCAAAAGCGCTGACGGTTCTGTTTGCGGTTGTCGTTATCACTATCATCGGTTGGCGTTGGAGCCAAGGCGAGGCGATAGCCGTTGAAGTATATACGCTTAGCGAGGGTGAGGTATTGGCAACCGTTGCCAACACCCGCGCCGGTACGGTTAAAGCCTGCCAGCGGGCCCGGCTTTCGCCCAACGCCAGCGGCCAGGTGACGATTTTAAATGTTACTGAAGGCAGTCAGGTAAACGCAGGCGATCTGCTCATGGAGCTCTGGCATAAGGACCTGGAGGCTCAGCTCTTACTAAGCAATGAACAGGCCAACAGTGCCGAACAACGAGCCGCCGCTGCCTGCGTACGGGCAGAGACTGCCCGGCGAGACGCTCAGAGGGGTCAGGATCTAAAAAAACGTAGTTTTATTTCTGATGAACAGCTTGACCAGCGGATCAGCGAGGCAGACGCCAGCGCCAACGCCTGTCAGGCGGAGCGGCTTTCGGCCGCCGCTGCCCGGGCCCAGATCGAGGTCATTCAAACCGCCATTGACCGAACCATATTAACCGCGCCCTTCGACGGCATCGTGGCCGAAGTCAACGCCGAGATTGGCGAATTTATGACCCCTTCGCCTACCGGTATCGCCACCCTGCCCGCGGTGGACCTGATCAATGATGACTGCCTGTTTGTCAGCGCCCCCATCGACGAGGTTGATGCCCCCCAGGTGAATCTTGATCAGGAAGTGATCATTACCCTCGATGCCTTTCGTGGTCAGCGCTTTACTGGCCGGGTGCGCCGCATCGCCCCCTATGTGCTCGACCTGGAGAAGCAGGCCCGCACGGTCGAAGTGGAGGCCGAGTTTGTCAATGTCGATGATGCCAGCCGGCTGCTGATCGGCTACAGCGCCGATATAGAAGTGGTGCTGACCCGCAAGGAATCGGTGCTGCGCGTGCCCACCAGCGCCCTGCTCGATGAGAACAAGGTGTATCGAATCACTGATGATGACACGCTTGAAGAAGTTGAGATTACGACCGGTCTCAGTAGCTGGAGTCATGTCGAAGTCCTTGACGGATTAACCGCCAATGACCGGATTGTCGACAATCCGGCCCGTAAATTACTGAAGGCCGGCGCCCGTGTCACAGATAAAGCCAGCCTGGTCGATGATGAGCAATGATGCCCGCCATAGGCGATTAATAACGGCCGGGCCCTGCCAATGATCGAACTGAGTGCCATAAGCCGCCACTTCAGCATGGGCGACCAGCTGGTAAAGGCACTTGACCGGATCGACCTGACCGTTGAGGCGGGAGAATATATATCCCTGATGGGCCCCTCCGGCTCCGGCAAATCAACGCTGCTCAACCTGATCGGCCTGCTGGATACTCCCACCAGCGGCCACTACCGATTTGAAAATCGCGATACCACCCAGCTCACTGATACCGAACTTGCCGAGCTTCGGGGCCGACGGATCGGCTTCGTTTTTCAGTCGTTTCACCTGATTGCCCGACTCAGCGCGGCGGATAACGTTATGCTGCCCATGACCGTGGCCGGTATTGACCCCGGAAAACGCCGGCAACGGGTCGCCGAACTGCTGGAACGTTTTGACCTCTCCGCCCGCGCCGACCACAAGCCCAACGAACTCTCCGGTGGCCAGCGTCAGCGCGTCGCCATCGCCCGGGCCATGGCCATGCGGCCCTCGTTAATCCTGGCCGATGAACCCACCGGTAACCTTGACCAGAAATCGGGAAAAGAGGTGGTTAATCAGTTGGAAGCACTCAATAATGAGGGCATTACCCTGGTCACAGTGACCCACGATGAACAGGTGGGTCAGCGCGCCGGACGACAGATAAAACTGGTCGACGGCCGCATCGTCACCGACACCGGGGTCGATCATGTCATGGATTGACCGCATTCGGCTCGCCTTGGGTGCGATAAGCGCCAATCGGGTGCGCCTGGCGTTGATTCTCGCCGCCACGGCCACCGGGGTGGCGGCGGTAATTCTGCTCACTTCCCTGGGCAATGGGGCGCGCCAGTTTGTGATTGACCAGTTTAGTTCGCTGGGTACCAATCTGGTGATTGTCCTTCCAGGCCGCTCCGAAACCACCGGCGGGCCACCACCGATGATGGGCCTCACCGAGCGCGA
>JAYNPV010000003.1:20210-32450 GCA_038113925.1 Gammaproteobacteria bacterium | reverse complement strand
GACAAGGGATTGCATACCCATTCCTGTGATCCATACCGCTCAATTCTTGGCATCAGGCTAACTTGCTGGTAGTTTCTCAGGCGGAGATAAACGGGAAGAGGAACCAAACATGGGTAAAACAGAACGGATTTTTGAAACCAAGCTACCGGGCGACACGCCAGAAATGGGTGATGCCCCACTACCCGTTGAGCCTTATGTCTCCCGGGAATATTTTGAACGGGAGCGGGAATCGGTCTTCAAGCGAGCCTGGCTGGAAGTTGCCCGCGAAGAAGAGATTCCCAGCCCGGGAGACTACCTGACGATTGAGCTGGAGGTGCTGAAAGCCTCCATCGTGCTGGTTCGCGGTGACGACAATCAGCTCCGTGCCTTTCATAACATCTGCACCCACCGTGGGAACAAGATCGCTCTGGAAAAACAGGGAAATACCAAAGGATTCACCTGTGGTTTCCACGGCTGGGCATTTGGCCTGGATGGCGAGCTCGAATTTATGGCCGGAGAAGAGTATTTCACCGGCGGCCCGAAAAAGTGTGACCTCGGCCTGATTCCGGTAACTCTGGACACCTGGAAGGGTTTTGTTTTTATCCACGCCATGGAACAGCCGCCACAGTCCCTCGAAGAGTACCTGGGAGGCATGGGCCAGCAGCTCAACCCATTTCCTCATGATGAATGCGAACATATCGCCCGCTACTCAGCGACCCCGAAAGTAAACTGGAAAGTAGCGATTGATGCGTTTCAGGAGGCTTTTCACGCCATTACAGTGCACCGTGAGTCGCTGCCCGGTGCAGCAGCATCCAACCTGAACCCGGGTGCGGCGCTTACCTCGGCGCGTTTCTACGGCCCCCATCGTTCCTTGTCGGCCTGGCTGAATCTGGAATACCTGCCCCCGGAAGTGGGCCTGATGGTGGGCAAGTATGGTCCGGCGTTTGTGACCTCCCACGAGGATTATCCCGGCATTAACCCCAATAACGATGAAAGCTGGTGGTTTGATATCAACGTCATATTCCCCAATTTTTTTTGCGATGTGGGACCGGGCTGGTATTTCACCTATAACTTCTGGCCCATTAGTGAGAACGAAACCCGCTGGGTGATGGATATCTACCAGATCAAGGCTAAAAATGCCGGCGAACTACTGGCTCAGGAGCACACCAAGGTGCTGCTGCGTGACGCGGTGCTGGAGGATTTCATTACCCTCGAAGATACCCAGGCGATGATGGAGTCAGGCGCACTGAAGCAGGTGATGATCAGCGATCTGGAGATTGCGGTACGCCACCAGATGTGGATTGTTAACCAGTGGTTATCAGCATGAGCACTCACTTACCGGAGGCTTTTTCAGTACTCAACCCCCATGCCGAAAAATGGGCGCTGGCGACCGAAGCGGCCCGCCGTGAGACGAGAATGAGATCAACCCAGGAAGAGTTGATGGCGTTTTACCTGGCGATGAAACCCCTGCTGGATGACGCCATTCAATATCTGAATGATTTTGATCTGGATGCGCTACCCGAGCCCGAGCAGAACCTGCTGAATACGGCGCTGTCGCTGGTGGAGGTATCCATGGCCACCGAGTTGTTTCACAATCCCTGGCCGCTCAACGCCTGGCCCTGGGAATCGTTTTCGGTCGCCCACTGAGGGTCAGTACCGAATGGCACTAAGTTAAGGAGGTTATGAAAAACTCTGGACGAAGTAGCAGGTGATTCGGGAGGTTCATATTTGAGGCGGGAAACGCACGTAATAGCAGGGCTATTGCGAAGTTTACCCACGACAAAGAGGGACGTGCCGAGCGCCTGATACGAGTTCATGAGTTATTCAGAGCCTCCTTAACTTAGTGCCATTCGGGTCAGCTACCCGTTAGCCAGCTCAGAATGTAGGCCAGCTCCTGTTTAGAACAGTGATCCCTGTCGAAGCGACTTCAGTCGCGACAGCGCAGGTTGCCGACGCCTCCGGGTCGCGACTGAAGTCGCTCTTACAATACCCTGCCTCTTGTCGGAAACCGCCCCTGTGACCGCAATGTCAGCCCCCGTACTTTGCGGTGAAGCTGCCAACCCATAGCGAGTCTTTTGTTGCAGAAACTGGCGAACTAAACCACTTCAAACAGCCCTGCCGCCCCCATGCCGCCGCCGACACACATGGTTACCACCACGTATTTCTCACCCCGGCGTTTGCCTTCCCGCAGGGCGTGACCCACCATGCGGGCGCCGCTCATGCCGGAGGGATGGCCAATGGATATGGCACCGCCGTTAACATTGAGCCTGGCATCGTCGATACCGAGCTGGTCACGACAGTAGATCACCTGCACTGCAAAGGCTTCATTGAGTTCCCAGAGGCCGATATCGTCGACGGTGAGGCCGTGCTGCTTAAGTAGTTTTGGCACCGCAAATACCGGCCCGATGCCCATCTCATCAGGCTCGCATCCGGCGACGGCAATCCCCCGGTAAATGCCCAGGGGTTCAACCCCGCGCTGCTCGGCGGTTTTTGAATCCATTAGCACCGACGCCGCCGCCCCGTCTGAAAGCTGACTGGCGTTGCCGGCGGCGATGGAGCCACCTTCAATTACCGGTTTTAATCCGGCGAGTCCCTCCCGTGTGGTGCTCGGGCGATTGCCCTCATCCAGGTTTAAACTCTTTTCTACCAACGACTCCTCACCCGTTTCCCGGTCGACCACTTTCATCGTCGCAGTGACCTCAAGGATTTCGTCATCGTAATGGCCTGCCTGCTGGGCCGCCGCGGTGCGCTGCTGGGACTGCAGCGCATACTCATCCTGCTGCTCCCGGCTGATTCCGTAGCGGGTCGCTACGGTTTCAGCGGTTTTTAACATCGGCATATAGACGTCTTTGTGCATTGTCAGCAGATTAGGATCCTGGGCATGAAACAGATTGAAATTCTCGTTTTGCACCAGACTCACATGTTCCACCCCGCCACCCACGGCGATAGACATACCGTCGTGGATAATCTGCTTGGCGGCCGTGGCGATGGCCATGAGCCCCGAAGAGCACTGACGGTCTATGGTCATGCCGCTGACGCTCACCGGGCAACCGGCGGCCAGGGCCGATAATCGCCCGATATTGCCGCCGGTAGTGCCCTGACCCAAGGCACAACCCATGATCACATCATCCACTTCGGCCGGGTCAACCTGCGCCTGATGCATGGCGGCACCAATGGCATGAGCAGCCATGGTCGGCGCTTCGGTATTGTTAAACAGGCCCCGATAGGCCCGGCCGATGGGGGTTCTTGTCGCGGATACCACTAGTGCGTCATTCACGCGTTATCTCCTTGGTTAACATCGCTTATTATTCAAATCAGCCAATTACTGACCGGCGTCACGGTCGAGAAATTTCAGTTCGGGATCAGCATTATCTTCGGCCCCCCATTCGTCGCGGCGGCCAGGGGAGAACCAGCTCACCAGGGTGCAGACGTCGGTGAGGCAAGTGCCGGTGTGGGGCATCTGCGGCGGGATAATCATTAATTCGCCTTCACCAAAAAAATAGGTCTCGCCCTCGATCTCCATCTGCAGGCGGCCCTGGGTGCAGACTGCCACCTCTTCGCCATGGCGATTTACCTTGCCGGGGAAGTGACCCTTCTGGTTACGCTCCATACGAAACACGCCGACGCTGATATCGCGGCCATGCCAGGCTTTGAAATAGAGCTGGCCGGGAATAATCTCATTCAGCTCGTCATCGACCGTGTTGAGGTTGAACAGTTTTCGCACGGCACCTTCCGCGTGGGCGGTCAAAGGTAGCGAAAAAAAGGTGGCCAGTAACAGAACATAAAGGTACTTCATTTACTCGCCCCCCTGGCCTGGGTAGTAGGACTTGATTCCCTCGGCCGGGTAATCCTCCCGCGGCGGCGTGATCACGCCGAGAATGACATTCTCTTGATTACCAAAGGTGCCTGTGTGCAGGACACGCGGTTTAATAATGAAGACATCGCCCTGGGCAATTTCAAGAAACGTAACGTCTTCTTCGATCACCTGAGAGTTGCCTTTGAGCTGAATCGCCCACTCTTCGCCGTGCTGATGCAACGCAGGCATCGACTCCTTGTCGCTGCCTTTGCCTTCGAGAAAGCGGAAATAGGCGACGCTCACGTCGGTGCCGAACCAGTGTTTCATGTAGAGGGCATCGGGAATAATCTCTTTCAGGTTGCTGTTATCCAGCTTTAAGATGCGTACCTCGCCCGGATGCAGGCGGGGATCAACCGGCGTTTCCGCTGCATCCCCCTGCGCCAGTACGGCAGGTGATAAAGGCCCGATCAGCAGCAGCAGAATGCTGGCCAGATACCTGGTTAACCCACTGTTAGTCATCACTTTCCTCTCCTTCAATCAATCCGAAACTATCGACCCGGTTGCCGAATAATCCGCTCACAGGCCGATCAAGTACCCCGCTTCCTGACTCATGCCCATCACCTCCATCCAGTCTGAGGTGTGCGGGCAGATTACCTCGACGGTGACCCCACCAAGCAGGCTGTCGGTATCAAGATAGTAGTAGTTCATTACGCCGTCGATGACGCCTTCAAGTAACACCTCTACCCCCCATTCGCGCAGAGACGACAGGGCCTCGTCCAGTACCTGCTGATCACAGATAGTCGGAAAATAGTGCTGCATGCCTTCGCCATAACTGGTTTGAAATTCCTGATAGGCTCCCTGGCCGGCACCCGGTTCCATTAATTCAAAACAGAACCCTTTGCCTCGACTAAACGCGACGCGGGCGGCATGATGAATCGACTCGCCACGCAGCCGAACGCTCGACAGGTTGCTGCCGACCTCCAGTTCCAGTGGCAAAAATTCGGGTAATCCCAGGTATTTTCTGAAATTTGCGGTGGCCTTGTCGCGATCACTCACCACGATACCCAGGTGGTAATACTTATCAATGGGGAGCAGAGGCGCGTAGTCATACTCCACCACCCGGTCAACTGCCAGGTCATCGAACCCGACGCCTCCCTCGACCTGAACTTCCAGCCCCAACCCACTCAGCTGACGTCGGCTATCAATCTGCATGCTAGAAACCTTGCCGTCCAGCCGCAGACCGTGAACCTTGCCCATCCCGACTTCGGCCAGCTGCTGCTGTAATCGGGTGAACTGCACAGCGCTGCACCGACTGACCACATGACTCATGCCCTGGCCGCGCCAGTTTCTAAATGCGGCGTGGGGCGAGGCGGAGGTCAGCGGTTGTAGCAGTTCCAGCGTGACCCCGTTGTGACTGCCCAGGGCCGATAAGAAACCATTCTCCTCAAAGCCAGGCAGGCGATCACCTTCAAATCGTCGTAATTGCCATTCTGGGATACCAAAAAATCGGCTGTTTCCCTTCATGGCGGATTCAATATCCGCTACCACGACTCCCAGATGCTGGAATTCTCCCACTGCAAGCCCGTCGCTCATTCCACTGTTCCTTCTCTCCCGGTCAGGGCCGTAATATACCAACTGATCCACGATTCACGATAAAGCGGCAATGGGAAGGGCGGAGGGTTAATTTAACTGCCTTAGCGCGTGCTAATTAATGGTCGAAACTCCACCCGGCAATGGCATAATCGCCGATAAAATATCAATCAAAACATGACCACCCGACTTCAACAAATCCTGCTGTTATTATTTATTCTCATCGGTTCTCTGCTGATTGGAATATGGACCTACCGCGCGCCTCCGGCGCCCGCGCCTGCACCCCGCGAAGCAGCTCAAGCCATGCAACAGGATTTCGCCGAACCTGAAACCGAGGCGGCGCCCACGCCACCGACACCCCTGCCCGTTAGTGAGAAAAAAGCCCGATTCTTTTCCCGGTTAACGCCACTGATAGCGCGTGAAAACAGCCGGACGCTGCAGGCCCGCGCCTCATTACTGAGAATGAAAAATCAGCTCCAACTCGAATAACCCCTGACCGAGGAACAGCAGCGCCTTGTCAAGCAGCTGGCGAAAAAGTATCGCCTGGGCGGCGATTTAACTGACCCGTCGATGGTTATTCACCAACTCCTCACCCGGGTTGATCTGGTACCCACCTCCTTAGCCCTCGCGCAGGCTGCCAGCGAATCCGCCTGGGGAAATTCTCGCTTTGCACGCCAGGCGAATAATTTGTTTGGACAGTGGTGCTTCTCAGCCGGATGCGGCCTGGTCCCCCTGCAACGCCCGCAAGGCATGACTCATGAAGTGGCCCGCTACCCTTCCTGGCAGGCATCGGTCAGGGCTTATTTGTTAAACCTGAACTCGCACCCCGCTTACCAGCCGCTGCGGGATATTCGGCTCGATCGTCGCCAACAAAATCTGCCGTTATCCGGTGAATTACTCGCAGAAGGCCTGGAGAAATACTCGGCGCGGGGGGCCATCTACGTCGAATCGCTGCAACAGATAATCCGCGTCAACGGCCTGGACAGACTCGACGGGATCTAACCCCTATTCAGCGGGCCATTGCCCCGACTCATCGGCAATAAACCAGGGCTGGGAATACCAGTGATAGCGCTGCTGGATGGTATTCCTTACGGTGCAGTTATAACGTGATCGCCCGCTGGGCAATGGCTCATCAGCCTGTACCAGCAGCGCCATTTGCTCGGGATCCCAACGGGCCTGAATTGCCCCCTGTCCGGTAGCGAAACAGTTGGCGTTGAGCGGGTCAAATCCATCGGTATCCGCGGGGGATAAGTGAAGAACTAGCCGCGGATGACGCTCCCCCGGGGGCAGCACCGGTTCGACCAGCCTCCCCACAGTCGGGAAAGGCAGCGACGCCAGCTTCAGCTCCACCGATTCGGGATTGGCATAGGGTCCTGACACCGGGAATCGCGGCAACGCCTGCAGCGGACTGGAACAACCAAATGCGCCCGATTGTTGGCCAAAAGCGCTGTAACCAAGCTCTTTCAAAATCGCAGCGGAGGCTAAATCGTACTCGCCATAGGGGTAGGCAAATATTTTCGGTTGCGGACCAAGCTCGCTATCGATGCGCTGTTGGGCATCAATAATCTGCTTTCTCTGCCACGCCGCCCACTGCTCCCGGGTCTGATCCGCCGGTTTGCGTATCAGGTGCTGATGATCGACGCCATGGTTGCCAATGATTACCCCGGCTTGAGCCAGCTCACGCAGCTGATCCCAACTCATGGTACCGCCATGGCTGCCATCCACCGCAGCGGTGTTAACAAACACGATAAAGGGCCAGTTGCGCTCCTTTAACAACGGCCAGGCCTGCTCGTACACAGTCCGGTGGGCATCATCAAAGGTCAGTGCAATCGCAGAAGGAGACTCGGTGTCGTCGTGGCACAGCCCATTAAGCAACTTGTCCAGGGCCACCACGGGAAACCCGAGTCGTTCTATCAATTCGAGATGGTCTCGGAAGTAGGCAGCGCTGGTACGGGTAATCGCCGGACCCGAGTCAGAAATTCGGTGATACTGCAGGGCCACCCCGCTGGTCTGCGCCCCCACCGCGAAAACTGCGAGCAGGCCAGTGACAACGCCAATGAATACCGATAGCGGTTTGGCAATACCGCCACCCCGGAAGGATTTTCTATGGGTCATAGTTTGTTACCCCTGTGATTCCAGCAGAACCACCACCTGAGCAGAGATCGCCTGCTGACGGCCCTCAGGGCCGAGACGCTCATTAGTGGTCGCCTTTACGTTCACCGCACTTACCGGTATTTCACAATCTCCGGCTATTTTTTTACACATTTGATCCACGTGGGGGGCCAATTTGGGGGCCTCAGCGATGATAGTCGAATCAATGTTATTAATGCTAAACCCGGCGGTATCCACCAGGGAGACCACCTGACGCAGCAGTTCTCGGCTCGAAATTCCCTGATAGGTCGGATCACTGTCGGGAAAGTGACGACCAATATCTCCCAAACCCACCGCTCCCAGGAGGGCATCACAAAGCGCATGTAACAGAACGTCCCCATCGGAATGCGCCACGGTACCCAAGGGCGAATCAAGCATTATCCCCCCAAGCACCAGTTCCTCTCCAGCCGCCAGGCGGTGAAGATCATACCCCTGGCCAATACGCCAGGTCACGGTTGACCTCGCTGGCGATTTACCGCTTCCTGTTCTGTATTGGCGGCGATTTGCTGCTGTTGAAGATAAAATTCGGCCAGTGCAAGATCGCCGGCACGGGTCACCTTGATATTGTCTGCGGAACCACCGATCAACCGTGGGGCATACCCGCTATGGCGCATTGCCTCGGCCTCGTCGGTGGGTTGGAAATCATCGCGGTGACAAGCTCTAAGTGCCGCCAGCAATCCAGTCAGTGGAAACAACTGCGGAGTTTGCGCCCGCATCAGCTGATCGCGGGGCAGAGTGCGCAGACAACGCCGCTGATCATCCTGTTGCCAGAGGGTATCGGTCACCTCCAGGCCCAGCAGGCCACCCTGATCATCAACCTGGCCGAGCAGGGCATCAATATCGCTGTGGCGAATACAGGGCCGGGCAGCGTCGTGCACCAACACCCAGGGTAATCGGCGTGGCTCATCCTTGTCGGCTTCTGGAATAAAGGCCAACTCGGCTATTTTCTCGAGCCCACGTACTACCGACTCACTGCGACTCGCCCCGCCAATTACGGTGGACAGGGAACCCGGTAACCCGGACTTCAGAGCGCTGATATCAAGACTGGAAAAATGACGATCATCTGCCGCCAAAACCACCACCAGCCCGACCACCTGCGGATGGCTAGAGAGTCGCCGCAGGGTGTGCAGCAACATGGGTTCATTATTAATCGGTAAATACTGTTTGGGCTCTGAGGCTGCCATTCGCCGCCCCTGCCCCGCTGCCGGGACCAGCGCCCACAGATCCCCGTTTAACGGGGTGGAGGGATCATTCGATGACACGAAAAAAGATTTCGTTTTCACGAATATAGCCCAGCTCGCTGCGGGCCAGTTCTTCGTGGGCTTCAAAGCCGCTCTGCAGATCCTTTACCTCGGCCATTAACTGCTGGTTACGCGCCCGGTCTGCGGCCAGCTCCGCCTGCTGCGCAACCAGCACCTGTTCCATGCGGTGGGTATCGAAGCGATTGTTGTCCCCCATCCACAACTGGTACTGCAAAATTCCCAGTAGCGTAATCAGGAGCAGTTGCAGTCGCTTTAACATTGCATTCCGCTAGCCGCCAAAGCCCTTGAAAACGCCATGGCCGGGATAAACCGCGGCGCTGCCCAGCTGCTCTTCAATACGCAGCAGCTGGTTATATTTAGCGATACGGTCGGAGCGCGACAACGACCCGGTTTTGATCTGTCCCGCCCCGGTGGCGACAGCAATGTCGGCAATGGTGGTGTCTTCAGTCTCGCCCGAACGGTGGGAAACAACCACTGTGTAACCCGCCTGCTGGGCCATAGCGATAGCGGCAAGGGTTTCGGTCAAGGTGCCTATCTGATTGACCTTAATGAGGATGGAATTAGCCACCCCGGCATCGATACCCCGTTTGAGGATTTCGGTATTGGTAACAAACAGATCATCGCCCACCAACTGCATGCGTTCGCCGAGCTTTTCGGTCAGTTTGGCCCAACCGTCCCAGTCGCTCTCATCCATGCCATCTTCGATGGAGATAATCGGATACTTCTCGGCCCACTCGGCAAGCAAGGCAACAAACCCCGCCGCATCGAGTGACCGATTTTCTGCCGCCAGTTGATATTGATGGTCCTGGTAAAACTCGCTACTGGCGGCATCCAGGGCCAGGAGTACGTCCTTACCGGGCTGATAGCCAGCGCGCTCAATGCTCTCCATGATGACCGTCAGGGCTTCAACATTAGACGACAGGTCAGGAGCAAAGCCGCCCTCGTCGCCGACCGCCGTGTTCAGGTTGCGCTCCCGCAACACCTGTTTCAGCGCATGAAATACTTCCGCGCCGCAGCGTAGCGCCTCAGAGAAACTGCCGGCACCGGCCGGTACCACCATAAATTCCTGCAAATCGACGCTGTTATCGGCATGGGCGCCGCCATTGATAATATTCATCATCGGCACCGGCAGGCACATTGCCGGACAGCCCGCCAGCCGGTTGATGGTTTGATAAAGCGGTTCGTTGCGGTCAGCGGCCACCGCCTTGACCACCGCCAGGGAGACCGCCAACAGGGCATTGGCCCCCAGATTCGCCTTGTTATCGGTACCGTCCAGATCGAGCATCGCCTGATCAACCGCTGCCTGGTCTTCTGCAGCCATCCCCTGCAAACGGCCGGCAATCACATCGTTGATATTCGCCACTGCCTGCAACACACCCTTACCGCCATAACGGGTTTTGTCACCGTCACGCAGCTCGATGGCTTCACGGCTACCGGTAGAGGCCCCCGAAGGCACCGCTGCCCGGCCAAAGGCACCGCTGCTGAGGGTCACTTCTGCCTCCACGGTGGGAAACCCACGGGAATCCATCACTTCCCGACCAACAATTTTAGTAATTTCTGCCAATTTCTATCCTTTTAAAACAGAAGGTTACAGCCTGATATTAAAACTTATATTAAGTTAAAAAGTAACCCGGGTTAAATTGTTTACCGTCATAGAGGGGTTAGACGGCACGATTAAATTCAGCGCTCCTGATGCCGGTCTGGCGGCGGGGAAGAAAACCTTTCGCCTCGATCCCTTACTCCAGTTCAGCCAGCGGTCTCGATTTGACCACCTGGTCAAGCGCTAACAGGGATTCCCGTAACTCTTCCATGCGCCCCAGCGGCCAGGCGTTGGGACCATCGCTCAGCGCCTCAGCCGGATTGGGATGAGTCTCCATAAATAACCCACTGATACCGGCGGCCACCGCTGCCCGCGCCAACACCGGCACATGCTCGCGCTGACCACCGGAACGATCGCCCTGGCCGCCGGGCAGCTGCACCGCATGGGTCGCATCGAACACCACCGGGCAACCGGTGGCACGCATAATCGCCAGGCCCCGCATATCCACGACCAGATTGTTGTAGCCAAAAGAGACACCGCGCTCACATACGGTAACCCGCTCCTGGCCACCGGCGGCAATTGCTTTGTTGACCACCTGCTGCATATCTGCCGGGGCCAGAAACTGCCCCTTTTTGATATTCACCGGCTTGCCACAGCTGGCCACCGCCGTTATCAGGTCCGTCTGCCGACACAGAAACGCCGGGGTCTGCAACATATCCACGTATTCGGCAACCTGCTCGACCTGCTCCGGCGTGTGCACGTCGGTCAACACCGGCAGGCCGGTTACCTCCCGCACTTCGCGCAACCACTCCAATCCCTTGAGCATCCCCGGTCCCCGCGGCGAACTGCTGGAACTACGGTTAGCTTTGTCGTAGGAGGCTTTGAAAATTATCGACAGACCCAACCGCTCACCGATCTTTTTCAACTCGGCAGCACTTTCCAGGACCAACTCACGCGACTCGGCCATGCAGGGACCGGCAATAAGAAACAGAGGCTGATCGAGGCCGACCTCGAGGTTTCCAATTTTCATGCGGAGCCGGCATCCGCAGTCGCCGCGGTCTGCTGAACATAATGCTGCTGTTTTGCCGCCTCGATAAAACTGCTGAACAGCGGGTGGCCATCGCGGGGATTGGATGTAAATTCAGGGTGATACTGACAACCAAAAAACCAGGGGTGATCCGGTAATTCCACTATCTCCACCAGCGAGTCGAGTACCGACTGGCCGGTAAGCTGCAAACCACTCGATTCGAGCTTCTCCACATAACCGGGGTTGAATTCATATCGGTGGCGATGACGTTCGACTATTTCGCTCTGCTGATAGAGCTCGCGGGCCCGGGAGTGCTCACGTAAAAGACAACGTTGCCCCCCCAGCCGCATGGTGCCCCCCATGTCCACGGAACCATCTCGCAATTCGCGGCTACCATCGCGATTAGTCCATTCGGTAATCATCGCGATCACCGGGTCCGGAGTGTCGGTATCAAATTCGGTGCTGTGAGCCGCCGGCATACCAGCGACGTTGCGGGCAAACTCAACCACCGCCAGTTGCATTCCCAGGCAGATACCCAGAAAGGGGATCTGTTGCTCGCGGGCGTGTCGTATGGCGCTGATTTTTCCCTCAGTCCCCCGATTACCAAACCCCCCGGGCACCAGGATCGCATCCATGCCGTCGAGCAGGCTAAGCCCGACCCGCTCCAGATGTTCTGCATCCAGAAAATGGGTATTCACCCGGGTTTTAGTATGGGCTGCAGCGTGCTGTAATGCTTCGTTCAGCGATTTATAGGCATCTGGCAGATCAACGTACTTACCTACCAGCGCCACATTGACCTCGTCCACCGGGTTCTCAAAATCGTCAATAAAGCGATCCCAGGCAGCGAAATCAAGCGGACCGGCATTCAGCGTCAGCCGGTCAATGATCAATTGAT
>JAYNPV010000003.1:9364-20200 GCA_038113925.1 Gammaproteobacteria bacterium | reverse complement strand
GCTGGTGATAGCTTCGCGGTACCTGGTAGATATTGGCCTGATCACTGGCGGAGACCACAGCCTGGGGGGCGACATTAGTAAACAGCGCGATTTTGCGCCGCTCCGGTTCCGGCAGGTCTTCTTCACAGCGGCACAGCAGCAGATCGGGCTGAATTCCGATACTGCGTAATTCTTTTACCGAGTGTTGCGTGGGTTTGGTCTTGATTTCGCTGCTGGCCCGCAGGTAAGGCACCAGAGTGAGGTGCACGAACATCGCTTTTTCTGATCCCTGCTCCCAACCGAGTTGGCGAATCGCTTCAAGAAACGGCAATGACTCGATGTCACCGACGGTGCCACCGATTTCCACCATGGCGACATCCGCATTACTCGCGCCGAGCAAAATGCAGCGTTTAATCTCCTCGGTTATGTGCGGGATTACCTGCACGGTGGCACCCAGGTAATCGCCACGACGCTCCTTGGCGATAACGTTTTCGTAGATACGACCGGTAGTGAAATTATTGGTACGGCGCATGGGCACACGGGCAAAACGCTCGTAGTGACCCAGGTCCAGATCGGTTTCAGCGCCATCCTCGGTCACATAAACCTCACCATGCTGAATCGGGTTCATGGTGCCGGGATCGACGTTGATGTAGGGGTCAAGCTTGATGAAGGTGACCTTGAGGCCACGGGACTCCAGCAATGTGCCAATCGAGGCGGCTGCGATACCTTTCCCCAATGAGGAAACCACACCGCCAGTAACAAAAATAAACTTGGGCATTATTGGGAGTCTGCATAAAGTGCCGATGAAATACCGGCAAAAACAGGCGCTAAATTTAGCAAAATGACGCCCCTACGACAATCCCGACTAGCCCTCTGCCGGGGGAATATGAATGACCATAATGGGAGCAGGCGAAGGAGGATCACTGGAGCCTGAAACAGCCCAATTTTCGTTCACTCTCCCTTCAGCGGGCATTAACTCGCCTGTTTCATTCCTTTACGCACCATCGCCAGGATACGGCGGCCCTCTTCGATATCGGGGGTCAGCGCGGAAAAACGGGCCCCCCGGTAGTAGCTGAGGAACTCTCCTGCCGCGATTTTCTGTGTCTCACTCCACTCCTCGGGTAGTGATTGCTGGTAGCGCTCTACTGTCCAGTGGCGCTGATCCGGCAACCCGCTGGCAGCGAGAAACCCCTGCCAGAGTTTACGCCACTGACGGGTGGAGGCGCTGGCCGAGGTCTGCGAGGTTACTTCACGAATGCGCAGATATTCTCGAACGAACAGCAATATCAGAATCATAAATCCGAACACGATCAGCGTGTTTTCCAGCGAATCGGAAAGATCAAATTTTGCCCAGACCTGGTTCCAGCGTTCGCGCAACAGATGCGCCCAGCGGCTCAGGGTGGAGCCCTGAAACTGGGACTGAAACAACCCGATGGAAGGCGGCGTAGGGTCGAAGGTATGCCAGTAACCGGCTTCATCCTGCCACTCCACCCAGGAGTGCGCATCGCGTTCGCGCACCAGCCAGACATCTCGGCTGATACGCTCGTTAATGAAATAACCGCTGACCACGCGACTGGGAATACCATTTGCCCGCAGACTAAGGGCACCGGCGGTGGCAAACCAGAAACAGTAACCCGGTCGCTTGTTCAGGTAAAAATCCTGAAATGGCTGGCGCGGATCCAGGTTTACCGCGAGCGAATACTCCCGGCCCAGAAAATCCCGCTGAATACCGCTGACCACCCTGCGCCTTTCCCCGGCCGCATAGGTATCCGCCTGCCTCTGCAGCCGCTCATCCCAGAACTCCGGCAACTGTAGATAGGTATCAAGCACATCATCAGGCGTCGAACTCCCTGGCAGCAGGGTCCACTGTTTGGCGGCATCCTCGGCGAACTCGGCACTCCAGACCCGGTGGGTATTGGCGGCCAGTTTTTCCGCCTCGATCTGTACTTCCGCAGCCTGGGGTGGCAAAAACAGCAGGGAATCCCAACGCAGACTGGTCACCTCCATTGACCAGTCTGGCGGCGCACCATCGGCGTGGTGATTGGTCGGCAGGGCGTAGCGTAACCGGGTGTCACCCACACTGCCGATCTGAACCGCTTCCTCTACCTCGGCCACCGCGTTCCAGCTCAGACTGGCCGCAGAAAATTGATCAACCCGATTACCCACCAGATAGGGGCTCGGTAACTCCTCAGCACGAACCCGCATGACAATCTTGGTAGATGGTTTCAGGAAGGCTTCATGATCAAGAAATTGCATCGGCGTAAAACCGACATTGCTGCCCCCCAGGTTCGGCGCCATAAACCATAAAGCCAGCATCACCGGTCGCCGTAAAATCAGTAACACCTTCGCAGTAACCGGCACTAATAACAGCGGTGGCAGTAGCAGCAATAGCCAGCCCATAACCCTGCCCGGTTGTCTGGCAAGGCTAAAGCCAATCACCGCCAGGATCAGCCCTGCCTGCTGTAACCAGAGCGCATGGGGCAGGGTTTCCACTGCCGAGAGCATGCCTCCAGAGCTGCGGGCAAGCGGGGTTAACAGTAACAACAGCAGACCGCTGACGAGCATATTCTGCGTCGCCGGCTGCAACGATTGCGTCCGTTGCTCGGGTTTGCGCGCGTAAAACTGCCAGATAACAATAGCCAGCCCACCCAGGCAGATGCCGGCGAACACCTTGAAAATCATTGGCCAGGAGCCGGGGGTTGCGACCTCCTCCATGCCAAACCAGCCCCCCAGCCCCCCCAGCGCCAGCAGCACAAACCCCAATCCGGGAGTAGGCTGGGCCGGTCGCAGTGGCACCAGCAATCGCAACACTACCAGGGCTCCAAGCAGATAGCCCAGGGATTCAAATCCCATTGAGCCGGTGAGATGAGCTATTACCACCAACACAAAACCGCCCAGACACCATTCAGTGAGCCACTTCATGGACGAACCTCCAGGTATCCTGCGGTGACCGGCAGCGACTCAGCCTGTTCGGCGGATTCTGCGAGCATCAACACCAGCAACATCACCCCTTGTCCGCGTTGCCGATCTACCCACTCGGCCAGTTCGGCATCCCAACGCCCGATAATGAGCACGTGTATCGACTCTTCATCGTCGAGCTGACCGGGCAGCTGGCGCTGATGGCTGGCCGCCACGCCGGCCACCTGTCCATAGAATTCTTCTGTGTTCGCCGCGGCCTGCCAGCTGCTGTTCCACCAGCTACCCTGAAGCGCGAGTCCCTCGCCCCGGCCGCGACGCTCCACCTCGACCGCCAGTGCCAGACGGTTATCGAGTACTTTGGGATCATCGGGGCGGGGCTTCCAGGCCGGTAAATCCGCCAGCGACAGATCGACCACCAGCACCAGGCCAGCCGGGTTTAGTTTCAGCGCACCGTGGTAAACCTTGCTCATGGGTTCACCGCGCCGGGCACTGGCACGGCGATCCAGCCGCGATGGCGAATCTCCCGCCTGGTAACTGCGCGAATAGACATAATCCAGCGCCCGCTCCCGCCGACCCTTGTCAGTACCGAAATTAACCGACTGCGCGGCCTGGTCAGAGAGCAGCCGCAGCGAGGGCAGATCGACTTTAATCGGGCTGGGCAGCACATTCAGCGGCTGCTCAAGGGCTGCGCGCTGGCTGGTTCGGGTTAAAAAAAACGGATAATAGGAGTCAATGACCACGCCATCGAGTCGCAGCGCGCCCCGCTCCCGGGGGGTAATCTCAATCTGCTGTTCGATTTCATGGCTACTGGTGAGAATATCAACGTAACCCCGCTCAGCTTCCACCGGCAGACGGCACCCGCGCACCGCCATTTCTCTGACCACAAAATTACGCAGCGAACGACTATGGCAGTTTTTTACCCACACCCAGGCGCGGTAGGGCTGGTTGGCAATCGCCCAGTTGTTCCCCCGGCGCTGCAATTCAACCCTCGGCCGCCAGACCCACCCCAGCAGGGCTGACCAACCCAACAGCCCGATCGTCAGCGCAGCAGTTTGCAGAGCAAAGGCATCGTTACGGCGGTAACTCAGCAGCAGTACCAATATCCCGGCAAACAGCAGCACCTTGCCCGGCCGGGTCAACAGGGCAGCAGGACCATAGAGCAGTGGCCGACGAAAGGGATTACGGCTGGTTTCCCGCGCTGCGGGCACCAGGCGTAACTCAGACACCCAGCGTAACATCCGCCAGAGATGCAACCACCGGGATTCACCCGGCACCCTGAGTGGACGATCTTCGATATATTTCACGACCGACCCAGGTGACGGCTAGCGGGGTACCGGGACCTTACGGAGCAGCTCTTCCAGCAACTCAACGCTGGCGGTTCGGTCCTGATCCCGCCCGTGGCGCGGCAGTAATCGGTGCGACCAGACCGGCACAATCAGTTGCTGTATATCGTCGGCAGTCACCGCATCGCGGCCACGAATCACCGCCAGGGCTTTGGCCGCCTGCGCCAGGTGGATGGAACCCCTTGGCGAAATTCCCAACCGCAGGCGCTCATCTTCGCGGCTCTGACGAGCAAGATCGACGATATAATGACTCAAATCTGCGTGCAGATAGGCGTTTTCAACCTGCTGCATCAGATCATCCAGTTGGCGGCCATCGAGCACCGCCTGAATTTCCTGGCCACTGAATTGCTGCTGATAGTCACCCAACAGGGCAAGTTCCTGTTCCCGCCCGGGATAACCAATGGAAGTGGCCACCAGAAATCGATCGAGCTGCGCTTCGGGCAGCGGGTTGGTGCTGTCGTAATCGATGGGGTTCTGGGTGGCGATGACGGTAAACCGGGGTGACAGTTCGTGGCTGGCGCCATCGATTGAGATGGCTCCCTCCTCCATCGCCTGTAAAAAAGCCGACTGGCTGCGGGTCGAGGCGCGATTGATCTCATCCGCGAGCAGAAAATCGGTGAATATCGGACCGGGCACAAAATTAAAATTGCCGTCCACCGGGTTATAGACACTGCCGCCAAGAATATCAGCGGGTAATATGTCATTGGTAAACTGCACCCGGTTAAAATCCATGCCCAGCACCCGGGCCAGGCTCTTTGCCAGCGTGGTTTTGCCGACCCCGGGAACATCCTCCAACAGTAGGTGACCGCGGGCCAGCACGGTCACCAGCATCAGATCGAGAATAAACTGATCGCCCAGCCAGACCTGTGCCAGATTCTGGTGTATCTGCCTGACCAGACCCGTGGCATGACTACTGATATCTGCTGCCTGATTAACTTTACTGTCCATTAATCTCTCAAGAATAATTGGAAACAAGGTCGACGGTTATCAGCTTTGCCCCGCGATATTTTATCGGGGTTTCTAAGCCACTCCGCAGTCTATATGCTTGGCACTTTAATCGACAAACCGGAAACAAACTAAATGAGTTCTTTTAATCCCCCCGTGCGCACCCTGATGGGCCCCGGCCCCGCCGATATACATCCGCGGGTGCTGGCAGCACTCTCCAGACCGATCATCGGCCATCTCGACCCGGCATTTCAGCAGATGATGGAGGAACTCAAAACCCTGCTGCGCTTTGCGTTGCAGACCGAAAACTCCATCACCTACCCGGTGTCGGCGCCGGGATCGGCGGGCATGGAAACCTGTTTCGCCAATCTGCTGGAAGCCGGGGATAAGGTGGTGATCTGCCGCAACGGCGTTTTTGGCACCCGCATGCAGCAAAATGTCGAGCGCATGGGCGGCGTGGCAATCATGGTGGACGACCCCTGGGGCCGGGCCATTGACGCCAACAAACTCGAAGAGACCCTGCGCCAGCACCCGGATTGCAAAATCGTTGCCATGGTCCACGCCGAAACCTCAACCGGAGCGGTTTCAGATGTCGAAACTCTGGTAAACATCGCCCACCAACACGACTGCCTCACTATCGTCGACGCGGTCACTTCCCTTGGCGGGATACCGCTTAAGGTCGATGAATGGCAGATCGACGCCCTCTACTCCGGCAGCCAGAAGTGCCTTTCCTGCGTGCCCGGATTATCGCCGGTAACCTTCAACCAGCGGGCCCTGGATCGGGTCGCTGCGCGCCAAACCCCGGTACAGAGCTGGTTTATGGACCTCAACCTGGTGCTCGGCTACTGGCAGGGCGACGGCGGTCGCAGTTATCACCATACCGCCCCCATTAACCCGCTCTATGCCCTCCATGAATCCCTGACCATGCTCAAAGAAGAAGGGTTGGAGCAGGCCTGGCAACGCCACCAGCTCCACCACCAGGCCCTTCGCGCCGGGCTTGAAGCGATGGGACTTGAGTTTCAGGTGCCCGAGGCGGAAAGACTCCCCCAGCTCAACGCGGTCATTATTCCTGACGGTGTTAACGATGGCGACACCCGGTCTGAGCTACTGAACCAATTTGGTCTGGAAATCGGTGCCGGACTCGGCGATAGCGCCGGTAAGGTGTGGCGAATCGGCCTGATGGGCTACTCGGCGCGGCGCGAAAACGTGCTGGTCTGCCTGTCGGCGCTGGAAACCGTACTGGCAAAATCAGGAAAGATGACTCCCGGCCGGGCATTGGCGGCGGCCGACAAGGTCTACGCCTGACACCATCCCCATCAGCGAATAGGCAGCAAAGAATTTGTCAACGGGCGATCATCGGCGGCCTCCCGCGTTAGCGATCTCCCCGAGATCCTTCAACCGATCCCCAACGGCAAAATCGGTGATGCGTGACAGCGGGTCCAATCATCCCAACAGGAATAAAACACTCCTTGGCTGAATTACCCACCCCACTCTCCTGGACTCAACTGGTTCCAGCGGTTCTAAAGGAGGTACTTAACGCCGGCTTCTGGAGGAGCGTGTCACCCATGCCGGCGTCATCCCTGACCATTCCCGGCGATTTTCTCGGTATCAATGTCGCGCCCTCTGACGACCCTCAATGCGACGACTACATCATTGCCAGACTGGCAGAACTGAAGATCAACCAGGTGCGTATGGACTACAGCTATTCATCAATCGATGGTGATGCCGAGCGGCTACTGCGCCGCCTGCTCGCAGATGGCAAACAGGTGCTACTCAATGTTTTCCCGCCGGCCGCAGAGACCAGAAAGCTGGCCGATGACAGTGACTGCGCCACCCGCTGGCACACCTTTCTGTCGCGGGTGTTTACTGAATTCGCCGGCAGGGCGGTGGAATTTGAAATCGGCAACACCCCCAATCGGGGCAAATGGTCTGGCTCCGGCATGAAGCAATTCGCTCGCCTCTGGCAGATCGGCAGCCAGGTGGCTGCCCACCATCAGGTCGCTATCGCCGGGCCTAATATTTCTGATTTTGAACCCCTCTACAGCCTGGCTTACCTGCTGCAAATGGAGCGGGTCGGCCTCTCCCCTGCGATTCACACCGATAATCTGTTTGTCGAGCGCACCGTCGAACCGGAGGCCTTCGATCATCGTGTTCTCGGCGGCTGGCTGCGCAAACCCCTCGCCTTTAACCTGATCAAAAAAGCGCGGGTTATTGAGGCCATCGGTCAGCGTATCAGCGGCGCTAACGCCTACTGCACCTACACCTGCTGGACCAACAAACGGCTGGCCCGCAAGGCCAACCCGGAGCAGAAAAAGGTCGACTACCTGGTGCGTTACTGTCTGCTTGCGGCGACCAGCAATGCCCTCGGGCGGGTCTACTGGGGGCCCCTGATTTGTGGCCGCGATGGCATTATCCACTGCGGTAACGAAGAGTATCCGCGTATCGACAATGTCGCCTTCCACGAGAAAATCCGCGGCTCGCTGGCAGACTTTCGCATTAGCCCCGCGTTCCACGCCCTGGGCCATTTGGCCACCCTGCTTCCCGGTAGCGAGTGTCTCCAGGCTGTGAGCCAGGAACAGGGGCTGAGCCATCTGGTGCTGGTTAACGGCGGTCAGGAGACTCACGTAGTCTGGTGCCGGGATGGCAAAAGCTGTCCGCTTAACACCCTCTACCCAGGTGATCAGCTCGATGCTGCCCGATTTACCAATGCCCTTGGCGAACCTCTGGACTATCCACCGGAGGTAATTTCCGAGCAGCCCCTGTTTATCCGTTTTGCGGCCACTGACCAGCCCGTGAGCCGGCCCACCGTCTCTACTATCGAAGCGGCCATGGTTAACGATGACCTGTGGGCGGTAATACCCGGTCATCAGGCATTGGCTGTCAATCACCCGAGCTGGCAGGGAGCCATCTCTGTTGCCGAGGGTGCCAGCCTCAGCGACTCCATTCAGGCCCTGCTACCCGAGCAGCTGCTCTCACTGCCGATAAACCGGCTGCTAAGGGATAAACGTAATAAACTCTGGACCCTTGACAACCCCCTCGACCCGGGTGACTCCCAGCTGGTAGTCAAACTAAACCGTGCCCTGGGCGGCAAACGGCTGACTTACCGTTTCACCGACAGCAAGGGCAAACGCCACTGGGATAACGCCAACTACATGCTGCGCTGCGGGGTCCACACTCCGCAGCCAGTGGCCTATTTTGAACGCCGCCAGCACGGTGGCATTGCAGACAATTTTTACCTCAGCCATTATCTTGAGAATGCCTTCTCCGCGCGCGACATCTTCACCGCATTTCAGCAGGGGGCGGACGGTTACAACGGCTTTAGCAAAGAGTTCCTGCTCGACAGAATCGCCGCCTTTATCTACTGGATGCACGATCAACGCATCGTCCACCGAGACCTCTCCAGCGGTAATTTACTGTTTGAAAAAACCGCCGACGGTGACCTCAAGCCCTATGTCATCGACATCGGCCGCGCCAGAATACATCCGGAAAAACGGCTCTCATCAGCGGAAATCTTCATCGACCTGGCGCGCATCTGCTACAAATTGAACTGGACCGATCGCAATCGCTTTATCGACCACTACAACCGCCATTACTTCGCCCGTGGAAAACGCAGACTACCGAGCTGGTGGCGCTATCCTCTTTATCGTTATGAGCTGAAGCAAAAACTTAAAAAACGCATCAAGGCCCTTTTTCGGCGCAAAGCACCTTGATTGCCGGAATTCATTATCCAGCTTTTAGCCGGGGTAACCCCATCGGGTAAGCATATATCGCAACAGGGCAACCATTCCCCATAGAAACAGCAGCGGCATCAACAAGGTCTGCACGATAAACAGCGCCGCCAGCCTGACGATATGATTCACCGCATTACTCATGGCTTGTTTATAGTGTTCGAGTTTCTTTTCGGCATTTAAGCGACTGGTCACATCACCAAAAAAAAGTTGTATGCGCTGGGTAACCGAGGTCGGCGACTCTTTGCCATCGCTCTGCTGATTTTGCTCGATCTGATTAATTCGCTCGGTCGTTTGCTGCAATGCCTGGGTCGAGGCGGCAATCTCATCATCAAGAAAATAGTGCGATAACTGATGATTAGCCAGCGCGATCACCACCACCGTAAAGCGAACAAAACAGAGCAGCACCAGCCCACGACATAACAGCCGCCAGCTGGTCGGACTCACTCGGCCGGGTAGCCAGACCCGCACCGCAACCAGCACACTGAGCCCGCAAACCCCCAAACCGATCAACTTCGCTGCACTGAGTTCAACCAATACTGCCTGAATCCCCAGAGAGGTGCTGCTGGCCAGCATAATCCAGGAAAAGCGCTCAATCAGGTCATTGACCGGGTCAAGAATTTCGCCGATGGCGAGATTGACCCCGACGCCGGCCGGCTCAAGCGCCAGATCGGTGCCCTGAGCCACGGACACCACTCCATTAAGCCCGCGGGCAACCGCGAAGGTAATCAGTGACTTCTGCAGAGTTTGATTGATGTAGCTGGCACTCATATCATCGACCAGCCGTAGTTGCGACACCCCGGCCAGGGCCACAAGCAGTAGAGTGAGAAGCATTTTTTTGAACACAAGGAGCCGAACCGGTGAGGGGTTGTTCATGGCGGTAGATTGGGCCTTTTTTGGTTCAAGCGGCTAGCTTGCTGAATAAGCATACTGAGCAACTAGCAGGGAGGCTCTCAATTCTACACGGCTCCCCGGAATAACAGGTGCCCGGCGATTGGTCAGGGGATAGCCTGGGATAGCACTCTGTTGCCGCCCGAAAGTTATCAACCGACGCTAAGCTGACCAACAGACCGGCCGTTATTAGCGGTTTCCAAACGCTAGGCTTCAGCCACAAAAAGGGCGGGCCGTACCGACGGCCCGCCCTGTTCTGCAGATCATCACTTCTGGACAACAATGCACTGCGGGTTACAGCAGTGCCGGCATATCGGATCAATAAGCCATCAATTCGCGGTACTTTTGCCAGAAACCACGGATGGTAGTTTCGGTGACCAGGTGGTCAGAGTCTTCCGCAGTTTTCCCGCCCATCTGGATGACGTTGCGAGCATCGCGGCTACGGGTAATCGCCTGCTGGCAGATGACACTGGATTCGCCGTCCTCCATGGAGATCATTCCCGCCGGGCCGATCAGGTTAATCTGCTTCAGGCGAATGGCATCCAGCTCCTCATCGTCAGTGGTGTAGCCGAAATAGGTCCAGACCAGCTCGAATTCATTTTCATTTTTCGGCACGATCTGGCGCACCGCCAGGGTGTTTTGAATCTGCTGAATCACCAGGCTCGGCATAATGGAGAGAATCACCAGGGTGGTGTTATCGTTCCACTCACCTGCCCGCCCCGCCAGCAGGGACATATCTTCCAGGCTGTACTCACCCGCCTGATAGGTGCGCAGATGGGCGTCCTCGGTTTCGTGCAGCGCCTCTTCGCTGTCGGTGCCGGACTGGGAAAACAACACAGTATTCCAGCCATTGGAGATGCGTACACCGCCGGTCTGTGATGACCGATAGAGACCGAAGGTCATGTGAAACAGGTGTAGCAGACTGGCGTGGTAGGGATCTTTGGTGTTTTCCGCGTAGAACTTCCAGTTGCTGGGGATGAACTGCCGCGAATGCCCCAGTACTTTTAGCTCACGACCTTCGAGGATTCGTT
>JAYNPV010000003.1:4434-9354 GCA_038113925.1 Gammaproteobacteria bacterium | reverse complement strand
TGACGTGGTAGTTGACGTCACTGTCACCCCCCTAATAGGTGTCCATCTCTTCCAGTTCCCAGTCGAAGGTACCGAAGACCGCGCCGTGGTAATCCTCGACCCGGATCTTGCGCACCGGGTGGGCTTTCATATCAAAATCATCGGGCATGCCGCCGTTACCCCCCAGGCCACGTCGAAAGGGCACGCCGATGAGGTCGCCCTGATTATTAAAACTCCACTGGTGATAAACACAGGTATGGCTGCCGTCGGAGGTGCCGCAATTTTCCCGGACTACCAGGGCCCCACGGTGAGCACAGCGGTTCTCCCAGGCGTAAATCTTGCCGTCGTCATCGCGGGTCATCACCACCGGAATATCACCGATAAAGGTGGTTTTGAAATCGCCGGCATTGGGCACTTCGGCGGCGAGACCAAGAAAGCTCCAGGTTGGGCCCTGAAAGATGCGCTCCATTTCACGATCGAATACTTCGCGTTCGTTGAACACGCCATAGGGCACTGAATCGCATACCCCTGGCTCAGGCCAGTTAAGTTGGATACCACCGGTTACTTTTGCGTCCATAATTCTCTCACTCGGTTACTGTTGCAATACCGGCCCGTCGTTCAATCTGGCAGGCTGGCAATTGATCGGGTGCCCCGAAGGCTAAATGGGAGTCACCATCAGGGTTTGAATGCGATAGGTATCAAACACACAGAGCTTCTCCTTAAACAGCAGCTTGCCGTTTTCGCGCACCAGGGTGTCCTCGTATTTGCCGACGTTGTAAACATGGGTCTCGCCGTCGAGCAGGGTTTGGAACACTGCGTAGTTGGTCTGCGCCTTAATCTCGTTGTCAGTCTCGGAAAGGATGCGGGTATTACTAACCAGATGGCGGTAAAAGTGGGGCGCATAGATATTGGCATTGCGCAGCGCAACGATACGATCACGCAGCATGCCGCGGCTGTCGCAGAAGATCACCGCTACCGGCAGACCGGCGTCGGCGTTTTCGCGGGGGATGACCTTGTAATGACATTTTTCGGTGAAAAACTCGGGCCAGCGTTCCAGATCATCATCGTCGATACAGGCGACGTATTCATTGATCAGGTTGGTAACTTCCAGCAGGGTTTCGTGGCTCATCAACACAGCATCCTTGTATAAAAAGCAGATGCCTATTTTCACCACTGGTAACCTGACCGCCTTGACCTGAGTCAGCATCGCTGTCAATTGCCCGATTGAGCCAGATCCACAAACAGCAGGCCAAAAAAAAGCGGGCCTGGGCCCGCTCTTTTTTACTGAAATTTCAACGCCGATTAAAAATCCATCAACAACCGATAGCGGTTCCAGAAACTGCGGATCGGCCCTTCGGTGACCAGGTGTGGCTCATTTTTGAAATCCCGGCCCGACATCTGGATAACTGAATGCTGGTCACCATCACGGATGGTGGCATCCTGCACCAGCTCACAGGCTTCGCCATCTTCCATCGAAATCAACCCGGCCGGGCCGATCAGGTTGATCTGCTTTTCACGAATGGCGTCCATCTCGGCATCGTCATCTGCGTACCCGAAGTAGGTCCAGATCAGCTCAAAATTATCCACCCCACGGGGCAGAATCTGCCGAACCGCCAGAGTGTTCTGAATCTGCTGCACCACCAGACTGGGCATTATGGAAAGAATCACCAGGGTGACGCCGTCGTCATACTCCTTGCGGCCGGCCAGCAGCGACATATCCGCCAGGCTATACCCTTCCTGGTAGGTACGAGAGGCGTTCTCCTTGTTCTCTTTTTTAGTGGCCTCGTCTTCTTCACCGGCGCTGGCAAATAAGACGCTGTGCCAATCGTCACCCAGGCTTACTCCCCCTACCTGGGAAGAGCGATAAAGACCAAAAGTCATATGGAACAGATGCAACAGGCTGGCGTGGTAAGGGTCCTTGGTATTCTCGGCATAGACCTTCCAGTTGCTGTTTACGTATTGGCGACTATGGCCCAGCAGCTTTAGCGGCCGATTGAGAATACGCTTCATGTGATAACTGACGTCGCCCTCACCACCCAGGAAGCTGTCAACGTCAGAACGCTCAAAATCAAAGGTGCCAAATATCAGGCCGTGGTAGTTCTCTACCCGCACCTTTTGCAGGCCGTGCTCCGACCAGGTCACCTTTGGCATCAAACGCCCACTGATGATACACGCAGGTATAGGTGCCATCGCTGTTATTGCCGCTGTTTTCACGGCAGACCAGTGCCCCACGGTGGGCGCAACGGTTGACCCAGGCATGTATTTCACCCTGCTGATCACGGGTCACCACCACCGGGGTATCGCCAATATGGGTGGATTTATAGTCACCCGGGTTAGGAATTTCCGCCGCCAGCGCCAGGTAGTTCCACGACGGGCGAAACAGCCGCTCCTGCTCCAGATCATAGGTCGTCTGATCGCTGAAGACACCAAAGGGAACTGCATCGACCACACCCTCTTCGGGCCATACCAGTTGAGAAATTTTTTCGACTGAGGAGGAATCTGTCTTAGCGTCCATAGTGGTCACCTATATTCGGTGCCAGAACCATCCAGGCAAGGGAGTCCTGACATTTCTTTAAAAAAACCCGGATTTATCAACCCGGTCTGCTTTAAGTTCAGGCTGATTATTCTAACCGAAATGTAAGCGACGTGACGGCTTTAACAATCCGGCCCTGGCCGGGAATAGCCCCATCCTGAGAGCCGTTGCAATTCGCGGCCGACGGGGTGCTGTTGCTGACCCGGGCCCGAGGCGTCGACAAGGCTTGTCAATCAGATCACGCCGGGAACAACGAGAATCCGCTTGAATCGGGATAACGAGGCGGAGGTTTCAATATTTGAATTGGCCCCGCGCAGGCAGGCGATATACTCGACGATCAAGGGTCCGCTCGCAATGCCCTCCCCGATTCAATCCAGATGCAACTCACCATAACGGCACCCACAACCGGGGTACTTTTCCTTTGACCAATGAACCTCAGTTTAATCCCACCACCGGCAACTGGCTGCTGGCGACGGTCATTCTCGGATCGGCCATGGCCTTTATTGACGGCAGTGGCGTCAATATCGCTCTGCCGGAAATTCAGCGTGAGCTGGAGGTGGATACCCGTTCAGTGCAGTGGGTGGCCGAGGCTTATGTGTTGATGCTGGCCGCGCTGACCCTGGTGGGCGGCGCGCTTTGTGACCGGCACGGCAGAAGACGTTGTTACGCCATCGGTATTCTTCTATTTGCCTGCGCTTCGCTGGCCTGCGCCGCGGCGGTTGATGTTCGCCAGCTAGTCATTGCCCGTGGCCTCCAGGGCATTGGGGGTGCTCTGCTACTGCCGGGTGGACTCGCCCTGATTGGTGGATATTTCCCCGCAGAAAAGCGCGGTCGCGCCATTGGCACCTGGGCGGCATGCGGGGCCATCGGCGGCATGGTGGCACCGCTGCTCTCCGGTTGGCTGATCGAAACCCTCTCCTGGCGCTGGATTTTCTATCTGAATCTACCGTTATCGATAATTACCCTGACGCTTCTGTTTACTCGGGTGCCGGAATCCTGGAACCCGCACCGGTCAGGCTCCCCAGACTGGGCAGGCGCGGGGCTGGCAAGCGTCGCACTCAGTCTGCTGGTGTTCGGTCTGATTGAATACCCGGGGCGGGGAATTTCCCATCCCCAGGTGGCGGGCACCTTGGTCGCCGGCGCCCTGCTATTGCTTCTTTTCCTGTGGGTGGAATCACGCAGCCAATCCCCCATGCTGCCACTGGGGCTGTTTCGATCTCCCCTGTTTAGCGGGGTAAATTTCGCTACTCTACTGCTCTATACCGGCCTCAATGGCACCCTCTTCTTCCTGCCTTTCTATCTGATTTATGTACTGAATTTCAGTGCCGTGGAGACCGGCGCGAGCTTTATGCCCATGAGCATCGCTATCCTGCTGCTTTCGCGTCGGGTGGGCGGCCTGGCGGGTCACCGCCCAAGGGCCTTGCTGGTAACGGGTTCCTGCTGCACCGCGCTGGCCTATCTGTTACTAAGTCGTACCGGCCCGGAGAGCAGCTACTGGTTAACGGTGTTCCCCGGGGTGATTACCATCGGGCTAGGCATGGGTCTTTGCATCGCCCCGATCACCCATGTTGCCCTCGGCGCAGTGGCCGGCCACCAGACGGGGCTTGCATCGGGGGTCAACAACGCAGTGGCCCGACTCTCATCGGTGCTGGCAATAGCCCTGTTTGGCATAGTTATCAGCCATCACTACAACCGTGAACTTGACCAGGGGTTATCCGATCTGAACGCGAGTCCCGCTGTGGTAAACCATTTTAAGATGGAGCGGGCCAAACTCGCCGCAGCGACCCCTCCTGCGAGTCTCCCAAGCAGCGAAAGCAGCGTGTTTAGTGGGTTGATAAAACGTGCTTTTAGCCGCGGCTTTGGCATCGTCTGCCTGTTCTCAATGGCACTGTCGCTGGCCACCGCCCTCTGTTTATGGCTCACCATCCCCCCGGCAGGGCTGCCCAACCCAGATACTTAACAGGCAACCAACGATCGGACGGGAGGCCCAAAACCAGCGGTCAGGCGCGAGCAGAGCTGACAAGCGTTGTAGGAGCGACTTCAGGCGCGACAGCCACCCTCTGCGCGGCCCATGGTCGCGACTGAAGTCGCTCCTACCGAAACCTCCGTTGTTCAGACGCTAACGTTGGTCAGACGATAAAGGTTATTAAGATAGTGTTGTTTACGCCTATCATGGGTGGCAAAGAGCGTTAACAGACCCTGGGAGGAGATCACCGTGAACCAACCCAACACCGGCGAGCAGACCATCCCCCTGCCCCATTGCAGTGAGGATGAGTGGCAGATTCGCAAGCAGTTGGCTGCCGCTTATCGATTAGTACACAATCGCGGCTGGACCTCACTGATTTTTACCCACATCACCGCCCGGGTACCGGGTGTGGAAGACCATTTTCTGATCAACAACTTCGGCC
>JAYNPV010000003.1:0-4424 GCA_038113925.1 Gammaproteobacteria bacterium | reverse complement strand
TTATGACGAAATTACCGCCTCCAACCTGCTCAAGGTGGACCTGGAAGGTAACGTCATCAACGGCGATGGCACAGAAAGGGTCAACCTGGCCGGCTACGTGATTCACAGCGCTATCCACGGCGCGCGAGAAGACGTGGTCTGCGCCCTGCACACCCACGGTCCGGCAGTGACGGCGGTCTCTTGTCTGCAGGAGGGCTTCATGTTTATCAACCAGGACTCGATGCAGTTCGCCGGGCAGGTCGCCTATCACGACTTTGAAGGGATCGCCATCAACGAGGAGGAGCGCGGACGACTGGTGGCAGACCTGGGCAACCAGTCAACGCTGATCCTGCGTAATCACGGTGCCCTAACAGTGGGCCGGTCGGTGGGCGAGGCCTTCGTAATGATGTACCTGCTGGAACACGCCTGCAAGATTCAGCTATCGGTGATGGCCAGCGGCGCAAAAATCAGAGACCTTGAGAACGGTCGACTCGATTCGATCGCCACCGATGTACCAGAGCAGCAAATGGCTATCACCCCGGACGGTATCGGCAAACTACCCTTTGAAGCGCTGATGAGGGAGCTGGATATCACCGATCCGGATTATGCAAATTAAAGCCTAAATCGCTGTCCAGCCGCCATCATGAGCGATTACCTGACCGGTGAGAAATGCGGAAGCATCACTGGCCAGATAGACCACCAGACCAGCCAGTTCCGCCGGATCACCGGTACGGCCCAGCGGTGTGGCCTGATTGAGTTTGGCGAGGAATGCTTCAATCATTTCCGGGGTCTGCTCCCCCACCTCTTCACGACCCAGCTGAGTCCCCAAATGCCAACCCGGACAGATGGCATTAAAGCGAATCCCGTCCCCGCCCTACTCCGCCGCCCCCTGACGAGTAAAGGCGATCACCCCGCCTTTGGAGGTTGAGTAATTCGATGACACCGCCGGAATTTGCGGTGAGATTCCCCCGAGCCCGGCGATCGAAGAGATATTAATTACCGACCCGGACTGCTGCGCCAGCATAAATGGCAGCAACGCACGGGTGCAGAGAAACACTCCCCGCAAGTTAACCGCCATCAGCCGATCCCAGTCAGCCACCGGCATTTCGTGGATCCGATGTTTGGGCGTGGCAATGCCTGCGTTATTCACCAGCAGATCGCAGCGGCTACCCGCCGCCTCGATAGCCTCGGCCAAACCGGCGATGCTCCGTTGATCGGCAGCATCGACCTGCAGTGGCGTCGCGCTGCCCCCGGAAGAGAGGATTGAGTCAGCAGTTTGCTCAGCCCCGTCCCGATCAATATCGGTGCAGAACAGATCGGCACCAAACGCGGCCAATGCCTGGGCAAACACACGCCCGAGGCCACTGCCCGCACCGGTGACTACCGCAGTACGCCCATCCAGGTTAAACAGGTCGCGATTAAACGGATTTCCCATGATCCCCTCTCCCTAAAGTCTGCTAACAAAATCTTCAATAACGGTTATGAACGCCTGGGGTTGTTCCAGAAACAGCTGGTGACCGGCATCCTCGATACAGTGGGCCTCTCCCCGTGGCATCACCTCTGCCAGACGCTGCGATTTTTCGTCGGTAACAAAAAAACTCTCCCGCCCCCAGACCACTGCCGCCGGCAGGGTCACCGCTTTCATTTGCTCAAAGTCCGGGGTCCCCGGGTAATAACCGGGGCCGGGGCCGCCCATGCCGTGACGGGGGTCGTGTTTGGGCATGAGTTTGCCATCGAGTCGCGCCAGCAGTTCATGGCGAGCGGCATAGATCAGTTCCGAAGGTTTGCGAGCACCGTACTTTGATGCCCGCTCGGCGTAATGCTCAACACTGTCGAACAGCCGAATTACGTCGATCGGCAATCCCGGGTAGTTGGCTTCCGGGGTAAAGTCGACTATGGCGATGGCGCGGAGCAATTGCGGGTGAGCCAGCGCCAGACGTTCCACCAGGGCGCCACCCATGGAATGGCCGATGGCCACCACCGGCGGCAAATGCAGCTCGTTGATAATGGCCGCCAGGTCTTCCATCATCTCGTGGTGGTCGTAATCACCATCGCGCGCCCATTCACTATCGCCATGACTGCGAATATCGGGGGCGATCACCCGATAGCGCCGTGCCAGCTGCAGCGCCACCAGATCCCAGGTATGGGCGGTAACCGCACCGCCGTGAACCATAAACAGTACCGGCCGCTTATCGGCGCCATCGGGACCGGCCCAGTCGAGCAAGTTAAAACGCAGGCCACGCACCACCAGATTGCGCGCCACACATCCCGGGGGGCTGGAAACATCGAGGTCAAACTCCGCCGAAATGGCCAGCAGTTCAGCAAACGCCGGGGTGTTGTTAAGCACCGCCGGGGCATAGTCGTCTGCCGCCAGGTTCAGGTAACTCATGCCGCCGCCCCCCTGACAAAGTCAAGGGAACTGACGTAGCGGTCTATCTCCCTGGCAAGACCGACGGGATTTTCGACATAGACCATATGTTCGCAATCGGGCACGGTAACCAGCTCACCCTGCGGCAACCTCTGTGCAAATTCGACCGCATCGTCAGCGTCAAGAAACCAGCTGTTTTCACCGCGCACCAACAGACATCGCCCCCGATAGTCGGCCATCTGTTCCAGCGTGGGCAACCCGGGCATGGTCCGCTCGTCCGGCCCGCCCATGGGGTGGCGGGGGTCATATTTGAGCTGATATTTGCCATTCATGCGCCGCATGAACTCATGGTGCGCATTGCGTCGCATATGCTCTTCACTGCGTTTCAGGCGGGGGGCGTTGCGTTGCACGTAGGCTTCAATCTCGTCGTAAAGTCGGCCTGCTTCGGTCACTTCGCTGCGTGGTTTCCAGCCTGCATAGGCGGTTTTCGGCCCCACATCGACCAGCACCGCGCTGCCCAGTAGTTGGGGAGATTTCAACATCACCCGCATCAGCAGCAACCCGCCCACCGAATGGCCGACGACAATGGGGTTTTCAAGCTCCATGGTAGTGATCAGCTTCGCCAGGTCATCCGCCATCGCGTTGTGATTAGAATCACCGTCGCGGGGCCATTCGCTATCACCGTGGCCGCGCATATCCATGGCAATCAACCGATATCTATCGGCCAGCAGGGCGCAAAACGGCCCCCAGGTGCGGCTGGTGACCACGCCGCCATGTAGCAATACCAGCACCGGGTTACTCTCCTGCCCCCAGTCCAGCACATGAAGGCGCAGACCGTTAATCAACAGGTTGCGTGATCGGCATTGCAGCGGTTGGGGAACGGTGCCGCCCAGATCGCGGGCGGTAAGCAGGGCCTCTTCGACAAATTGGTTGTGGCTGATGTCTAACGGCTCAAGTCCCTGAGCAAATTCAGTGAGATACAAAGCTCCGTCCTCTTTAGCTAGTTTTTTATCGATCAATTATTGTTACCGTGGCTCTCTAGACAGGCGCGGTTCGGATCCAGAGACCGAGGGGGGGGTGAATCGTAAACTCGGCGGCAAACTCCAGACCCCCATCGGATGTTGAGCACTGTCCGCAGGATTGGCGTTAATTTCCGACTTGGCCTCCAGGACAAACCCGGCGGCTGTCATCACCTTGATCACCAGCTCTTCAGTGACGTAACCACTCTTGCCCATCTGTTCCAGCGAAGTGCCGGGCTTTGCCCGGTGATCGACCAGACCCAGAATACCTCCAGGTTTCAGCGCTCGATAGAACACCTCGGCCGCCTGTTCGGCCTCGTTATCGCGCACGGCGTTATGAAAGTTTCGGAAGGTAAGTACCATGTCGGCCGATCCGGGCGGCGCCACCGTAACCCGTTGCGGAATCGAAAACTCGGTGACCACCACGTGGTCATAAATATCCGGCCGCTGCTCAAATTTATCGAGCAGCATTTTCTGCACGCGCATGCCGTAGCTGGGCAGGTCGTCAACACTAAGGGCGAAATTAGCCGCGTAGAGCACCCCCTGTGGCCGGGTCAGTGGAGCCAGAAACTCGGTGTACCAGCCGGCCCCGGGCGATATTTCCACCACTGTCATTTCAGGCTGCCAGCCGAAAAATTTCAATGTCTCAACCGGGTGGCGGGCACCATCCCGGGCCCGGTTACGCTCGGCGCGATGATCACCCTGCTGTGCCTGTTTTAACATCGCGGTGACATCCGCGGCGATCAGGCTGCCACTGCTGCTTACCAGTAGCAGGCCCAGGGTCGCTGCGACGATATTCTTCAGTGAGTGGTGCATACTCGATCTCCTGTTGTTTTAACGGTGAGCAATTTTCAAGCCGCTACCGATGTTACGCCAGTTTTCGTTACCGTCTGGCGGAAATTGACCTCTCGCCTGTGAGTCAGCCCGCAATAGCGCTCAGTTAAGGGTGTTTTGCGTGGTTTCACAGAACGCCAGGTAACCGCCAATCCGGTTTTTTTATAGGGCGCTATATCCGCGTGACCAGGTAGAAAATGCCGTTGGTCCTGAGCCTGTCGAAG
>JAYNPV010000002.1:21194-32656 GCA_038113925.1 Gammaproteobacteria bacterium | reverse complement strand
GTTTAGAACGTCGTGAGACAGTTCGGTCCCTATCTACCGTGGGCGTTTGAGATTTGAAGGAAGCTGTTCCTAGTACGAGAGGACCGGAATGGACGTATCTCTGGTGTTCCGGTTGTCACGCCAGTGGCATTGCCGGGTAGCTATATACGGAAAGGATAACCGCTGAAAGCATCTAAGCGGGAAGCCCCTCCTAAGATGAGATCTCACTAGCACTTTAAGTGCTCTGAAGGGCCCTGGAAGACTACCAGGTTGATAGGCTGGGTGTGGAAGCGCGGTAACGTGTGAAGCTAACCAGTACTAATTGCCCGTGAGGCTTGACCATATAACACCCAAATAGCATTGGGATGTTTACGGGCGAATGAAAATAGCTCTTTAACGCGATAGTGTTTTGCATTTCAGCAATATTCGAATTCGGTTCGCTGATTTTTGGCGGACCAGCCGGTTTGCCTGACGGCCATAGCGAGTTTGAACCACCCGATCCCATCCCGAACTCGGAAGTGAAACGATTCTGCGCCGATGGTAGTGTGGGGTTTCCCCATGTGAGAGTAGGACACTGTCAGGCATTTATTACGAAACCCCGTAGCGCTTTGACGTTGCGGGGTTTTTTTATGTCAGGGGAAACCCATGGGGGTAGTGGGATTCGGGCGCAGCCATCCCTGGCGAGACCGGCCGTCATCGCTTAACCCCAGCCGGTACTTCCCTGTACCGGCGTTCGCCGGACTGCGAAAAGCCACCGGCATTTCGGTTCAGGCTCACCCCATGTGAGAGTAGGACACTGTCAGGCATTTATTACGAAACCCCGTAGCGCTTTGACGTTGCGGGGTTTGGTTAGAATTAAAGGGCCAGGTTGAGTACCGCGGCGCCAAATTCGGTGGCCAGGTCATTATTGCCCTCTCCTGGTTGGATTAATGCGGTAGGCTTTATATCAACCAAGGAGGAGTGTTGATGAATGGTGATCAGGAGACGATAAGAAAAGCGTCCACGGTAGTACTAGCGCGTGATACCAGCGAGGGTCCTGAAGTGTTCATGCTGGAACGTAATATCAAGTCGGAATTTGTTTCTGGTGCTTATGTTTTTCCTGGAGGCGCGGTGGACAAGCACGATACCCACCAGACACTGGAACAGATTTGTACCGGGTATTCCGACGAACATGCCAGTAGTCTGGTCAATCTTGAGCAGGGTGGTCTGGGTTTCTGGGTAGCCGCTATCCGGGAGTGTTTTGAAGAGTGCGGCGTGTTGATCGCCGAGTCAGGGACAGACCTGATCAGTTTCGAAAACCTGCGAAACGAGAAGCGGTTTACCCAATATCGGGATGATTTGAATAACCGGAAAATTACCTTTTCTGAAATATGTCGTGCGGAGGGGCTCACCTTGCCGGTGGATCGGTTAACTTATTTTTCGCGCTGGTTGACCCCGGTCGGTATGCCTAAAAGATTTGATACCTGTTTTTTTATCTGCCCGATGCCGCTGAATCAGGTGCCCTTGCATGATGGTCAGGAAACCGTTAACGGAATCTGGGTAACACCAGAAGACGCTCTGGAAAAAGGTAAGGCCGGCTCAATCAAGCTGGTACCGGCCACCATAAAAACACTGGAAACACTTAGTGGTTTCCCATCGGTGTCGGCCTTGATTGAAGGCTGCACTCCGACTGGAAAAGTACCTACTATATGCGCCGAAATCCTCCGGGATAACAGCGGAAAACCGGTGCGTGTTCGAATCCCGTTCCCTGATGGACCGGTTGAGTTAGAGATGGGCGAGGAGCTCACCGCGATGGCAGGGGGGCCTAAATGAGCCCCTCTGTTACGGATAGCTACGAACAGGCAGCCAGTAAACTACCGTTTATGTCTGCCCAGCTGCGTGAGGAGTTTGATCCGCTCAAAGTGGTGGAACTGGCACCCAATGTCAGGCGCATCACAGCCCCTAACCCAGGGATGATGACCGGCCCCGGCACCAATACATTTATTATCGGCCAGCATCAGTTGACCGTTATTGATCCAGGCCCGGCAATCGAGGAGCATGTTCACCATATTGCTGAGATTTGTGACGGTAAATTACAGCAGATTCTGGTTACCCATACGCATCCTGATCATTCCCCTGGAACCGCGTTATTAAAGCAGCTTACTGGTGCCCCGGTTAGGGCGTCGCCGGTGACCCTGTCACGAGTTTATGATGAGACTTTTACCGGGTTTCTGCCGTTGAATGATGGCGATCGGGTAGAGAATAACGAGTACGCTATCACCGTTTTCCACACCCCTGGTCACGTTGCCAATCACCTCTGTTTTTTATTGAACGACCCTCAATGGCTGTTTGCCGGAGATATGGTGATGGATGGTGCTACCGTGGTGATTGCTCCCCCGGATGGCAATATGAGTGATTACATGAGTTCGTTACGGCGGCTTGGTACAGCGCCCATCGAATCGATTGCGCCGGCCCATGGCAGGTTAATCGGCAAGCCCACCAGTTACCTGTCCTCTTTGGTAAAGCATCGGCTGGCGCGTGAGCAGAAGGTTATCGACAGGCTGAAGAAACTTGGCAGCGCAACCATAGATACCCTGCTACCGGTTGTTTATGACGATGTACCGTCAGCCCTGCATCCGGCGGCGGCAATGTCACTGGAAGCCCATCTACTAAAATTAGTAGAGGAAGAGCAAATCGTAAAGGATGATCAGACTGATAACTGGAGCCTGACGGGTACCGGTTGATTATGAGCTTTCAGGGCGGCATTGATCGACGTTAGCGATGCAGCGCGGTCAGTCTTTTGTGGGGTCTGCCCGGTGGCGGGCGGCGATAAAATCCTGATGGCGAACGTGCAGCAGGTCAGCGACCTTGCGTACCAGTTGCTCTTCATATTTGTCGATAGTGCCATCGGCAAAGGCGACCTGCCAGAGTAGTTCGACGATTTGGTCGCGTGTTTCATGGGGTAACAGCTGCTTTAATCGGTGCGTGAATTCAAACAGGGAGATGGCATGATCCGCCTGATCTTCGGCCAGGGCCAACAGGTCTGCAAGCTCGTCTGCTGACAGGTGAAAACGACTTTTTAAAATACGTTGAATTTGGGTTGTTTCAGCGGCACTAATAACTCGGTCAGCGCGGGCCATTTCGACCATCAGAGCGGCCATCACCAGTTCAAGGGAATGATTCTCCTGCGCGTCCGTCCGGTTTTCCACCCCCGCCAGCAAAGTTGAAAAAAACTCTTTTATATTCCTGTACATAGATTCATTTCACTTTGGCGGCGTAGTGCATGTCCTGACCTGTTTAAGTACCGAGCGGTTCCAGTGGGCGACGCCCCATTGAATGATCTCGGCAGGTGTCGCAAAAGCAAGTTCCTCGGGGGGCTGTTGTTGCAACAGGGCGAGAGCGGTAATTAAATTGTTGACCGCCTGGGTATTGTCTAACGGTTGTGCGCCCTGCTGCTTACTTAATTTGTTGCCCCGCGTATCAGTGATCACCGGCAGGTGGAGGTAATCCGGACGATTATAGCCAAGGCGCTCTTGCAGATGAATCTGTCGAGCGGTAGAGGCTAAAAGGTCGCTGCCCCGCACCGCCTGGGTAATGCCCTGGAGATGGTCATCCACCACGGTAGCCAGCTGGTAGTTGAACTGACCCCGGGCGTTACGGATGACAAAATCCCCCACCGAATCGAGCAGCGGTTCGCACTGCTGTCCCTGTAACTGATCCAGAAACTCGACTGGCCTGGCACTGACTCTCACCCGGTAGCTGCGCCACTGTTTACCAGTCGCGGCTCCCGATCGGCAGGTCCCTGGATAGATCAGGGTGTCGCCCTTGCGTCGACCGTGGTTAATCGGTGCCATGTCAATCTCGCGGCGACTGCAGCTGCAGCGATAGGTGAACCCGTTGGCACTGAGGCGATCAAAGGCTTGCTCGTATTCGCGGATATGTTGACTGGAATAATAGATTTCACCGTCCCATTCGAGGCCATGGCATTCCAGCGTATGGAGGATAGTCTGGTCGATCTGCGGAATGTTTCGGGGCTGGTCGATGTCGTCGATACGTACTCGCCACTGCCCCGGTGTCTGGCGCAGATTCAGGTAACTACCCAAGGCAGCAACGAGCGAGCCCAGGTGCAGCGGACCGGTCGGTGAGGGAGCAAATCGACCCCGTTGGATCGGCTCTATAGTCATAACTGTTTATTATTCAGCAGTAGCGGGTAGGGTGTGAACCGGGCTCGATTAATCTGACACACTGCCAGCGCGGATCCGCTCAAGTTCTTCAGGACGATTGACGCTATCAAGCAAGCCGACCGCAAATTTGGCTTCTGTATAGCCGACTTGTTCAATCCATTGTTGCACGCGGCGCCCACCGCTGACTAAATGGCCGTGCAGTGACTTCTGCAGACGGGTCGGTAGTAGCAGATTTAGAAAATGTTGGCGTTGATCATCCACCGCCAGCACAATGTCTCTGCCGTTGCAGGCAGCTACCATGCTGCTGACATACCAGGGGGGTAACAGCGGCTGGTCGCAGGCGGCGACTATCATCCAGTCACTTGCAGCCTTGGTCAGGCCACTATGAAGGCCCGCCAAGGGCCCCCAGTGATCGCCTATCTGATCACTGATAACGGCGTCAGCAAGACGCGAGTACTCGGCATGTTCAGTATTGCTGCTGATGATCAGCTCCGCGATTCTGGATTCCGCTGCCAGGTGTCGGGCCACCAACGAAATCATCGTTTCGCCGTCGATCAGCAGTAAAGCTTTGGTGTTACCGGAAAAACGCCGGCTTTGACCGCCAGCGAGGATTAATCCGCTGGGTCTGATTGAAGCAGATTTAGCAAGGGGCTTGATCATAACTGGCGCGTGTCTAAGGGCGCATATCACGGTATCCTAATAGGTTGGTAAACGCATCTGGATACTCTTCGGTGAGCGGTCATCGGCAGGTTTACCGAAACCGGCACCGAGTGGAACCGGCCTATCCCCGTTGCGCGAGCAGGGTAGATAGATTATCGATGAATTACTCAATAATTGCTCCATCAACCCCCTATTTAAGAGCGTTGAATTTTTATGTCCCAACATTATCTGGATGCCAAGCACCTGCTTTGCCCGATTCCAGTCATTCGTACCCAACAGCATATCAAGTCCCTTCAACCCGGTGATATTCTGGAGGTCGAGTGTACCGATCATGGGGTGCTGGCCGACATCCCCGCCTGGTGCCGTATAAATGGCCACCGGCACCTGGACAGTTTTGAACGTGATGGCGTAGTAACCATCAAGATCGAGGTCGGCGGTTAGTGACTACGGCGGTGTTATCTGCTGACCATCGGGCACGAGTTGCTACCCGTGTCACTTTATTGGGCGTGGTGGTTAACTTGTTTCTGGCTGCCACCAAACTGGTGGTGGGCGGGATCTCACATTCCCATGCCCTGGTGGCGGATGGTGTCCATTCTCTTGGCGACCTGGTCAGTGATGGCGTGGTGCTGGTGGCGTCAAAAAAGGCGAATAAAGCGCCCGATTCCAGCCACCCTTATGGCCATCAGCGCATCGAAACCGCCGCCTCCATGTTGCTGGGTTTTGCATTACTGCTAACAGCGGTGATGATTGGTGTCGGGGCCATCAACCGGTTGCACAGTGAAGCGGAGCTTCCTATGCCTGGCCACTACGCGCTCTGGGTGGCAGGCTGCTCTATTCTCGCCAATGAGGTGCTTTATCTGGTTACCGTCAGGGCTGCGGACTCGGTTCAGTCCAATCTATTAAGGGCCAACGCCTGGCATCATCGCACTGACTCGGTTTCATCATTTATTGTGCTGGCGGGTCTCGCCGGCAGCATGCTCGGTATGCCCATTCTGGATCCGGTGGCGGCGGGCGCGGTGGCAATGATGATCGCTAAAATCGGGATGGATTTTGCCTGGCAGGCGGTGCGGGAATTGACGGATACCGGGCTGGACAAAAGCAGGGTTAACCGAATTCGCAAAATAATCAGGGGCGTGGACGGGGTGGAAGGGATGCATATGCTGCGCTCGCGTAAGCTGGGTTCGCAGGCGCTAGTTGACGTTCACGTGATCGTCAATTCACAGATCAGTGTTTCCGAGGGACACCGCATCGCAGACCGGATTCGTCAGCAGGTGCTTCGTCAGCAGGATGATATTGAGGATGTGCTGGTGCACATTGATTCCGAAGACGATGAATCACAGGAGATGGGCAGGTTTTTACCGCTTCGGGAACAGGTCGAAAGAGTGATTCGTGCCGCCATTGCTACGTCGCCAGTGGATCCGGATGTTATTGATATCGTATTGCACTACGATAAAGACCAGATTCACCTGGAATTTAAACTCCCGGTTACGGTAATAGATGATCTTCAGCAGGGGCGTCGATTAGCAGAGGAGCTGAAAACTGCGGTGGCCGATTTGCCTCACCTTGGCCGGATTGAAGTGAGCTTTTATCAATGAATATCAACCCTATCAGGAAAAATTAGATGTCCGGCAATTCCTTTGGTCAGGCCTTTGTGGTGTCAACTTTTGGTGAGAGTCACGGTGCTGCCCTCGGCTGCGTGGTAGATGGCTGTCCGCCCGGCCTGGAATTGAGCGAAGCAGACCTGCAGCATGACCTGGACAGACGTAAGCCGGGCACGTCCCGTTACACCACTCAGCGTAAGGAACCCGATCAGGTAGAGATACTCTCCGGCGTATTTGAAGGGAAAACAACCGGTACTTCCATCGGTCTGTTGATTCGTAATCAGGATGCTAAATCCCGGGATTACGCCAAAATCGCTGATCGCTTTCGCCCCGGCCATGCGGATTACAGTTACCAGCAGAAATATGGCATCCGCGATTACCGGGGTGGGGGTCGGTCATCCGCCCGTGAAACCGCCATGCGTGTGGCGGCAGGGGGGATCGCCCGCAAATATTTGCGCGAAAAACTGGCTGTTAATATCACCGGATACCTGGCACAGATGGGCGATATTGAACTGGCACCGGTCGATCTCGGCTTCGTCGACCAGAATCCCTTTTTCTGTGCCGACCCAGGCAAGCTCGAGGCGCTGGAGCAGGCGATCAATCAGTTGCGGAAAGCGGGTGACTCCATTGGTGCCCGGGTGAACCTGATTGCCTCGGGAATGCCTACCGGGCTTGGTGAGCCGGTGTTCGGTCGACTTGATGCCGATATCGCCGCGGCCATGGTCGGCATAAATGCGGTCAAAGGAGTGGAGATCGGCGACGGATTTTCCGTGGTGGGTCAACGCGGCAGCGAGCATCGCGATGAAATGACCCCCGATGGGTTTCTCAGTAACCATGCCGGGGGGACCCTCGGCGGCATCTCAACCGGTCAGGACCTGCGCATTAGCATGGCATTGAAACCTACCTCATCCATCACCAGTCCCGGTCGCTCCGTTGATCTGGCTGGCAATCCGGTTGAAGTGGTCACCACCGGTCGCCACGATCCCTGCGTTGGGCTGCGGGCAGTGCCGATCGCCGAGGCGATGTTGGCACTGGTGTTGATGGACCACTATTTGCGTAATCGGGGTCAGAATGGTGATCTAGAGTCGGCGACACCGACCATTCCTGCGTCTGCCTGAGCGATGGCTGTGCCCGGCTCGCAGCGATGACCCAGAGCAGCTCATTACCCTATTGGCGTATCAGCGGTTTTTACCTGTTTTATTTCGCCATTCTGGGGGCCATGGTTCCCTACTGGAATCTCTACCTGCTATCGATTGGTTTTTCCCCGCTGCAGATCGGCTGGATGGCCGCGATTACCCTGGCAGTCCGGGTTATTGCTCCCAATATCTGGGGTTGGCTGGCTGATCGCAGCGGTAAACCCATGGTGGTGGTGCGCGCCGGCATGGGATTGGCGCTGCTCGCCTTTTCGCTGGTGGCACTGGACACACGGTTTATCTGGGTGGCGGTTACCATGACCCTGTTCAGCTTTTTCTGGAACGCCTGCCTGGCCCAGTTTGAAGCCAACACCATGAACCACCTGAGCGGTCAGGAGAGCCGCTATGGAATGCTCCGGCTCTGGGGGTCAGTGGGATTTATTATGGTGGTTGCAGGTGGCGGGCCTGTGCTTGAGCGGTATGGTATTGAATTGTTGATTCCGGTGACCATCGCCCTGATCGCCGGCACCCTGATGATGGGCTTTCTGGTCCCTGCCCACGGGGGGCGTCATCAGGATCATCCGCAAGGAAAAATCTGGAACCTGCTCCGGCAGCCCCAGGTACTGTTTTTTTTGCTGGCCTGTCTGCTGATGCAGGCCAGTCACGGACCCTATTACACTTTTTTTTCCATCTATCTTGAGTCAATAGGTCATAGCCGTTCGCTGGTGGGGTACCTCTGGGCGGTGGGGGTGATCGCAGAAGTCGGGATTTTCATCTTGTTGACGCGGTGGTTGCCCCGGTGGGGCAGTGGACCGGTGATGTTGGCAAGCCTGCTGCTGGCGGCGCTGCTGGGTGCTGATTGGCGTTGCTGCAGAAAGCCTTTGGGCGCTCTGTCTTGCTCAGTTGTTACACGCGGCCACCTTTGGAGCGTTTCACGCGGCGGCTATCGAGCGGGTGCACAGTTTGTTTTTCGGTAGTCATCAGGGACGGGGGCAAGCGTTATTTAGCAGCGCTGGATTCGGCCTCGGGGGGGCGTTGGGCGCGTTATACAGTGGTTACGCCTGGGAGAGTCTCGGTGCGGGGATGACCTTTCTCATCGCCGCGTTACTTGCCGGTCTGGGCGCGGTCGTCATTTGCATCGCTAATCGCGGCAGCAACAGCGTGCCGGAGATGAATGGTAATTTGACGCTGCCCACGGGCGTTCCGCCCACTCGCTAGATCGTCAACCCGGGAAAATTCCAATGTCATCGAATCAATCCGACGCCAGGGAATCATCGTTCCGGCGCCTGGGTCACCGGTATCCCTATTTCATGCTGCTGGTGGCAAGTCTCTGTTTCTCCGGCAATATCGTGGTGGGACGTGGCATGCATGAGCTGGTGCCGCCCTTTGCGCTGACCTTTTGGCGCTGGTTGCTGGTGGCGCTGATACTCCTGCCCCTATGCCTGCAAACGTTGAGACGGGAGAGACACCTGATTGTGGCAAACCGATGGCTATTGATCGGTCTGGGGGCTGGCAGTGTCACTTTCTATAACGGGTTGTTTTACCTGGGGCTTAACTATTCCACCGCCATAAACGGGGCCCTGGTGACCAGTACCATGCCGCTACTGATTGCCTTTTTGGCGTGGCTGTTTTTCAGGCAGGTGCCGGGGCGTAATCAGCTGGTGGGAATATTGCTTTCATTTCTTGGTATTGCAGTGGTGATTGCCCGCGGCGATCTGACCGTCCTGGGTCAGTTACAGTTCGGTCAGGGGGATTTATGGATTCTGGCGGCAGCGTTGGCCTGGTCAGGCTACTCGGTGGCGCTACGTCTGGTACCGGTCGAACTCGGGGGGTTAACGCTGGTTGCCATCACCAGTATTACTGGTGTGATCACCCTGCTGCCGATTTTCCTGTGGGAATTTTCCACCGGAGCGGTGCCCCTGATTAACCTGGCGAGCCTGAGTGGAATAGGTTTTCTCGCACTGTTTCCTGGGGTCATTGCCTATCTCACCTATGCCAGCGCGGTAGCCAGCGTTGGCCCGGTAAGGGCCGGAGTATTCCTGAATTTTTCGCCGATATTTGCCATAGTCGCGGCGGTATTGTTTCTCGACGAGCAGCTGTTTGGTTATCACATTGTTGGCGGCGCAATAATTGCCCTGGGCCTGTTGCTGGTTTCCTGGCACCGTAAATCGACTTCGCTGCCCTAGTTGACCCCTCGCCCGTCTGGCGTTGTTGCTGGATGTGCTAAAATCGCCGCCCTTTTTTTTCGGTATTTCCCTATCAATTGCCGCGGTTCGCTTCGATCAGCCCGGTTGCCCTTTGGGAGGTATCGAGGCCCGCTGATAATGTTTAGCGGGGTGATTTCTTTCGGGTGCAGGTATGGCAGGTAAAACGCTTTACGACAAAATATTTGACAGTCATGTGGTTCGTCGGTCTGAAGATGGTTCAGCGCTTTTATATATCGATCGGCAGCTCCTCCATGAAGTGACCTCACCGCAGGCATTTGAGGGACTGCGTATTGAGGGCCGTAAACCGTGGCGTACGGCAGCCAACCTGGCGGTAGCCGACCACAATGTGCCCACCAAAAACCTGGCTGCCGGCATTACTGATCCGATTGCCAGGCTTCAGGTGGAGACGCTCACCCGCAACTGCAGTGAATTTGGTATTACTGAATTTGGCATGGGCGACCATCGCCAGGGCGTTGTGCACGTAATGGGGCCTGAGCAGGGGTTTACCCAGCCGGGGATGACCATTATTTGCGGCGATTCACACACTGCCACTCACGGTGCCTTCGCGGCAATTTCCTTCGGCGTGGGTACTTCCGAGGTTGAACACACCCTGGTGACACAGACCCTGCCGCAGCGTAAAGCAAAGAACCTGCAGATTCGCGTGGATGGCCAGTTGGGTGAGGGAGTGACGGCAAAAGATATTATTCTGGCCATCATCGGCTCCATTGGTACGGCCGGGGGCACTGGGTTTGCTATTGAGTTTGCCGGGTCAGCGGTGCGTAAGCTGTCAATGGAAGGCCGGATGACACTCTGTAACATGGCTATTGAAGCCGGCGCGCGGGTAGGTCTGGTGGCGGTGGACGATACTACTGTTGACTATCTTCGGGGCCGACCCTTTTCGCCGCAGGGCGAGCAATGGCAACAGGCCGTGGCCTATTGGCGCACGCTGGTGTCAGATGATGACGCCGAGTTTGACGAAGTTGTCCAGCTGGATGCTGAAAATATCGAGCCCTGCGTGACCTGGGGGACCTCCCCGGAAATGGTCGTAGCGGTGAATGGTAAAGTGCCTGACCCGGCCGCAGAAACCAACGAGGTGAAATCCCAGGCGCAGAAAAATGCCTTGGCCTATATGGGGCTGGAAGCGAATATCGCAATCACCGACATTGAGCTTGACAAGGTGTTTATCGGTTCCTGTACCAATGGCCGGATTGAAGATATCCGCGCGGCCGCAGCGGTGGCCAAAGGGCAGAAAGTTAGCGACCGAATCAAGGCGGCGCTGGTGGTTCCGGGTAGTGGTCTGGTTAAACAGCAGGCGGAAGCAGAAGGTCTCGACAAAATTTTCATCGACGCCGGTTTCGAGTGGCGCGAACCGGGCTGTTCGATGTGTCTGGCGATGAATGCGGACAGGCTCGAACCCGGCGAACGCTGCGCGTCAACGTCCAATCGGAATTTTGAGGGTCGCCAGGGGCAGGGCGGGCGTACTCATCTGGTCAGTCCGGCAATGGCAGCGGGCGCGGCGATTGCCGGCCATTTTGTCGATATACGTAATCGATAGGCGGAATTAATCATGCAACCTTTTGTGACACATACGGGAATTGTGGCGCCGATCGACCGGGCCAACGTTGATACTGACGCATTGATTCCGAAGCAATTTCTCAAGTCGATTCAGCGCACCGGGTTTGGTCCGAATCTGTTTGACGAATGGCGTTATCTTGATCA
>JAYNPV010000002.1:17983-21184 GCA_038113925.1 Gammaproteobacteria bacterium | reverse complement strand
GGTGAAGATTGCAGTAATCGGCCACTGAACATGGATTTTGTGCTTAATCAACCCCGTTACGCTGATACCAGTGTGCTGGTGTCGCGGGCGAATTTTGGCTGTGGGTCCAGCCGTGAACACGCCGTCTGGGCACTTGACGATTTTGGTATTCGGGTGGTGATCGCCCCAAGCTTTGCTGAAATCTTTTTCGGTAACTGCTTTAAAAACGGACTGTTACCCATTGTGCTGAGCGAGGAAATCGTTGAACGACTAATTACCGATGTGCAGGCCGAAGAAGGGTATCAACTCGAAATCGATCTGCCGGCTCAGCAGGTGGTGACCGGCGGCGGCGAAAGATTTGAGTTTGAGATCAGCGAAACCCGTAAACAGAATCTGTTGCAGGGCCTCGACGATATCGGGCTGACTCTCAAAGAGGCTGAATCGATTCGCAATTATGAGCGTGAGGCCCGCGGCCGGACTCCCTGGTTATTCAATGACCTTGCCGGCTAAGCGCTTTATCCGGCAGCTGATTACTGGCATTTGCAGCTTCCACAACTTTAAGAACAGGCGACAGCATCAATGAGTAAAATTCTCACCCTGCCCGGTGATGGTATTGGTACCGAGATCATCGGCGAAGCGGTCAGGTTAATTGCCGCGGTGGAATCACAGTTCGGTTTTAAGTGCGAAATCGAGCAGGGATTAATCGGCGGAATCGCGGTAGATCAGGCGGGAACCCCGCTGCCTGAGGAGACTGTCAAGCTAGCCAAACAGGCGGATGCGGTGCTCCTCGGAGCTGTCGGTGGCCCCAAATGGGATCAGCTCGAACGCCACCTGCGCCCGGAGCGGGGGTTGCTGGGGATACGCGCGGAGTTGGGTCTGTTTGCCAATTTGCGCCCGGCAATACTGTTTCCGCAGCTTGCGGCCGCCTCAACTCTCAAAGAAGAGGTGGTCAGCGGCCTGGATATACTGATTATCCGCGAACTGACCGGTGGCATTTACTTTGGTGAGCCGCGAGGTGAAGAAACGCGGGAGGGTAAACGGGTGGGTTACAACACCATGGTTTATCAGGAAGATGAAATTGCCCGCATCCTGCAGGCCGGGTTTGACGCCGCCCGTAAACGTGGTGGCCGACTCTGCTCGGTGGATAAAGCCAATGTGCTGGACGTTAGTGGGCTGTGGCGGGCGGTGGCGACTGAAGTCGGCCAGTCCAACCCCGATATCGAGCTCAGTCACATGTATGTTGATAATGCGGCCATGCAACTGGTTAGAGCCCCCAAGCAGTTTGACGTGGTGGTTACCGGTAACCTGTTTGGCGATATTCTCTCAGACTGCGCGGCCATGCTTACCGGATCTATCGGAATGTTGCCCTCGGCATCTCTGAACGAATCCGGTGCGGGCATGTATGAGCCGGTGCACGGCTCCGCGCCGGATATTGCCGGTACGGGTCAGGCTAACCCGCTTGCCACCTTCCTTTCTACCGCGATGATGTATCGACACAGCCTTGATCGAGCGGATATTGCCGAGGCCATCGAAACTGCCGTGGCAGCGGTGTTGGATAATGGGTTGCGCACCGGTGATATTTTCTCCGCCGGGTGTAGCCGGGTGGGCACGCTCGAAATGAGTAATGCCGTCATCAGCAAAATTCAGGGGGCCAACTGATAATGTCCGCCAAAGTGAATGTTGCAGTGGTGGGTGCTACCGGAGCGGTGGGCGAAACCATGATCCGGGTGCTTCAGGAGCGAAATTTCCCGGTGGATAAGCTGTTTCCGCTGGCCTCCAGCCGATCATTGGGTAAGCGGGTGGAGTTCTGTGGTAACTGGTTACCGGTTGCTGATCTGGCAGAGTTTGATTTCTCGCAGGTACAGATCGCACTCTTCTCCGCCGGCGGTGATATTTCAGCCCGCTTTGCGCCTAAAGCGGCGCAGGCGGGAGCGGTGGTGATCGACAACACCTCCCATTTTCGTCGTGATGACGATATCCCGCTGGTGGTTCCTGAGGTTAATGCCCAGGCTATCGGTGATTATAAAAAGCGCGGCATTATCGCCAACCCTAATTGCAGCACGATTCAGATGCTGGTGGCACTAAAACCTATCTATGATGCAGTGGGTATTAGCCGTATTAATGTCTGTACTTACCAGGCGGTATCAGGCTCAGGACAACGTGCGATTGAAGAGCTGGCCGGGCAGACCACGGCCCTGTTAAGTGGTAAACCGATTGAATGTGAGGCCTATCCCAAACAGATCGCTTTCAACGCATTACCGCATATCGATCGGTTTGAAGAAAACGGTTATACCCGTGAAGAGATGAAGATGGTCTGGGAAACCCAGAAAATCTTTGCCGATGATTCCATAAAAGTGAATCCGACCGCAGTGCGCATACCGGTGTTTTTTGGTCATTCAGAGGCGGTACATATCGAGACCCGAGAGCCGATAGACCCGGCAACCGCGACTCAATTACTGGAAAAGGCTGCCGGGGTTGAGGTGGTCGATCTGCGAGAAGATGGTGGTTATCCCACTGCGGTGACCGAAGGTGCTGATAGTGACCTGGTTTACGTCGGTCGGATTCGTAAAGATCTCTCTCATGAGCTCGGACTTAATCTCTGGGTGGTGGCTGATAATGTCCGAAAAGGGGCGGCAACAAACAGTATTCAGATCGCTGAAGAATTAGTAAAAAACTATTTTTAATAATAAGTTACTAATTGTTTGTAATGTTCATTCGAGTTTGCTAGCCTAACTGCGTTTATACAGTTTTAGTGGCTCATTGCCCCCGTTTTTTTGAAGGTGCAGGGTTTTGGGGTTGAGTCAGTGATTAATTCTTCTTTCCCCGTGTTCAGGTGAGAAAATGCGTAACAGAATTTTCAACGTGCTGTTGCTGCTGGCGTCTCTGACCCCAGCTTCGGTATATGCGTTGGGACTTGGTGAGCTCAACTTGCAGTCATACCTGAGCCAGCCACTGACTGCTGAGATAGCGCTGGTGGGGGTAGAACCGGGCGATGCGGAGCTGCTGGAAGCGCGATTAGCCTCGTCAAAAAGTCACCAGAAAGCTGGGCTAGAGCGGCCGTTCTCACTGTCTGCATTGAAATTTGTGGTGCAGGAACGAGCCGGGGGTAATCCTTATATCAGGGTCTCCACTGCCACCCCGGTCAAAGAACCCTTTTTCGATTTTCTGCTGGAGCTCTCTGCCCCCGATGGCAGAGTGTTTCGTCAGTACACTCTGCTGCTT
>JAYNPV010000002.1:16286-17973 GCA_038113925.1 Gammaproteobacteria bacterium | reverse complement strand
ATAGTCGCCAGCGCGGAAGTGGAAGGGCCTCAGGTGGTGCGCACGGAAACGACTGATGCGGGCATGAAAATGCCGGCCGGGTCTGCCGGGCAGGACGGCGAGTATGGGCCTACCGAAATCGGCGATACCCTGTGGGAAATAGCGTTACAGGTGCGCCCTCAGGGAGTGTCGGTTAATCAGGCGATGATCGCGATTGTGGAAGCCAATCCCGACGCTTTTATAAACGCCAATGTTAACCAGATGCTTGCTGGCAAAGTGCTGGCGCTACCGAGTGAAGAAGCTTATCTGGCGCTGGATAATCGGCAGGCCAGTGCCGAGTTCGCTCGCCAGCAACAGGCGTGGAAAGATTATAAGGCCAGTGCTCCTCAGGTAGCGCCGCCAGTGGTCGCTCAAAGTGAAGCGGGTCAAGTGGTAAGAGCGGTCGAAAGCCACGATCAGCAACAGGTTGCAGCGACTGCGACGCAGGGAAGAGTGCGGCTGTTGGCTCCCGCCGACGGTGGCGCTGGCGAAGGGTCAGCTGGTTCTACGACCCGTGCGGGTTCGGCGGACGAGGTCAGTGCCCACATCCAGCTTCTGGAAGAGAACCTGGACGTGCAGGAACGCGAGAATCAGGCACTGCTTGAGCAAATTTCTGACCTGGAAAAACAGCTGGCAACGTTACGTTCCATGCTCGATGTGGCGGATACCATGGCGAGCGGGGCACCGGTAGAGTCTGCGGATCCCACGCCTGCGGAATCTGCGGTGAAAGTGGAAGAACCAGCGGTTGAACCCGGCGATAAACAGGTGGGGGCAGATGAACAGCCCGCGGGTGAAGCTTCAACTGATGTGCCGCCAGTGGAAGGCGAAGAAGGCAGTGCCGCCGACAGTATTCCGACTGAATCGGGGGGCACTTTATCTTCTGAGGATCCGGCAACTGGCGGGGAAGAAGGCAGCGCAGTGGCCGAGCCTGCAGAGGCGGATGAGCCTGCGAAGGTTGCTGCCGACGAGCGCCCCCGACCCCGCCCGGTAGCCCCGACTGCTCCCTCGGCGGGCAGCAGCTGGGTAGATATGGTGATGGACAACCTCATCTATCTGGCCGGATTAGTCCTGCTGGTTGTGCTGGCGGTAGTGGGTCTGGCGATTCGGGGCGGCAGAAAGGACAAACCTTCCAAAGAAAGTGATATCGCATTTGGCGATGACGATGCCACACTGGTGAGAACGCCTGGAGACAGCGACGATTCTGAGACGGCTGAGGTGGAAACGGCGGTTTCGGAGAAAGATCAATTTACGCAAACAGTTACCATCGAAGCCGACGGGGCGGGTGCGGCACAGCCAAGTGAGGATACTGAGTCTTTTCTGGACGATTTTGGTGGTCCTGGTCTCGGCGTGTCGGCGGAAGCTGAGCTGGAAGACGTGGACCCGATTGCTGAGGCGGATGTATTCCTTGCCTACGGTCATCACGAGCAGGCAGAAGAGATTATTCTGGATGCTATTCAGTTTGATGACCGAACCACCCTGAAACTGAAATTGCTCGATATTTACTTCGGCCAGGAAAAAGCTGAGGAGTACGAACAATATGCCGGGGAAATTCGCGCATCGGTCGATGATGGCACCTGGGAGCGGGTGGCAGCATTGGGGTTGGCGTTAAATCCCGGTAGTGAATTATTTGTCGGCTGCACCCTGGATGCAAACGAAGTGGGTTCGCTTG
>JAYNPV010000002.1:0-16276 GCA_038113925.1 Gammaproteobacteria bacterium | reverse complement strand
GCGGTGAAATGGATGCAGGTGAGGCTGAAGAACTTAGCGCTGCCGTAGACTCCTTCGATCTTGATGATTTTGGCGAGGACGATGACGACAGTAGCGCCGAGCTTTCCGATTCACTGGATATGGATGCACCGGCAGAGTCAGAGGAGCCGGCGAGTGAAGTTATTGAGCCAAGTAGCTCTGAGTTATCAACCTCTATTAATCTGGATGCTTTTACCACGGAGCAGCCAGCGGTAGGGGATGGAGAGACCGCCGCTGAGGTTGAAGAGAATTCCGGAGATGCGGGGGGGTTAGACGAGGAAAATTCGTTATCACTGGATTTTGACGCCACTTCCTTACCTGACACAGATGAAGGTGAAACAGAAAAATCCGAAGTTAATGACGAGATTGATGGTCTCGATTTTGAAAGCGGCGTGAGCGATGAAAGCACGGATGATGATGCCGATGACGCCCAGGGTGAAACTTCCGACCCGGTGTATGAAGATACGGAAGTACTGGATTTTGAAACGGATACAGCCCCCGACGCGGATGCCGAGGTTGATGAACCGGAAAAAGCTATAGAGTTTGACGAAACCGAGATCCTTGATTTTGAAACCGATTTGGATCCCCTTGAATCAGCGAGTGATGATGCTCCTGCCCCTGCCGAGGCCGACAATGCGAGCATCGACGATGATGAAGGTCTCGACGCCACTGTTGAGTTTGATCTTGATGATGATCTCGGTGATGGCCCCGCTGCAACGGATTCTGTAGATGCCGAGGAAACAGAAGAGCTTTCCATTGAATTCGATGCCGGTGATTCACCGGAGGTGGATTCTGACAGCGGCGATACAACTGCTGCGGAACAGGCGGAGGAAGTCTCTGCTGAATTTGATGGCATTGAACTGGACATGGATGACGGCGAGGCGTCGTCCGTGGAAGATTCATCCGTTGGACTGGATGAGACCATCATCTCGTTTCCGTCTGATGACGCCAGTGAAGGCGAGCTAGACACGGTGCAGAATCTGGATGCCGTGGCTTCCCAACTTGATTTACTTGCTGCCTACGTCGATATGGACGACCGTGATCAGGCCGCAGCCTTGAATGAAAAGATTCAGGCCCATGGTAATGATGAGCAGAAGCAGCAGGCTGAGGAGCTGATGAAGCAGCTGTCAAGTTAAATGCCCGCTGCCACCTTCGAGCCTAGCCTGGAATAAAGGCGGCTTTTCAGAACCTTTCCGATACGACCACCGGCCTGCCGGGCCTTTTTGTCCTGCGGTTTCGGCACAGGGCTATTTTTGCCGAAACGGCGTTGCACTTCGCTATGACCATTCAGTACTCCCTACGCAATGCGCCATCCTCCGGAAAAGAGTGGCCGCTTTCGTGGATTGGTAAAATCGTGCAAACCGGCCCCGGATTTCTGTTGCTGGAGTGGGTGCACTGGTAAATCTTGCCATCGGCCTCGAATATGACGGCACTCGTTATGCCGGCTGGCAACAGCAGAAGAATGCGCTGGCAGTACAGGTGGTGGTTGAGAAGGCAATTTCCGCCGTGGCTGCGGTACCTACCACAACGGTCTGTGCTGGCCGCACCGATAGCGGCGTGCACGCGCTGGGTCAGGTGGTGAGCTTTAGTTGCGAAAATGAGCGCAGTTCCAAGGCATGGATTCGCGGTTGCAACAGCAATCTTCCCGCCGATGTAAGGCTATTATGGGTTCGCCAGACCGCGGCGGATTTCAGCGCGAGGTTTTCCGCAACTCAGCGTCACTACCGCTATTTGATTTACAATCGCCCGGTTGCATCGGCGATTTCTGCGCTGCGGATGGTGCATCAGCCCAGAAAACTGGATGTTGAAAAAATGCAGCAAGCGGCTGATGTGCTGGTCGGCACCCACGACTTCAGTTCCTATCGAGCAACCTCCTGCCAGGCGGTGAGTCCGGTCAGAACCGTCAGTCGTCTGCAGGTGGTACGCTTTGACGAAGTCGTTGCTATCGACGTTAGTGCCAACGCGTTTTTGTACCACATGGTACGTAATATCGCCGGAGTGCTAATGGCGATCGGACTCGGCGATAAACCGGTGGACTGGTCTGCGTCCGTTTTAGCCGCCCAGGATCGGCGTTGCGCAGGCATGACAGCACCACCCCACGGGCTCTATCTGGTGGGGGTTGATTACCCTGATTGGGATGCAGAAAGTGTCAGCAATCGGCATCCGCTACTGGAAGGCTTTTGGAGGCATGGTGACAAGGGTTAAAATCTGCGGCATTACCAATGTGGAAGATGCGTTGTTGGCAGTAGACGCAGGTGCTGATGCTATTGGTTTGGTGTTTTATCCCCCCAGTCCGCGCTATGTGACCCCGGAGATTGCCGCCCGGATCGTTGAGCAGTTGCCGCCCTTTGTCACCTCTGTTGGGCTGTTTGTTAATCATGATGCCCAGCGGGTGGGGCAAATCTGCGCAGAGGTGAGTCTGGATTTACTGCAATTTCATGGCGACGAAACGCCGCAGGCGTGTGCGCTACCCGGCAAGCGATTTATCAAGGCCTTACGCATGGCGCCCGATATGTCTGTGAGTGACGCGGCCAGACCATATGAACGGGCCGCGGCCCTGTTGCTGGATAGTTTTGATATAGAAAAATACGGCGGCAGCGGTGAGAGCTTTGACTGGCGGCGCGTGCCGGAGGATCTGGATAAACCCTTGATTCTTGCAGGAGGGCTTGACTGCAGCAACGTCGATCGGGCCATAGAGATGGTCCGCCCCTACGCGGTCGATGTGAGCAGTGGGGTGGAGTCCGCGCCGGGAAGGAAATCGGCCTCTAAATTGAATGAATTTATAACTCGAGTAAAAAATTGTGAATGATCCCAGGTTACAAGGTAATGAGGATGACCTGCCGGACGCCGGCGGCCATTTCGGTATCTACGGGGGCAAATTTGTACCCGAAACCCTGATGCTACCGCTGCAGGAGCTAGAGCACTTTTATCTGCAATGTCGGCAGGACGAAGCATTTCAGCAGCAATTGCAGCGGGATCTCAATCACTATGTGGGACGTCCCTCACCGCTCTATTTTGCCGAGCGCCTGTCTACACAGGTGGGCGGAGCGCGCATTTTTTTAAAACGTGAGGACCTCAATCACACCGGTGCCCACAAGATTAATAACACCGTGGGGCAGGCCCTGGTGGCGCAACGTATGGGTAAAACCAGAATTATTGCCGAGACCGGGGCCGGTCAACATGGTGTCGCCAGCGCCACAGTCGCGGCCAGGCTGGGGCTGGAGTGCGTGGTTTATATGGGCGTCGAGGACATCAAACGCCAGGCGCTCAATGTTTATCGTATGCGGCTACTGGGTGCGGAGGTGGTCGGTGTTGATTCCGGTTCGGCCACCTTGAAAGATGCGATGAACGAGGCGATGCGGGATTGGGTAGCCAACATTGATAACACTTTTTACATCATCGGTACGGTCGCCGGACCTCACCCCTATCCGATGATGGTCAGGGACTTTCAGACCGTGATCGGCCATGAAGCACGGGAACAGATTCAGCAGCAGGCGGGTGCACTACCGGATGCCGTCGTCGCCTGCGTCGGTGGTGGGTCCAATGCCCTCGGGATGTTTCACGCATTTCTGCCCGATCAGCAGGTCGCAATTTATGGCGTGGAAGCAGGCGGTGAGGGCGTTGAAACGGGTCGACATGCAGCGCCATTGTGTGCAGGCCAGCCGGGAGTTCTCCACGGAAATCGAACCTATTTAATGCAGGATGATAACGGCCAGATTATTGAAACCCATTCAGTATCCGCTGGCCTCGATTACCCGGGTGTGGGGCCTGAGCATTCCTGGTTAAGAGATACCGGCCGGGTCGACTATGTCGCGGCCACTGATCAGCAGGCCATGGCGGCGTTTCATCAGCTGACCCGGACAGAAGGCATCATGCCGGCACTCGAATCAGCCCACGCCCTTGCCCATGCCACTGAGCTGGCGGGCTCGATGGATTCCAGTCAATCGGTGCTGGTGTGTCTGTCCGGGCGGGGAGATAAAGATGTGCACACAGTTGCTGCCTTGCAGGGAATAGAGGTATGAGCTCGGTTAGCCGTATTGCGGCCAGTTTCGAGCGTTTACGATCAGAGCAAAGAAAGGCACTGATCACTTTTATCACTTCCGGTGATCCCGATATTGAAACCACGCTTACGCTGATGGAGCAGCTGGTAGACGCGGGGGCAGATATTCTCGAGCTGGGCGTGCCTTTTTCTGATCCAATGGCGGACGGGCCAGTTATTCAGCGCGCTAGTGAGCGGGCCCTCGAACGCCAGGTCTCGGTTAACCAGGTGCTCGAGCTGGTGAGTAGATTTCGTCAACGCAATAGCGAAACGCCTGTTCTGCTGATGGGTTATCTGAATCCCATAGAGCATAAGGGTTATCAGAAATTTGCCACCAGCGCGGTAGCGTCCGGCGTGGATGCTGTGTTAACCGTAGACATGGCCTACGAAGAGTCTGCAGAGTATCGACAGGAGATGGGTGATGCAGGGCTTGATACGGTATTCCTGGTTGCCCCCACCAGCGGTGATAGAAGAAGTCAGCAAATTGCAGATGTTGCCTCCGGATTTTTGTACTATGTGGCTGTTAAGGGCGTTACTGGAGGTGCCGCCGCGGACTACGCCGAGGTTGCTGAAAAAGTGGTGAAACTGCAGAACATCTCCCCTGTTCCGGTGGCAGTCGGGTTTGGTATCAGTACCCCGGATGACGCGCGCCAGGTAGCGGAATTTGCGGATGCGGTGGTGGTGGGTAGCGCGATTATTAAACAGCTTGAAGATAAGCCGGGTAAGGCGGGTATCGAAGCCGCTGTTACCTTGATTAAACAGATGCGTCAGGCGATGGATGGATAACAGATGAACTGGTTAAGCCGCCTAATTCCCAATAGTATCCGTATCCAGGGGGATGGAAAAAAATCAATTCCCGAGGGGCTGTGGGATAAATGTGATGACTGTGGGGCCGTGCTTTACCGGGCCGAATTGGAACGTAATCTGCAGGTTTGTCCCAAATGCGGTTTTCATATGCGTATCCCGGCTCGGGCGAGGTTGGATTCCTTTCTCGATCAGGAACCCCGCGAAGAGGTCAGTGCGGGCCTGGAACCGGTGGATATTCTCAAATTCAAAGATTCAAAGCGTTATAAGGAACGCATGGCCAAAGCCGCCAAGTCCACCGGTGAAGGCGATGCGCTGATTGTCGTGCGCGGCGCTGTTGAAGGGGTCGACCTGGTTGTTGCGGTGTTCAACTTTGACTACATGGGCGGGTCCATGGGTTCGGTCGTGGGAGAGAAATTTCACCGCGCTGCGCAGCTGAGTTTGCAGCAGAAAATTCCATTGGTGTGCTTCTCCGCCAGCGGCGGGGCGCGTATGCAGGAAGGGTTGTTTTCACTGATGCAGATGGCCAAGGTCAGCTCTGCGCTGGCGCAGTTGGGCGAGCAGGGGATCCCATTTATCTCAGTGTTAACCCACCCCACCACCGGGGGAGTGTCGGCAAGTCTGGCGATGTTGGGGGATATCAATCTTGCTGAACCCAAGGCGTTGATTGGTTTTGCCGGACCGCGAGTAATTGCGCAGACCGTTGGCGAATCCCTGCCCGAGGGATTTCAACGTAGTGAATTCCTGCTTGAACATGGTGCCATCGACCAGATTGTTGATAGGCGGGAGCTGCGCCATCGGGTTGCCACTCTGTTAGCCATGTTGCAACAACGACCGGCCCCAACCGAAACTCCGGCAATGGAGTTGCAGGCACCTGAAGGGTCACAGGCCGCCGAATAACCCGACGACAAGGCAGTAAATTTGCTGCGCAATTGTATTGAACCTCCACCCGGGAATAGCGTCGGTATTTGAACCCCGATGATCGCCTGGACCTGTTCCCCATGACCTCGGATGGAACCAAGCTTGGTTAAAGCGTCGCTCACCGAGTGGCTCGAGTTCCAGCAGAGTTTGCACCCAAAAGATATGGAGCTCGGTCTGGCCCGGGTCAGGGAGGTCGCTCAGCGGCTACTGCTCCCGCCACAGACTGCCCTTCGCGTGCTGGTCGCGGGCACCAATGGCAAAGGCTCCAGCATTGCCATGCTCGAGTCAATTTACCGTTCGGCCGGGTATCACGTGGGCTGTTACACGTCGCCCCACCTGTTTGATTACTGTGAACGGGTGCGTATTAATGGTTCCAGGGTTTCCGAACAAGATTTTTGCGCTGCATTTGAAAAGGTTGAGGCAGTGCGCGGAGAGACGCCCCTCACCTATTTCGAATACGGAACCCTGGCGGCCATGCAAATAATGGCTGCCCAGCCGCTGGATCTGCAGTTGCTGGAAGTGGGGCTCGGAGGGCGGCTGGATGCCGTGAATATCATTGATGGGGACCTTGCGCTGCTTACCCAGATCGATCTGGATCACTGTGAATGGCTGGGCGATACCCGGGAATTAATCGGTAAGGAGAAAGCGGGGATCATGCGGCCGGGTCAGCCAGCGATATGTGCGGACCGGCAAGCTCCCCACACGGTTATTGATTATGCCGATCAGGTGGGCGCACCCTTATCCCTGCTGGGAGAACAGTTTGATTTTTCCACAGCAGAGATCGCCGACGAATGGCACTGGCAGGGCGGCGGCATGGCGATTACCCTGCCGGTACCCGGTCTTAAAGGTTCCAACCAGTTGGACAATGCCGCCGGGGTGTTAGAGGTAACCCGACTAATGCAGTCGAGGTTGCCGGTATCGGTAGCAGCCATTGCACAGGGGTTGCGCAATACCCAGCTCGCCGGGCGGTTTGAATCCCTACCCGGTCGACCGGCTGTTATTGTTGATGTCGCCCATAACCCACAGGCCTGTCACTCATTGGCGGATAATCTGTCCAATCTGCCGTTGTCCGGAAAACGGATCGCGGTATTGGCCATGCTCGCCGATAAAAATATAAGCGGATGCATGCGGCCGCTAATGGGTCTGGTTGATCACTGGTGCCTGGCAACCTTGAAAGAGGCTCGCGGCGCAACCGCTAATCACCTGCACCAACAACTGTCCGCCCTGGATGAGCAGGTTCCGGTGACTTTGCATGATTCCGTTCGCCAGGCGGTTACCCACGCCAGGCAGATGGCCCGGGAAAATGATCAACTGGTTGTCTATGGTTCCTTTCATACCGTTGCGGCGGCGCGCTAGAATAGCCGCCAATCGGTGGGGCTATCGGGCATCCATAGTGGTATCGCGGTCGTGATAAAAAAAGATTCCAAATCGAAACAGCGTCTGGTGGGGGCGGTGGTGCTACTCTGCCTGGCGATAATATTATTACCCTTATTGGTCGATTTCCGGGTCGACCCTGGAGAGATCAGCGATCCGATTAAAGCGCCGCCTGCTCCACCTTATCGGGACTATCAATCACGAGTGGTGCCGCTTGAAATTCCTTCCCTCGTTGATGAAGCAGACGATCAGGGCGCGATTACCCGGGACGAAACCGGAATAACCAGACCAGCCAGCAAGCCCAAGGGCCCGGTGGCCAGCGCGCCGACCGACCCGCAGGGGACAGAAACCGCGGCAAAAGAAAAGCCTAAACAGAGACCGGCGGCAGCGGAGATGGACAAGGGCTGGGTTGTTCAGGTCGGAACCTTCGGCGAACGGCAGCGGGCGAACAAACTCAGTGCGCAATTACGGGAGAAAGGGTTTACCGCTTACATCGAGTCCGTTGAGACCCCAAAAGGGTTGATGCACCGGGTTCGAGTGGGGCCGGAAGTCCTGCGAGAAGATGCAGAAAAAGCGCAACAACGCTTACAGCAAGAATCGGAGATTGAGGGAATGGTGCTTCGGTTCCCATGATGACTGAACCAGCCTCGTCGCGACATTACGCCGCGGTAATGGCTGGCCCCGAACGATGACAAGCGAGAACCGAATTTGAGTCTACTTGATGTTGCAATTCTGATATTGGTGCTGGTATCTACCGGGGTGGGTTGGCTACGAGGTGCGCTACGGGAACTGTTTTCGCTGGTTTCCTGGGCAGTTGCTGGCTGGATAGCTTACCGGTTTCGTGCCGAGGCGGGCGGCTTGCTGCAAAACTGGATTACCGACCCCACCTTGCAACAGGTAGCGGGAGGGGTGGGTCTATTCGTAGTGGCGGTGCTCCTGCTCAGCCTGTTGGGTAATCTCTGTTCCCTGCTGGTGGAAAAGGCTGGCATGCGTGGCGCTGACCGCTCATTGGGGCTGGTGTTCGGTATTGTCAGGGGGCTGGTGCTGGCTGCCGGGGTGGTGCTGTTATTGCGGGCCGCGGGATTTGATCAACAGGCCTGGTGGCAGAGTTCCCTGCTGGTCGAGCCATTAGCCGGTCCGGCAGATGCTATCGAGCAGTTGATAACGATAATGGTCAGGCAATTTAGCGGTCCTCCAGCAGCGTGAGTCTGATTCACTGCGTGGGCTTGGTCTCCTTTAAAAACGGAAAACAGAACCAGTGTGTGGAATTATAGGAATCGTTGCCGATACGCCGGTCAACGAGCCTCTTTTTGAAGGTTTAACGGTACTTCAGCACCGTGGTCAGGATGCTGCCGGTATTGCCACTGCCGACGAGCGGCGCCTCTATATGCGCAAAAATAACGGCCTGGTGCGTGATGTTTTCCAGCAGCGGCATTTGACCAGACTGCGTGGGCAGATGGGTATTGGCCATGTTCGTTATCCCACTGCAGGCAGCTCGGCCCTTGCCGAGGCACAGCCGCTTTATGTGAACTCACCCTATGGAATTGCCCTCGGGCATAACGGTAATTTAACCAATACTGCTGAGCTGAGTGAACAGCTGGAGTCGACCGAGCTTCGTCACCTGAACACGGATTCCGACTCCGAAGTTCTGCTCAATGTGCTGGCCGGAGAGCTGCAGAAAGAGGGATGCCCGACCATCACCCAGGAGGCGCTGTTCAGGGCAATCACCGCCACGCAGCAGCGCTGTCAGGGTGCCTATGCAGTGGTTGCGCTGATCACCGGGTTTGGTATTGCCGCATTTCGCGATCCCTACGGGATTCGGCCGCTGGTGATCGGTCGTCGTCGCCGAGCAGGGGGGTATGATCATATTGTTGCCTCGGAGAGCGTCGTGGTGGACGTGCTTGGCTTTGATCTGGTGCGTGATGTGAAGCCCGGTGAGGCCGTCATAATCGACCACCTGGGAGGGCTCCACAGCCAGCAGTGCGTACCCGCCGTGGGTCTCTATCCCTGTCTGTTTGAGTACGTCTATTTTGCCCGTCCCGATTCAATCCTTAATGGCATTTCCGTCAATCAGTCGCGGTTGCGGATGGGAGAATATCTGGCAAAAAAAATCCTCCGGGAGTGGCCCGAGCACGATATTGATGTGGTGGTGCCGGTGCCGGACACCGCGCGGACTGCTGCGCTTGAACTGGCCAGTCATCTGGATGTGACCTATCGCGAGGGCTTTATTAAAAACCGCTATATCGCCCGGACTTTTATTATGCCCGGACAGCAGGAGCGGCGGCTTTCGGTTAGGCGTAAGCTCAATCCCATCGTCAGGGAATTCAAAGGCAAGAATGTCCTGGTGGTGGATGATTCCATCGTCAGGGGTACGACCTCAGAACAGCTGGTGCAACTGGCCCGCGATGCCGGGGCCAACAAGGTCTATTTTGCCTCGGCCGCTCCGCCGGTGCGTTACCCCAATGTCTACGGAATTGATATGCCTACCTCGAGTGAACTGGTCGCTTACGGCCGCGAGGAAATGGCGGTGGCGGAGTACCTGGGGGCGGATCGGCTTTTTTATCAGGATATTGCCGATTTGAAGCGGGCCGTCGCCGCCGACAACGACCATATAGCCGGGCTGGATGCCTCCTGTTTCGATGGACAGTACGTTACCGGAGATATCGGTAACGAGTACCTGCAGAAAGTCGGCCTGACCCGCAGTGAAAAAGCCAAACAGGAGAGCCTCGACCTTGGAGAAGACGATGAAGAAATTCACCTGGCCTAAGCGGGCGACAGGGTTATTGGGGTTGTGGCTTTTTGCCGGCAGCAACCTGTTTGCGATGGAGTCGGCACTGATCAGGCAGGCCAGCGATCAACAGCTACAGAGCGCCATTGCCGCTGTACAAAAATGGGTCACTATCCCCTCGATTACCGATGCTACTGATAGCTATCGGGCCGACAAAACCCGCCTGCTGGAAGATATCGCTGCTGAGGCCCGGCAGCTGGGTTTTCATGCCCGACTGGTGGCCGACCAGCGGGTGGCGATTATCGATTATGACCATCAGGATCCGGCCATCGGAATATTGTTACATGCCGATGTAGTGCCGGTCGTAGATGAGAGCGACTGGGAACATCCGCCATTTTCAGGGGTGCTTACCGATGGGGCTATCTGGGGGCGTGGCGCCTCAGATGACAAAGGGCCGATTGCGGCCACCTTGTATGCGCTCGCGGCTATAAAACAACTGAACGTTGAATTGGCAGGGGGCGTCCGGGTAATTGTCGGCACCAGCGAAGAAAATATGGTCTGGGATGATTTTGTCGAAGTGGCCAGGTTGGGACTTGCTCCGGAGAAAGGTTGGACCGCCGACGCCACCTTCCCGGTGGTTCATGCGGAAAAAAGTTTTATCAATGCCGTGGTCAGTTTTAATGGCAATGCACCTGAATCAGGCGCGCGGCTGAGTCACTGGCAGGGAGGACTTGCTCCCAACGCTATTCCCTCCCAGGCGCAAGTTCTGGTGAATCGAGCGCAGGAATTGGTGGATGCCTGGTCGGGTGAATATAACGAGAAATACCCGGAGGTAAATTTCTCCACCCGCCCGGTTCATGGGTTAACCCGGGTATCCGCGATGGGTAAGGCCGGTCATGGTTCACGCCCGGAGAGTGGGGTGAATGCCATCACCCATCTGGCTCGAATGCTCGACCAGGGGGCAAGAGGCAGTGCGGCAGCGGACAGTTTTGCCGATGGCTCAGCGGCGGGCCGAACACTACAGTTTCTAAGCCGAATAATCGGTGGCTCCACCGATGGCAGTTCCCTTGGCATCGACCGTCGTCACCCGGTTATGGGCAGCACCACGGTTAACGTGGGCCAGGTGATCAGCGATGAACTGGGAGTACACAGTTATCTGAATATTCGCGGTCCGCAGGGTCTGGCGGCCAACCGGATTGAGGCTGCACTGGTACAGGCGGTTGCCCCCCTGAATGGTAAGGTGGAAATGGTCGCGGCGATGGACCCTCTCTGGGTGGAGCCCGATGATCCCTTTGTCACTGAATTAGTGAGCGCCTATCGGCGTTGGCAAAATGATCAGCGGCCGCCGGTCGCCATTGGTGGCACTACCTACGCCAAGGCTTTTCCAGGCTATGTTGCCTTTGGGATGGGATTTCCTGATCAGCGGGTACCGGTGCATGCCCCCAACGAGCGCCTGCCGGTAGAAGCGCTTCGCAAAGGCATGGCTATCTATGTGGACGCCATATTATCGACCGTCGGCATTCGTCAGCAGGGCAATTAGAGTTAGCAGACCGACCCCTCAACGGCGCAGGTATCTGAGCCAGCGCCCGGCGTTTAGCAGGCTAACCAGGGACGCGGCCACATAGGTCATCGCGCAGGCCGTGAGTATTTTGTGGGCCGCTTTCTGGTCTGATGCCGACACATAGTTACCGGCCTTGAGTAATGGCAGGGCACGGTTAAAACTGGCATCGAATTCCACCGGCAGCGTTATCAGGCTGAGAATCACTGCGCCGACCGTCGAGCCGATGATCATCAGTAGCATCAACAGGCCACTTTGGGGGAGCCGCGTAAGCAGCATCACCACGGGAATCGCGATCAGCAGAATGCCGCTGAATTTTTCCAGCGTCATGACGATCTTCGCCAGTCGAGTGCGCCAGATTAAGGGTGCGTAGCCGCTGGCATCCTGCAGCGCGTGGCCGACCTCGTGGGCTGCGACCACCACCGCCGTTAATGAACGTTGGTCGTGTACCCGCGGCGTCAGGCAGACCTGCTTGTTGATCGGGTCGTAGTGATCGGCTTCGCCATCGCCGACCAGGGTGACACCGGTTAACTCAAGCCGCTTTAGAAGATGCTCAGCCAGTTCGCCGCCGGTGCCGGGAATATCCTCCCTGACCCCTGAGTAGCGATTCAGCACCCGTTGGACCCACCATTGCGGGCCACCGACAATCAGAACGACTAATGCCAGTATCAGCAACCAATGCATAATTGACCTGGTGAATCACCCACCTGGTGCAGCCCCACCCCGGATAACCCGTTTAGTATCGTATGCCCAGATTGATGGTGTGCAGGTCAAACCCGTCATTGGGGTCGTCAAGCGCGGCGTTGGAGAGGTGTTGGAAACGGTAGCCCAGATCGTATTTGCCGTTCTCGCCAAAGCGCAAGCCGATGCCGACGCGAGAGCCGAACTGAACCACGTTGGAGAGGCTGCGGTCACCGATTGAGGTGGGTCCGATCAGATGGACGCCCACACCGGCTTCCACATAAGGCGACAGATGGCCGTCGCGGGAGTTTTTCTGTTCCAGCCGGAATACCGGGGTGAGCGCCAGTTCAAAGGCGTTATCTTCGTGACCCCCGGCCTTGTCGCTGTGCCAGTGTCCGGCGGTGGCATTCCAGTAGCCGGTAACGTGCCAGTTCCCTTCGTTCAACCAGCTTTTATTCCACCTTGACTGGGCGCTGATTCGATAGATGTCGGCGTCTCCCTGTCCGCGGCCGTAGGAGAAGGTGACGCTGTCAATAGAGAGGTTGTCGAAAGCCCCGGCCGAGGCGTTCGCTGTCGCGAGCAGCAGCAAGGCTGTGATTACTGATTTTGTTTTCCCTGTCATTTTTCTAGATCTCCCTTTTTACGCCAAGGTCACTGATGGCAAGGCGTTATCTTTCCATATCAATCGGCAATCCAAATCAATTTTAATTCTATATAGAATAAAGTTATACGTGATTATTAAAGTAATTTCTATTATTGTCCACTGCAATGATCGGTTAGCCGGTGGCGGGCATTTAATCATTCGCCACGGCTGAATTGAAGCCTGCTTACAAGCAGGGTGGGGCAATAAGGGTGTGGTGATGCAAATTGAGAACGCAATGAATGGTGAAATAAGCTCGCGGATCGCGCTTGAGGTGCGCGTGACCGACCTGAATTACGGCAATCATCTGAGTAATAACGCCATTCTCGGCTATTTTCATCAGGGTAGAGTGGCTCTGTTAGCGGGCCTGGGGCTGAGCGAGCAGGATATCGGCGGCGCGGGATTAATAATGCGTCGCTGTCAGCTGGATTTTCTGGCCGAGGGCTTTCTTTTCGACCGCCTGCAACTGGAAACCGGGATGGGGATGCACGGGCGGGCGCAGTGCCGGTTCGGTTACCGGTTGATGAAGGGGGATGATGAAACCGAACTGGCCCGGGGCATTACCGATATGGCGTTTTTCGATTACTCACGTCACCAACTTGTTCGCCCGCCTGCGAATCTGGTTAAAACGCTGGGCAGTTTTAAGCAGGATTAATTCTCTGATCAAGTGGGTTATTCATTGGGGGCAGGCGCTAATTTGGCGTTAACCCGCTATAATCCTGCGCCTTTTTCACCCAGCCCGAGACTTCTCTGCCGTGACCTCTTCTTTGCGCAATATTGCCATCATCGCCCACGTTGACCACGGTAAAACCACGCTTGTCGACTGCCTGTTAAAACAGTCCGGCACCTTCGCCGGCCACCAGACCATGGGCACGCGGGTGATGGACAGTAACGACCAGGAGCGTGAGCGAGGCATTACTATCACCTCCAAAAATACCGCCATCACCTGGGGTGAACAGCGTATTAACATAGTGGATACACCGGGGCACGCGGACTTTGGCGGCGAGGTAGAGCGAATTCTGTCGATGGTCGATTCGGTGTTGCTGCTGGTGGATGCGGTGGAAGGGCCGATGCCGCAAACCCGGTTTGTTACCGAAAAAGCATTCGCTATGGGGCTGGCCCCTCTGGTGGTGATTAACAAGATTGATCGCCCGGGGTCGCGACCCGACTGGGTGCTCGATGCTACCTTCGATCTGTTTGACAGCTTGGGGGCGACAGATGAACAGCTCGATTTTCCGGTGATTTATGCCTCAGCGATACAGGGGTTTGCCAGCCTTGAATCGACCGCAACCGAGGGCAACATGCAGCCGCTGATCGATGCCATTGAGGCGCATGTCCCCGCGCCACAGCAGGACACTCAGGCTCCCCTGCAGATGCGCATCAGCGCGCTGGACTATTCAAGCTATGTCGGGGTGATCGGTATCGGTCGGGTCGAACGGGGCCAGGTGCGTCGCAATCAGGTGGTGACCCGGGTGCTGCCGAACGGCGACCAGGAGAGTGCGCGAATATTGCAGGTGCTCAATTTTCAGGGATTGGAGCGGGTGGAAGTTGAAGTCGCCGACGCCGGCGATATTGTGGCCCTTAGTGGTATCGAAGGGCTTGGATTATCAGATACCCTGTGTGATCCGGACAAGGTAGAGGCGCTGCCCGCATTGGCGGTGGATGAGCCCACCGTGAGCATGAATTTTGAAGTGAATAAATCGCCCCTGGCCGGACGCGATGGTAAATACCTGACCTCCCGGCAGATTCGCGAACGTCTCGACCGCGAGCTGATAACCAATATCGCGCTGCGGGTCGCAGACGGTCCCGACCCGGATATTTTTATAGTTTCAGGCCGCGGTGAGCTGCACCTGTCAATTCTGGTCGAGACGATGCGCCGCGAAGGTTACGAGTTAGCCGTATCCCGGCCACAGGTTATTTTTAAAGAGATCGACGGCAAGCGGCACGAACCCTGGGAACTGTTGACCATCGATGTTGATAGCAATTACCAGGGCGCGGTGATGGAGTTGATTGCCGAGCGTGGCGGCGAGTTGAAAGGCATGGAGCCGGGCCAGCAGGGCCGGGTCCGGCTGGACTACCTAATCCCTACCCGCGGACTGATCGGCCTGCGGACGATTTTCCTCACCACCACCTCAGGTACCGGCCTGATGCACTCGGTATTCGACGACTATGCCGAGGCCACCAAGGAAGACCTGAGCGGGCGCAACAACGGTGTGTTTATTTCTAATACCAACGGCAAAGCGGTGGGGTTTGCGTTGTTTAACCTGCAGGAACGGGGCAAGTTGCTGGTGGAACCGGGTGAAGAGATTTACGAAGGTATGGTGGTCGGTATTCATTCCCGCGACAATGATCTGGTGGTTAACCCGATGAAGGCGAAGCAGCTCACCAATATCCGTGCCGCCGGTAATGATGAAGCCATCACCCTGACACCGATCAATCGCCATACCCTGGAGCAGGCGCTGGAGTTCATCGCTGATGATGAGCTGGTGGAGGTGACTCCCAGCTCGATTCGTGTGCGGAAACGCTTCCTGCTCGAAAGCGATCGGAAAAAGGCCTCCCGACAGAAGGAGAGTTACACAGCATGATCGCTCTACTGCAGAGGGTCTCTCACGGTTCGGTTTTTGTCGATGGCGTGGCTCTGGGACAGATAGGTCGCGGTCTGGTGCTGTTTTTAGGCATAGAAAAAGGCGATAGCGCTGAGCAGGCCGAAAAGCTCGCAGAACGGGTGGTCAATTACCGCCTGTTCGCCGACGACGAGGGCAAAATGAATGCCTGTCTGCAGGAGACTTCCGGGGGGCTGCTGATCGTGCCGCAATTTACGCTGGCTGCCGATACCGCCCAGGGTCGCCGGCCGGGGTTCGAACCCGCCGCGTCACCCGAACAGGCGCAGCCGCTATTCGACCGCTTTGTCGAGGTTGCCCAGTCACTGCATGGGCAGGTGGCGGTGGGCCAGTTCGGTGCAGATATGCAGGTTAACCTGACCAACGATGGCCCCGTCACTTTCATCCTGCATGCCTGAGTCAGCTTATCCTTTGCGACCCATCGGGTGACTGGTAATGGCGACCTGGGCGATTGGTGATATTCAGGGCTGTTTTGATGAGCTGGTTGAGCTGCTGGATAAAATAGAGTTTCGGCCTGAACGCGACCGCCTCTGGTTGGTGGGCGATCTGGTAAATCGGGGTCCTAAATCGCTCGAAACCCTGCGTTTTGTCCGCGGCCTCGGCGCGGCGGCCATCGCCGTGCTGGGCAACCACGATTTTCATCTGCTGGCGGTCGCAGCCGGCGTGGGTAAGCAGCATAAGCGAGATACCCTTGATCCGGTGCTCAAGGCCCACGACCGGGATACGTTGATTGACTGGTTGCGTCATCGACCGCTGCTGCATCACGATAAGGAGCTGGGGTATCTGATGGTTCACGCGGGACTGGCACCCGGCTGGGACCTGCCAACCGCAAAGCGCTGTGCGATGGAAGTGGAGTCGGCCTTACGCAGCGATGATGTCGACACATTTTATC
>JAYNPV010000001.1:60126-69470 GCA_038113925.1 Gammaproteobacteria bacterium | reverse complement strand
ACCCGGGCCCGTCCTGGGCAGAGTCGCCCTGGCTCAGACCCCCACCAATAGTCGCGGTTTCGCGAATACGCAGGGTCGCAACATGACCGAGCACTTCGGCAATCTGCGGGGCGTGCTGCAACACCAGCGGATGAGTTTCCAGCTCGCGATAGGTGGTTAACGCCCGTACCACCATTTCACCCTCGACTACTTCCACCCCTCGCAGGGCATCAATCTTGCCCAGGTGGACCAGATGGTCGGGCTGCACCAGCTGTTGCTTCATAAAGGTGATCAGGCTGGTGCCCCCAGCAATCAGGCGCGCGTCATATTCGTATTTATCCAGCAGGGCATAAACTTCACTTAAGTCCGCCGGGGCGTGAAACTGAAAACTCTCCATCTCACTCCCCCGTAGCGGGACTTTCCGCTGCGTTTTCGATTGAGCGGATAATGCCGTAGTAACCGGTGCAGCGGCAGAGATTGCCCATCATCCAGTCCTTGATTTCGGACTCATTGGGGTTGGGTGACTGATCCAGCAGCGCTTTGGCGGCGATCACCTGACCGGAGGTGCAGATACCGCACTGAAAACCGCCGTGATCGATAAAACTCTGCTGGATCGGCAATAGCTCATCGTTATCGGCCAGCCCTTCGGAGGTGGTGATTTCGCAGCCATCGGTCATCGCCGCCAGGCAGAGGCAGGCACTGGTCATCCTGCCATTGACCAACGCCGTGCAGGCACCACAGACACCCACACTACAACCCTCTTTGGTGCCGGTAAGCCCAAGCTCGTAGCGTAAGAAATCAACCAGCAACAGATTAGGTCGTATCTGCGCCTCATGGCGCTGGCCATTCACCGTGACCGTGACCGGCACCAGCTGTTCTGCGTTGCCATCCATTGAAATCCTCCCTCCTAATGACGACGAGCAATTATTGTCCGTTTTTGCCGCGATGAGCTTATGATAGTGTGCCTTGAATTTAAGTGGAATGTTCGGTGAGCTACAGTTAAAAATAAATTTATCGACTGAATTAACATGCAGCGAGGGGGAACAGGGAAATGACCAGAAAATTTGTGGGGCAACCCACAGCGAGGCTCGATGGCCACGACAAAGTCACCGGCAACAGCCAGTACAGCGCGGATATCAACCTGCCGGGCATGCTCCGCGGCAAGATACTGCGAAGTCCCTATCCCCACGCGCGCATTCTCGGTATTGATACTTCTGCCGCCGAAGCACTACCCGGCGTCCATGCAGTAATCACCGGTCAGGACGAGGAGTACCTCATTGGTCGGGCGATTCGCGATTTGCCCGTGTTGGCCGGCAGGGAAGTCCGCTTTATCGGCGACCGGGTGGCGGCGGTGGCAGCCGATAATGCCGATATCGCTGAACACGCCCTTGATCTGATCGAAGTGGAGTATGAAGAACTGCCGGCGGTATTTACCATTGATGAAGCCATCGCCGACGACGCCTACCCAGTCCATCAGGATATGCCCGGCTATGACGGTGCCTTCCACCACCCGGCCAGCCCGAAGGTCAACAACCTCAGTGCCTACATGAACTGGCAGCACGGCGATATGGACACGGCCATGGCCGAGGCTGAGCATATTTTTGAGCACGAATTTCAGACCCCCTTTGAGCACCACGGTTACCTTGAACCCAACGCCTCGGTGGCCGATGTCAAAGCCGATGGCAGTGCCGATATCTGGTCGAGCAACAAAAGTCCCTATATGTTGCGCCTGCAGCTGGCGAAATGTTTTGATCTGCCGCCGGAGAATTTTCAGGTACACATGAACTGCATCGGCGGCGATTTTGGTGGCAAGGGCAACCCCTTCGATGCCCCCGTGGCCTACCTGCTTTCCAAAGCGGCCGGCCGGCCGGTGAAAGTGGTAATGACCTACACCGAAGAATTGATGGCTGCCAATGGCCGCCACGCCAGCAAAATAAAACTGCGCACCGGCGTCACCATGGAAGGTCGCTTGTGCGGGCTGCAGCTCGATGGTTGGTTCAACACCGGCGCCTACGCTGCGTTTAAACCCCTGCCCACCCTGAATCTGCACGGTGTCGATCAGGCAGCAAGTTGCTACCGGATTCCGGCCATCGACCTGCACAGCAATATCGTATACACCAACACCCTGCCGGCGGGTCATATGCGAGCGCCCGGCGGGCCACAAGTGATGTTCGCGGTAGAAGCGCAGTTTGATCTGATCGCCAAAGCCCTCGACATGGATCCGGCAGAATTTCGCATGCTCAATTTGCTGGAGCAGGGCGACACAGCTCCGGCGGGCCAGCAGTGGGTCACGATTCGGGCCAAAGAGACCCTGCAAGCGGCCCTTGACGCCATCAACTGGCAACAGCGCGAGCAGGGCACCGGCGTCGGCTACGGAATCGGCATGTACGAACGCGGCACCATCGGCGGTGATTGCAGCGTCCGACTGATTCTGGCTGATAGCGGCCATATCACCGTGGAGGTGCCGATTCCCGATCCTGGCCAGGGCACCTACACCGCCGTGCAACAGATGGTCGCCGAGGCGATTGATGGCCAGCTCGACCAGGTCACCATCCAACCGGTATCCACCAGCAATTTGCCCTTTGATTTTGGTGTCGGCGGTAGCCGGACCACCTTTACCATGGGCAAAACCACCATCGATGCCCTCGATAAACTCAAAACCCTGATTGCCGACTCGGCCGGGGTGAGCGGCCAGTGGCAGGGCGGCACGCTGATCGCCGGGGAGAAAAACTACACTTTTGCTGAACTGGCTGCCATCGCCTGTAGCAAGCAGGGCGGCGATATTGTTATCGATGATTACGCCAAACTGCCGTTGGAGCCGGAAATGGCCGACACCAATTTTACTGCTCAGGTAGTCAAGGCGCGGGTGGATCTGGAAACCGGTCAGGTCACACTGGAAAAAGTAGTCAGCGCCCACGATGTGGGCACTATCATCAATCCGGTTGCTCATCTTGGTCAGCTGGAAGGCGGCATGGTTTACGGCATGGGCATGGCGTTAATGTCCGGCCAGCGTTTCGACGAGGGCAAACCGGAAGCGCTCCATCTGGGCGATTACAAGTTACCCAATATCAAGGATATTCCGCCGCTGGAGACCATTCTGCTGGAGCGGGATGAAGGGCCGGGGCCTTTTAATCTGGGCCCGGTGGGCGAAGCTTCGAACGTTGCCCTGCCGGGAGCCATCGCCAATGCGGTGGCCGACGCCATCGGCAAACCGGCATTCCAACTGCCGCTTACTGCCGAGCGGGTTTACCAACTGATTAACGCCTAGGAATCCGTCGGATCGAGGATGAATAGGTCGGGGAATCGGGATAGCGACCCAAGTTTCCGCAATTTTTCATTGAGCATGTCCACTATTGGCCTCAAAATCGTGAAAATCTGCACCCATTATCCCACTTATTTGCTTTAACCTCCCTAAACTCAACTGGCTCCTGGTTACCAACACACAGTGGGCTTTTTTCAAATTTCTACTTATGCAGGAAGCATCGCCATGTCATTAGATTCCTCTCAACCTAACTGCCGCCGTTTTGACGACCAGATTGCCATCGTTACCGGCGGTGCCCAGGGTATCGGTAAAGCCACCGCCATCCGCCTGGCCGCTGAGGGTGCGACCGTACTGATCGCCGACCGGGCTGAAAAGGAGGCCCAGGAGGTCGCCGAGATAATTGCCGCGACTAACGGTGAGGCCAGCACCGTGCAGGTCGACCTGGAGACCTGGGAAGGGGCCGAAACCGTAGTAAACACAGCCGTAGAGAGATACGGCCAGGTTGACGTGGCCGTGCATAACGTCGGCGGCACCATCTGGGCCAAGCCTTACCACCTCTATCCGATAGAGCAGATTGAAAAAGAGATACAGCGTTCGCTCTGGCCCACTTTGTGGGGTTGCCGGGCGGTGATTCCGCAGATGATCAGGCAGCAGTCGGGGGCCATTGTCAATGTCGGTTCCGTGGCCACCCGGGGGATAAACCGGGTGCCTTATTCCGCGGCGAAAGGCGGGGTGGCAGCGATCACTGTCTGCCTGTCGATGGAGCTGGCGGAGGAGAATATTCGCGTTAATTGCGTTGCTCCGGGGGGCGTCGATGGTGGCGAGCGGGCAGTACCCCGAAACGTCGGCCTCGGCGATTACGATCAGGTGGACGCTGACGGCATCAAAGGGGTAATGGAACAGACTTTTCGCGATACTCCGATGAACCGCATGGGAACCCCGGATGAACTGGCAGCGGCCATTGCGTATATGGCGTCAGCCGACGCGGCTTACGTCACCGGCGAGGTGCTCAACTGCTCCGGCGGGGGGCGCGGATAGTTTTATTTGGCAGTCAATTACCGGGCAACGAGGCTGGCTATTATTGCCCGATAACTTTGAGCAGGCTTGCAGGGCCTGTTAACCCTATTTATAAACCAGCGTTGGAGCACCAACACCTGCCAGGCCAATCAAGGGGAGATGGGCGAGAGTTGTAGGAACGACTTCAGTCGCGACAGCCGGCGATTCTACCGCCCCGTTGGTCGCGACTGAAGTCGCTCCTACGGAAACGGAGGTGAAGGCTGCATCTTGAACGCCGCCTGGCCGGTTTAGGGGCACAGCCCATTTCCCCCCAATTCTTCGTTAACTAGGCCCACCCTGCTGGTTACGATCACCCAAACCCGGCAAGCTCCTGGTTATCCCAGCTCCTTCTTGACCTTCCCCAATACCCAGAAGGCGGTGCCAATCCAGATCAGGTGGATCACCACGGTGGCATAGCCGATCATCGGCGCTTCCAGCCCGCCCATAACACTGTAGATGTCCCAGATGCCATCGACAACCTCGGTAACGATGGCCACCCAGATGACACCGATATAGCGCTCTACCCGCCGGGAGAAAAGGCCAGCCCAGAGCAGCACTAACCCGATAGCAGCCAGTTGTATACCCACGATCAGCCAGGCATCCAACAACAGCTGGAAGGAGTCGGTACCCTGATACAGTTCCACCCCCGGGTACATGGTGGGTAATTGCGGTGCCCAGAGGCTGGGCCACAATGCCACCAGATTAAGCAGGTAGAAAATCCCCATCAGGACCATCCAGATTTTTGCCGCTTTCATAACTCGTCCCCGTTAACCTTTTATGGATCTTAACTCTTCAATAATCGACAGCTCACTGTCGCTAAGCCCGGTCTGCCAGACATCAATCGTTTCCGGGCTCATGGCTAACTGACGGGGCCGAAACTGCTCATCCTCACCACACTGGCGGGCGCCGTAACTCATTTCCGCCACCACATCATCGGGGCCAATGAAATAAAACCCCACCGACCCGGAGGGACCGTGACGGAGGATATCGAGAGTGATCTCATAGCCAAGTTTTCGAACCCGGGCACGGCCTCGCATCACGTTATCCAGATCGGGTGGCTGAAAACAGATGTGGTGCAGCCCCCTGGGTTGATCCGGCATTTTGCCCAGACCCAACCCATGGTGCCAGCCGTTACGAAAATGGGCGAAAAACATGCTGTCCCCAATCCAGTCAGATACTCGCATTCCCAGTAAGCCAGTGTAGAAATCTGCTGCCTCGGCCACGTTATCCACCGCCATAACACAGTGCTGAATGTCCAGCAGAGTGACAGAAATGGGCCGCGGTGGCGTCGCCATTGAAACCATGTCGCAATAGAGTTCCAGCGGATTTCCGGCGGGGTCATTAAACCGAATGGCATGCAGGATTCGGCTCTCATTGAGGCCGGTGCCAGGCTCTACCACTACCCCTGCACCGGTCAGCCGCCGTTCCAGCGCTTCCAGCGTTTCCGGGCTACTCACTTCAATACCTACCCTTTGCAGACCCGGCTCGGCTGCCTGCTGCAGGGTAATCCAGTGGTGCTGCATCCCCCCGCGCAGGAAAACTTTATCGTCGCGTTTTTCGCTTATTTCAAGTTGGACCGCATCCCGCCAGAAGGCGAGCGATTTATCCAGATCACTCACAGTCAGCGCGACGTATCCGAGACGTTCAGCTCGCAGTGTTTGCCCGGTCATGGATGGTCTCTTCGGCAATGGTGTTTGGGTGGCAGGCTACCGTAACCCAAAGATGAATCATAGCCATGGGTAACAAACCGGGTCACGGCGACCGGTTTTTCTATAAAGTATCAGGGCCTGTTAACACCCTTTACCAATCAGCACCGGATCAGGCCAGGGCAGACGAAACAAGACGCCAGGGTCGCCGATATGATTTGTAGGAGCGACTTCATTCGTGACTAAAGTCGCTTCTACTAAAAACTCTGCTGTTAAGGACTTCCCCGAGGCTAACCCACGACAATTTGATCCGCGTCGACCGACAACCAACGACCCAAAGCCTGCTCCAGCGCTGCTTTACGAAAGGGCTTGGCCAGATAGTCGTCCATGCCGGCCTCGAAACAGCGTTGACGAAATTTTTCACCAATATTGGCCGTCAACGCGATGATAATCTGATGCTCCTCGCCCTCCTGTTCCTGCTGACGCAGCTGCCGGGTCGCCCCAAAACCGTCGAGCACCGGCATCTGGCAATCCATCAACACCAGATCGAACTCCTCATTCGCCAGGCGCTCTATCGCCATCTGCCCATTTTCTGCCACTTCCACCGTCATCCCCAGTTTTTCAAGCATTCGGACCGCCACCTTGCGGTTGACCATGTTGTCCTCCACCAGCAGAACACGGGAAGGCTTCAAGCGGGGGCTGCCGTTAGCAGGGGTGTCGGGAACCAATCTTGTCGAACTCAGGAGCTCTTCACTGAAGGCCAGTAACTGCTTGCTACGAACCGGTTTGTAGATTTGCCGAAACTGTTCGGATAGGTTCTGTAGCGGCTGGCCATAGGGTGCTATCACCAGGGTCGGCACCGTGGGTTTTAGGATCCAGCGAGCTCCCGGCTCCTCTTCCAACAGCACCGAATCGGCGATCACCAGGTCAAAGGCAGAACCGTCAACCAGTAGATCGAGCAGGGTGTGCTCCCAGACCGGCAGGCTGGTTACTCGCATCCCGGCACGCTGACAACGCCCGGCGAGGGAATCCCGCACGGTCGGTGAATCGGCCAGTATCAACACCCGCCGGGATTGCAGTAACCGGTTGTTGCTTTCAACCGATTGTGCCGGAATCAACGGTAATCGAATGGTAAAGGTAGATCCTTCGCCCGGTGTGCTGGTCACCTCTATAGTGCCCCCCATCAGTTCCACCAGCTGCTGCGAGATGGTCAGTCCGAGCCCGGTTCCGCCGTACTCTCGGGTAGTGGAGTTATCCGCCTGGGAAAAAGATTCAAATATCTGCTCCAGCTTCTCCGCGGGAATACCAATCCCGCTATCGATCACATCTATACGCAGCAGATGGGTGTTGGGGTCCTGTTCCTCACTGGCGCGGCAAACAATTTCGCCGTGCCGGGTGAACTTCATCGCATTGCCCAACAAATTAATCAGAACCTGCCTGAGCCGGGTGACGTCACCACAAATGCGCGGCGGCAACTCAGCACCAAGAATAGAGGAAATATCCATGCCTTTTTCTGCCGCCGGCTTACCAAACAGCGCCACGGCTTCCTCCAACAGATCAAGCAGGTCGAGCGGCTCGGATTCGATATCCAGCTTGCCGGCTTCGATCTTGGAATAGTCGAGAATGTCATTGATCAGGGTCAACAGGGCTTCGCTGGAACTCAGTGCTGTATCAAGTAACCCCGCCTGCTCGACATCGACCCGGGTATCACTGAGGAGTTGCAACATCCCCATCACGCCATTGAGCGGGGTGCGAATTTCATGGCTCATGTTGGCAAGGAATTCAGATTTTGCGGCCGTTGCGGCCTCGGCGGTCTCTCTTGCCGTTACCAGTTCCTTTTGATAGGTAACGCGTTCGGTCACATCGCGGGCAACGCCATGGATATGGTTGCTCTGGGCATGGTGGGTTACGTTCCATTCCAACCAGACCCAGTGACCGGCCCGGTGACGGAATCGGCGAGTCAATCCATTAAATTTGCCGCCGTGGGCGTTCAGCTGATCTGCCACTTCGGGTATCACATGCATGGTCAGATCTGCCGGGTTCATCATATCGGTGATTTTCTTGCCCAATAACCCCTCTGGTGGGTAGCCAAGAATAACCTCACTGGCAGCATTGACACTGGTAAACGCGCCCTCCATGTCGAGGGTCACTATCAGATCCAGTGAGCCATCGATCATTTGTTGAAGTTCGTTATGGGCCTGGGCCAGGGCCTGCTCCTGTTTGCGCCGTTCGGTTATATCGCGGGCAACGCCGTACACGGCCTTCTCTTCCTGCTGAAACACCACACTCCATTCGACCCAGACCCAATGGCCCAGCTTGTGTTTAAACCGCCGTACCTGATGGTCGAGCGACCCGCCCGCCTGGCGGACAGAATCGATCAGATTGGCGTTATCAGCGCCATTGTCAAAATCATCGCCCGCCACAAAATCCTGAAATAACTGGCCGCGTAGTTCGTCAGGGTGGTAACCAAATAACCGATTACTGGCTTCGCTGACCTGCAGAAATCTGCCAGCGGAATCAACGACCACGATCATATCTAAGGAAATATCAACGATTTGCTGGGTACGTTTGCGGGCGATGGTCTCCGACTTGTGGGCGACCATTAATTCAACTTCTTTCTGTTTTCTATCCTGGATATTGCGACCGATCAGCATCACCCGGTTGTCTTCCACCAGAGTCATGCTCCATTCCATCCAGACCCAGCGACCATCCCGGTGACGAAACCGACGTTCTACATGATTCAGTGACCCGCCGGCCTGCCTGACAAAATCGGCCACCTGCTGGGGTCGGTTGTTGGCACTCGCCCGGTCTTTTGAGTAGATCAGGGAGTGAATATCCGTCCCCAGCAGTTCAGACTGCTGGTAGCCGAGCAAGGTGGTTACCGCAGGGCTGACCATTAGACAGGTACCGCGATCATCCATCAGTAACAACACATCCAGCGACAGATCGAGCACCTGCTGTAGGTCTTTGCGTGCCGACTCAGCTTCGGCGTGCTTGGCCTCAAGCTCAAGGGTTCGTTCTGCCACGCGCTGTTCCAGCTGGTTACGTGCGCTACTAAGCTGGCGGCGCTGATCGAGCAGCCGGGTCAACATCTGATTAAACGATGAAGTGAGTTCGCCGAGTTCATCATTGGCAAACCTGCGGGCATAGCGCGCGGTCTCAATGTCGCCCCGAAACCCGTGAATGGTCGCCAGCAGCTCGTTCACCGGTCGCTCAAAAGATCGTCTCAAGCCGGCGGTTAACGCTGCGGTGACAAAAAAAGTCAGCAAAAAAAAGCTGATTAGTACCAGCAGCAACCGCTGAATCTGTGCCTGGGTACGCGACAGATCCCAGACTAGATAGAGCACGCCCAAAGTCTGATGGCCCGAAATCAGCGGAGTTCTCAGGGTTAACCGCGAGCG
>JAYNPV010000001.1:34577-60116 GCA_038113925.1 Gammaproteobacteria bacterium | reverse complement strand
CGTCCCAATAATCGGCTGAACAGATTGCCGGCCTGTTGCTGCTGCGCTTCAGCGGCCAGCTTCGCCACAGGCCGCTCCTCGCCATCAACGCTGAAGGTAACTATTGGCTGCTGGTCATTATCGACCAGCTGCACAGCCTGGATACCTGGAATTTGACCGAAATGGTCAAATCTCTGTTCCAGTGAGCGAATATCACCCTTGCTCACCAGGCTGGCATTCCCACGAGCAATGAGCTCCAGCGCTCCCTGTGCATCATCCAGACTGTTCTGTAGGAGCGCACCGACACTCAGGGCAAAAAGCGTCATCCCGAGAAGCGTGCTGCAGCCCAGGGTTACCAGATACCCCAGCAGTTTCAGGCGGGTGCGCAGCGCCATACCCCGGCGGTTTGCGTCGGGGGTGTCTTCCTCTTCCGCGTGGGCGGACGATAAAGAGATGATACTGCCAGGGCTATTCATGGCACTGTTGTCGGTCAAAACAGCAACAAATTGAGAGACTGTTGAGACTATTTGCCCGTCAGCATTACCACCCGAGCAGCGATCGGGCCAGGTCAACCGAGGCGGATTGGTAATATCGCTGCGGCTCAGGCGACAAGCGATAATGGAGTAGCGCTGTTTACTCCTGTGAAACGAAGGTGAACCGTGACCGCTAAGCGCCACACAGCCTGGCTCGGGGCACAAACCGGCCGCCAGTCAGGCTGCTGAGTTAACGCCGACGACCCGGTTTCATCTCACTGCTTTGGCAACCCCATCCAGTTACTGATGTTGTTCAGGTGGATTGCCGTGGAGCCACCAAAGATTGGCAATACAATGGCTTCGCGAACGTAACGTTCGCAATCAAACTCCTTCACATAACCATAGGCACCCATGATGGTCTGGCATTCCAGCGCCAGCTCCTTGGCGGTTTCGGTGCAAAACATTTTGGTCATTGACGTTTCCACCCCGGCAGCCTGGCCCTGCTGCACCAGCTCGGTGGCGTGGGCCATCATCAGCCTTGCTGCATGCAACTTGGTTTGCATATCCGCCAGTTTGTGACGGATCGACTGGTAGGTGCAGATGGGTTTACCAAACTGCTGACGCTCCTGACTGTACTCCCAGGCATCTTCAACCGCCGCAGCTGCCACACCGACGGCGATCGCCGCCACTTCCAGTTTTTCCACATCCAGCCCAGGCCCGGCGAGCATTTTCCAGCCGTTATTCCAGCCGGCTTCGCCGCCCATCAGCTTGTCGATGGGAACGCGCACATTACTAAAGGTGACATCCGTGGTCGCTGCCCCGTGCATGCCCATGGTAGCGATGCGTTCAATGGTAACGCCGGCGCTATCAGGCGGGATCATCACAAACGACAGGTTACGGTAACGCTCGCCCTCTTTATCACTGCATACCAGCGTATAAATGTAATCACTGATTTCGGCACCACTGCAAAATCGTTTGGAGCCATTGATTACCAGCTCGTCACCATCGCGCACCACGGTGGTACGCACGCTGGCCAGGTCGGCACCCACATCCGGTTCGGTCAGGCCGTAGGCAAACAACAGCTCACCACTGGCAACCCTGGGTAACAACTCGGCCTGCTGCTCCGGGCTGGCGCACTCGACCAGATTCATACCGGCATAACAGGTGCACATAATGTAAGGCACCGCAATCGCCATGCTCCGTTTTGACAGCTCTTCAATCACCACCATGGTCGCCTGAATATCGCGGCCACTGCCACCATGCGCTTCATCCATGGTCATGCCGGTGACCCCCAGATCAGCGAGCTTTGCAAACACTTCCGCTGGGTACTCGTTAGCCTGATCCCACTCCCGGGCCAGCTCCCGTGGCATTTCGTTTTCGACAAATTTCTGCAACGTCTCCCGCAACATGCGGATGTGGTCTGGCTCGTTATAGTTCACCTTTATCTCCCGATCAGGCATTATTCATGGTCGGTCAAATTATCCACCGGTGGATGGGCATTCCGCTCGCTGATCAACCCAATATAAAACTATTATCTGAGGAGAAGAAGATGGCAGATTTCACCCGTAGCGAGGCTAAAACCTGGGCACAGAAAACGATTCGCGGGTTCTACTCAGCTCCGATCACCCCGATTACCGACGGCAAAATCAACGAACAGCAGCTGCGTGAAAATATCGACACCTATATCGACTGGGGCGTCGATGGCCTGGTGGTGGGCGGGTTTGCCGCCGAAACCTGGAACATGCAACCGGAAGAGTGGTTTCGCTACCACGATATCGTCGCCGATGCGGTGGCCGGGCGCACTGACCTGTGGAGCATTATCCTCGACCCCTCCGCTGATTTTTGCGTTCGCAAACTGGCCCATATCGAGCAGCTGGGCTTCAACGGCGCCGAGCTGATGAACCCGATGACCCAGCTGCGTACCGATAGCGAGGTGTTTGATTTTTTCCAGTACGTAACCGACCGCTCTGACCTGGCGATCTGCCTCTACCGCACCCCGGTTTCCGGCAAGGTTCTCAGTCTGGAGCTGATGAAGCGACTGGTCGACCTGGAAACCGTGGTTTGCGTTAAGCAGGGTCATCTAAACCGTTCAGAATCGCTGCTGCTACGGCGGGAATTGCGTGACGACTTCATTGTTTCAGATCCTATTGAACAATTTTTTGTTGATGATCTGCGCCTCGGCGGCCAGGTGCTGTTTGCCGAGTTTTCCTACCTGCTCTACGGCAAAAAACGGGCGGTGCTGCGCAGTTATTACGAAGATGCGCTGGCGGGCAATTGGGACGACGCCTGGGCCAAATGGCTCTCCCTGAGACCTATCTGGGAAGTCTATGAAGATGAATTTATGGGCCCCCTGGGTAAAACGGCGGCCTATGCCCGGCTGATCGGCGTGATCAAGCTGTGGTGCGAGTTCATCGGCCTCCACGCCGGCCCGGTGACCGCACCGGTGCAGCCGCTCACCGAAGTCGAGCGTGAACGCCTGCTGGGTAAATTGCAGCCACTGGGTATCGTTTAATTCCCGATAACCTGCATAACACCAGGAGGTAACTGCAATGAGCGTACTGTTTGTCGCCACCATGCAAGTCAAAGATGCGCAGAAGCTGGCCGACTATCGTAAAGCGGTCGGCCCCATGGTGCGCGGACTCGGTGGCGAGCTGGTGGTCAAAGCGCAAAAGATGGTCGATATAAAAGGAGAATCAGCGGAGGGAGAGCTGCTAATATTTCGATTCGCCGATGAAGCCACCTTTCGCAGTTGGTGGGATTCACCCGAATACGCGGAACTGGTAGCGTTGCGCGACGCCGGTGCCGACGGGGTTTACACGCTGTTTAATGAATAACTCCGGTAGAAGAGGATAGACCCGCCGCCGGCCAGCGGCGGGTCAGGTGATGGCCGAGACTACCTGTTTTTCCACTCGGGGGGGCGTTTCTCTGCAAAGGCTTTGAGTCCTTCCTGCAGGTCCTCACTGTAGACCACCTTATCCCAGATGGTGGTGGCCATCTCTTCGAGCAGTTCTTTGTTGTATTTCACCGATAACTTGACCGCTTCGAGGTGACCGGCCACCGATTTCGGTGAATTTCTGGCTATTTTGTTCGCCAACGCCAGCGTCTCTTCCAGCAATTTGTCGTCGGGCACCACCTTGTTCACCAGGCCATAATCGTGGGCTTCTTTGGCACCAAAACTGCTACCCGTCAGGGTCATCTCCATAAACCGTCGGGGGCCGACCACCTTCCACATATCCAGGTAACCCAGGGTAGGCATTCCCACTTTTGCCTCTGGCATAGCTATTTTTGTGGACTCCGCCGCTACTATCAGCGCACAAGCATTGGCAAAAAGAATGCCGCCTGCCACTGTGTGGCCATGAATGGCGGCAATGGTCGGTTTTTTCAGGTTGGCAATGGCGGTTACCGTGGCCATACCGGTCTTAGGCAGCTCATATAAGTTACCGGGATCTTCATCGATCAGCCCCAGGGATTCTTTCAGATCAGCCCCGGTACAAAATGCCGGCCCGTTGGCGTTAAGAATACCTACCCAGGCATCGTCATCCCTGTCCAGGCGTTTCACGGCGGCGGTAAGCTCTTCCATCATTCCCACGGTCATCGAATTCATCGCCTCGGGGCGATTCAGGGTAATAATGGCAACCTTGCCCTCATTGCGGTATTCGACCAGATTACTCGACATGCGTGCTTTCTCCTTATTCCTGTGAAATTAATAGTGATTCTTTTGCCGAGGATATTCTCGCGTGTAGCGGGCTGGTACGGGGAAAATGGGCGCTTAAAAACTCCATCTGGTCGGCCAGAATCCGTCGACCCTTCAAGTATATATATTCCGCATGGGTCGGCGTGAAAGGCACCGCCAAGAGTGGCATTCCCGCACTCTCCGGGCTACGGTCAGCCTTGTGGTTATTGCACCGCCGACAAGCGGTCACCACGTTATTCCAGCTATCGGAACCGCCATGGCTGATCGGGGTCACATGGTCGCGCGACAGGTCGCTGCTGCGAAATCGGTCGCCGCAATAGAGGCAAATCTGCTGATCACGGCGAAACAGGGTGGGATTATTCAGCGGTGGAACGTAATCGGCAGCGGTGCGGTGCCTGGCACGATGAGTGCCGTGGGTGGCGATGATCGAATTCACCTCGATGCTGCTGCGCTGGCCGGTGGCCGCATTAATGCCGCCATTAACTCGATAAAGCGGCGTGCCGCAGGTGTAGGCGATGCGCTCATCGTGATAAAGCCTGACTGCCTCCTGGTAGCTTATCCATTCCAACGGCATGCCACTAATGTCCGTCCTTAACACTGCCTGATGTAAACCGGTCACTAATTTTTCCTCCGTTATTTTTTACCCTGCTATCCGTGTTGCTCCATGGTTTCTGCAATTTATCGAGGTGAATAATCGGGTAACCGCTGAGACAGTGCTTACCCCTTGTCAGATTTTACCGCTTATTATGGTCCGTATCGCCAGCTCGTTGAGTGGTAATAAAAATTTAACCTGTCCCACCCGGAGAACAATAATGATTGAACTCTATCAGTTTGGCTCCGCATGGGGCCTGCCTGACCCCAGTCCCTTTTGCGTCAAACTGGAACTCTGGCTAAAAATGGCGGGTCTGGAATACCGCAGCGTGATTGATGGTGACACCCGTAAGGCGCCCAAGGGCAAAATTCCGTATATCAAGCTCGACGGAGAGCCCCTGGGCGATTCCGAACTCATCATCGACCGGCTTACCCAACGCTTCGAGGTTGCCATGGACGCCCAGCTCAACGCGGACCAGCGCGCCCTTAGCCACCTGATTACCCGGATGATGCACGACAGCTGCTACTGGGTGCTGCTGCAGTGCCGCTGGGTGAACGAGTCGGGGTGGACAGAAGTGAGACCCGCTCTGTTTGGCAGCTTGCCTAAACCGTTGCAGATACTGGTACCGCCATTGATAAGACGTAGCGTCAAGAAGGGCATGATCAATCACGGCCTGGGGCGCCACTCACCTGACGAAATCGTGGAGTTCGCCCGCAAGGATTTTGATGCCCTGGAGGCGATGCTCGGTGAGCAGTTGTTTATGCTCGGCGATAAGCCCCATGGGGTGGATGCCACCGTACAGGGGTTCCTAATCAGCTTTATCGGTCCACCGATTGATAATCCGGTAAAACAGGACCTGTTTACCCGCCCACGGCTGCTGGATTATTACAACCGCATGAACCAGCAGTTCATGCCGCAGATTCCAGCGGCCACCGCCGCCACCGGCTGATAACTCAATTACCGGCAGCCGGCGATGATCCGCTTTCAGCAAGTCAGTTTCGGCTTTGCCGATCAGCCACTGCTGGTGGATTTCAATCTCACCATTGAGGCCGACCGGACCACGGCGCTGATGGGCACTAGCGGCAGTGGCAAATCCACTTTGCTGCGGTTGATATTGGGTCTATTGCAGCCAGCCAGCGGCCAGATCTATTTTGATGGCAAGCCCCTGTCGGCCGAGGTGCAGACCGCGAACCGCTTGCGCAGCGGCTATTTAATTCAGAGTGGTGGCTTGTTTCCCCACCTCTCTGCGCGGGGCAACATTTCACTGATGGCACGCCAGCAGGGCTGGAAACCGCAGCGCATCGAACAGCGTATTAGCGAGCTGGCGCTGCTGGTGCAGCTGGATGAGTCGTTGTTAACCAGAAAGCCCGCTGCCCTGTCCGGCGGCCAACGCCAGCGGGTAGCGCTGATGCGGGCGTTGATGCTCGACCCGGACCTGCTACTGCTCGATGAACCCTTCAGCGCGCTCGATCCGCTGATCCGCCACCAGTTGCAGGATGAACTCAAAGCCCTGATCGGCCAACTCAATAAAACCGTGGTGGTGGTCACCCACGACGTAGCCGAAGCCGCCTGGCTGGCCGACCAGCTGGTGCTCTTGAGTCACGGAAAAATTGTGCAACAGGGCAGTTTTCAACAGTTTCGCGAACAACCTGCGAGCGATTTTGTTGAACAGTTTCTGGCCGCTTCGCGGGGCCTTCCGGTTTGAAGCGCCTGCTCTGCCTGATCATCGTTCAGCTCTGGTCTGTCCAGCTGATGGCCGGCAGCGGTGAGGCAGCCGCCCCGGTAATTGTGGGTTCGAAAAACTTCACCGAGTCAATTCTGCTGGGCGAGCTGGCCACTCAGGTGCTAAAACGCCGCGGAATAGCCGCTGAACATCGCCAGGCCCTGGGCGGCAGCCGTATTCTCTGGAATGCACTGCAACGGGGGGATATCGATGTTTATCCCGAATATAGCGGCACCCTGAGGTTTGAACTGCTGGCCAGTCACCCGGGCGCAGCGGAGCTGCCGATCAACGAGCTACTGGCGAGCGCCCAACTGACGGCCCTGCCGCCTTTCGGTTTCGCCAACAACTACGCCTTGGGCATGGTGGAGCGCCGCGCCGCGACCCTGAAGATCAACAAGCTATCGGACCTGCTTGCCCATCCTCGCCTGACGGTTGGCGTCAGTAATGAGTTCCTCCACCGCGCCGATGGCTGGCCGGGGTTAAAAACCACCTATCAGCTACCACAACGGGCCACCGGGCTTGACCATGACCTGGCCTATCGCGGTCTGGTTGAGGGCGACCTGGACCTGATCGACCTCTACACCACCGACGCCGAAATCAGCTATTACCAATTACGAATCCTCGAAGATGATCGAGACTATTTCCCCGATTACCAGGCCAGGTTATTACACCGGGCCGACTGGACAGAAGCGCGCGCCGACGTAGTGACAACCCTCGGCCAGCTCTCCGGCACCCTCAGGGAAGCCGATATTTCCAGGCTCAACGGCGAGATCAAGATTAACCGACAGCCGGTCGAGGCGGTGGCCCATCAGTTCCTCACCGACCGGTTAAAAATCAACACAGAGGTTGAACCCGGCTCGGCCGGGCGGCTCGATCAATTAATCACACGCAGCCGTGAACAGCTGTTTATGGTTGGCCTGTCGATGTTGGCTGCACTTTCACTGGCGCTACCGCTGGGAATCTGGGCAGCCAAACAGCCCGCCGCCGGCCGCGTTATTCTCGGGTTGGCCGGGGCCATCCAGACCATTCCCAGCCTGGCGTTGCTGGTGTTTATGATTCCCCTGTTCGGGATCGGCACTCTACCGGCGATTGTCGCCCTGTTTTTTTACAGTCTGCTGCCCATAGTGCGCAACACCGAGGCGGGGTTGTCAGGCATCAGCGCTGACCTCCACGAAACGGCCCGGGCGTTGGCAATGTCGCCACTGGCTCGGCTCAGGCTAATCGAGTTGCCACTGGCATCGCGGATGATCCTGGCCGGCATTAAAACCGCTGCGGTGATTAACGTCGGCACCGCCACGCTCGGTGCTCTCATTGGTGCCGGGGGATATGGTCAGCCGATACTGGCGGGTATCCGCCTGGACGATACCGGGCTGATTCTGCAGGGCGCGATTCCTGCAGTAATCATGGCCTTTGCCGTACAGTGGGGGCTGAGCTGGCTGGAGGGCCGATTGCCGGCGCCCGGCTAGTCTGGACTTTCCGGCGGCATTCTTACGCGGGGCGATTCGCGGCCCATCTATCCTGAATCCGACAGCCCCCCCTAAAGCTGGCTCATGGCCAGGGTCCGGGTCAGCGACTCCAGATCGTGAACCGGGGCATCGCAGCGAAACCCGTGGCAGATATAGGCGGTGGCGGCCTGCCCGGCGACCGCTGTCCGTTCTGCCAGCAGGCCGGGCAGGTTTGCAGTCTGAGCATCGATCACCAGCCCGTAGCTGCGCATATCCTGCTCCTTGCGCAGCGATGCCTGCCAGTCGCCGACCTGGTCAGCGGCTGCCCGCACCACAGCGATGGCGGGTGGCTGCAAGTAATCCTGTACGCCTGCCAGCAGGCTGCAATGGGCCATGGGCATTTCACTAAGGAGCTGCCAGCTACCGCAGATAATCTGCTGCTGCAGCTCGCCATACCGAGACTCACCCGTGAGGTGATGCAGCAACCCAAACACCCGAGCGGCCACGCCGTTGCCGGCGGGCAGGCTGTCATCCGCAAACGGGCGGCTGCGTAAAATCAGGGCCTCGTGATCATCGCCGGTGAAGTGCAGTCCTACCCCCTGGCCCGCCTCATCGCTGGCTCGAAAATGGCTTAACACCCGCTCCGCCAGCTGGAGCAAAAATTCAAAATCTTCACTTTTCCAGCGACAACGCAACAGGGCAAGCATTAAGTCCAAAAGCATGACGAAATCATCGAGATAGCCGTTTAGGTGGCCCCTACCATCACGGCTGGATGCCAGCAGACGTCCTCCCTGCCAATGGTGCTGGCGCAGATAATCTACTGCCCGCTCGGCCGAATCGATAAATTCGCGCTGCCCGGTTTCCCACCCGGCCAGGGCCATTCCACGGATCATCAGGCCGTTCCAGGCGGTGATAATTTTTTCATCTCGCAGCGGTTTGGGGCGCTGCTGCCTCGCCCGCTGCAGCTTCTGCACAATACCGGATATCAGCACCACCACCCGTTTGCTGGAAATATTCAGTTCACTGGCAATCTGCTCCGGGGAATGCTGTACCACCGCATGCCAGCGACCGACAAAATTGGCGGGCTGGTCAAAACCAAAGCGCCTGCCGGCCACCTGCATCTCTTCGTCATTCAAAATCCCGGCCAGCTCCTGCTGACTCCAGGTGTAAAACAGTCCTTCGCCATCCTCATCGACCCCGCCGGAACTGCGCGAATCGGCATCGAGGCTGGCGAAGTAACCGCCGTCGGCGGACTGCATTTCGTCCATAACCCAGCGGCCGGTCTCTTCCATCACCCGGTGATAGCGACCACTGCGGCTGCTCACCGACGCCTGACTGAGTAGCGTCAGCAGCAGGCCGTTGTCGTAGAGCATTTTTTCGAAATGGGGAATCTGCCAACGATCATCGACGCTGTAACGAAAGAAACCCCCACCCACCTGATCATAAAGGCCGCCGTCGACCATTTTGTCGAGGCTGAAGATGGCAATCTGCAGAAATTTCTCATCCTGCCGGGCCAGACGCAGCGCGAGCTCCAGGCTCGGGGTGTGGGGAAACTTGGGCACCCCACCAAAACCGCCGTGGTGCTGGTCAAAATTCTCTTTCAGTAGCGCACCGGCCCGATGCAGGGGCTCCGCGTTTATCTCCTCACTGGCGATGGCCACGCCGGCTTCGCTCTGTAACATCGCCTGCTGAAGGGCCTGGTTTTGCTGATCGATTTCACCCCGATGACCGGTGTAATAATCGTGCACCCGCTGCAGCAGATCAACAAAACCGGGCTGACCCTGTTTCGCCTCGGGGGGGAAATAGGTACCACCAAAAAAGGGCTGCTGATCCGGGGTTAAAAACATGGTCAGCGGCCAGCCGCCGGAGTGGCGGGTAAGAAAAAGATGGGCGGTCTGATAAATGCGATCGATATCGGGCCGCTCTTCACGGTCGACCTTGATACAGACATACAGGGCGTTCATCAAGGCCGCAACGGCGGGATTTTCGAATGACTCGTGGGCCATCACATGACACCAGTGGCAGGCCGAGTAGCCTATGGAGAGCAGAATCGGCTTGTCGGTTTGCCGCGCAAGTTGCAGGGCTTCTTCGCCCCAGGGATACCACTCCACCGGGTTACCGGCATGCTGGAGCAGGTAGGGACTGGTTTGCTCGGAGAGTCTGTTCATCGAGTTCGCTGCTGTGGAGGGGCACGCCGAGTGTGCGAAAATGGGCCGCTATTTTACGCCGCCACCCTCCCTGGTTGGCAGCTTCTGGAAAGATAAAATGCTGGTTTACCCCGAGATCGATCCGGTGATTTTTCACCTTGGCCCACTGGCATTGCGCTGGTACGGACTCACCTATCTGGTGGGTTTTCTGGGCGCCGCCTGGCTCGGCAATCGACGGGCTGCCCGAGCGGACAACAGTTTCACCACCGAACAGGTGGCGGATCTGATTTTTTACGGGGCTATCGGCGTCATCCTTGGCGGTCGGCTTGGCTACGCCCTGTTTTACCAGACCGGCTACTACCTGGAACAGCCGCTGGCTATCTTGCAGGTGTGGCAAGGGGGGATGTCCTTTCACGGCGGGATGCTCGGCGTATTTGCCGCCTGCTGGCTCTATGCCCGGCGTCACCATAAACACTGGTTTGAGATAACCGATTTTATTGCCCCCCTGGTGCCCATTGGCCTGGGAGCGGGGCGAATCGGTAATTTTATCAATGGCGAACTCTGGGGAGGGGTCACCGACCTGCCGTGGGGCATGGTTTTTCCCGGTGCCGGGCCGCTGCCGCGCCACCCATCAATGCTTTACGAAGCCCTGCTGGAAGGGCTAGCGCTGTTTCTGTTCCTCTGGTTTTATTCCGCCAAACCCCGTCCACGAATGGCAGTCTCCGCCTGGTTTATGATTCTCTATGGCCTGTTTAGAATAATGGTGGAGCTGGTTCGGGAACCGGATAGCCACCTGGGCTATCTAAATTGGGGAGGGATAACTGGTGACTGGCTCACCCTCGGCATGGCATTGAGCCTGCCGATGGTCATTATCGGGGCCGTATTGCTGCTGATGTCACGTCGCCAGGGTGGGTGAAAATCCTCATTTAACGGTTTTAGCCGTTGTCGAGTCAGTCCGGTATTACAATTCACCTCCTTTGATTCAATAGTTTTAGTAGCGGAGTTAACGCATGCCCGAATACCGATCTCGCACCTCTACCCAGGGTCGGAACATGGCCGGAGCCCGCGCACTCTGGCGCGCCACCGGCATGACGGAAGAGGATTTCGACAAGCCGATTATTGCCATTGCCAACTCCTTTACCCAGTTCGTGCCGGGCCATGTCCATCTGAAAGACATGGGCCAGCTGGTGGCCGAGCAGATCAGCGCGGCCGGCGGCGTCGGCCGTGAATTCAACACCATAGCCGTGGACGACGGTATCGCCATGGGCCACGGCGGGATGCTCTACAGCCTGCCCTCGCGGGAATTGATCGCCGATTCGGTGGAGTACATGGTCAATGCCCACTGTGCCGACGCTCTGGTCTGTATCTCCAACTGTGACAAGATCACCCCCGGCATGTTGATGGCGGCCATGCGGCTGAATATTCCCACCATTTTCGTTTCCGGCGGACCCATGGAAGCTGGAAAGGTGATCCTCAAAGGCGAAGAAGTCGCCGTTGATCTAATCGACGCGATGATAGTCGCTGCCGACCCCACCATCAGCGACGAACAGAGTGAGGCGGTGGAGCGCTCCGCCTGCCCCACCTGCGGCTCCTGCAGCGGCATGTTCACGGCAAACTCGATGAACTGCCTGACCGAAGCCCTGGGGCTGAGCCTGCCGGGCAACGGCAGTCTGCTGGCAACCCACGCCGGCCGCCAGGCGCTGTTTGAAGAGGCCGGCCAACGCATCGTCGGGCTGGCACGGGATTATTATGAAGGTGACAACGACAAGGTGTTACCGCGCAATATCGCTACCAAAGCCGCTTTTGAGAACGCCATGTCTCTGGATATCGCCATGGGCGGCAGTACTAACACCGTGCTGCATTTGCTCGCAGCCGCCCAGGAAGGCGAGGTCGATTTCGATATGGGCGACATCGATCGCCTGTCGAGACAGGTGCCCAATTTATGCAAGGTGGCACCGGCCACTCAGTTCTACCATATGGAAGATGTGCACCGCGCCGGAGGCGTACTCGGAATTCTCGGTGAGCTTGATCGGGCAGAATTGCTGGATAGCTCGGTGAGCACGGTCCACAGCCAGACCCTGGCCGCTGCACTGCAACAGTGGGATGTGGCCATCAGCGACGATGCCACTGCGATCACCCGCTATCGCGCGGCCCCCGGGGGGGTACCGACACAGACAGCCTTTAGCCAGAGCCGCGAGTGGGACCTTGACCTTGACCGCCAGCGCGGCTGTATTCGCGACCGCGAACATGCCTACAGCGAGGATGGCGGTCTGGCGGTACTTGCGGGCAACATCGCCGTCGATGGCTGCATTGTCAAAACCGCCGGCGTGGACGAGAGCATCCTTAAATTTTCCGGTCCGGCGCGGGTATTTGAGAGCCAGGACGATGCCGTGGAGGGGATTCTCGCCGGAGCCGTTAGCGCCGGCGAAGTGGTCGTGGTGATCTACGAAGGCCCGAAAGGGGGCCCGGGTATGCAGGAGATGCTCTACCCCACTGCCTATCTGAAATCAATGGGTCTGGGCAAAGCGTGTGCGCTGGTCACCGATGGTCGATTCTCCGGCGGCAGTTCCGGGTTATCAGTCGGTCATGTGTCGCCCGAAGCCGCCAGCGGCGGTACCATCGGGCTGGTTGAAAATGGAGACATTATCGAGCTGGATATCCCCGCCCGCACCATTCGCCTGGCGGTGGATGATAAGGTGCTGGCGCAGCGTCGTGCGGCCATGGAGGCCCGCGAAAATCCCTGGCAACCGCTCAACCGTCAGCGCCAAGTCTCCACAGCATTGCATGCATACGCACGCTTTGCCACCTCTGCCGATCGTGGCGCAGTGCGCGATCTGGACCAGTAATACCCGGACAAGAGTGCCCCGTGAATGAGGTGAGCCTGGCGACCCTGTTTTCGCCCATCAATATCGCCGGCATGGTGCTGCCCAACCGGGTAGTGATGGCACCGATGACGCGATCATTCTGCGGCCCCGCCGGCGTTCCCGGTGAGGCCGTGGCGGATTACTATGCGGCCCGCGCAGCCGGTGGCTGCGGGCTGATTATTACCGAAGGCACGGTCATCAACATGACCGATGCCCGCGGTTATAACGGTATCCCGGCCATCTGTAACGACGAGCAGCAATCCGGCTGGCAGCGGGTCACTGATGCGGTGCACCAAGCCGGCGGCAAAATCGCCATACAGCTTTGGCATACCGGCCGTCTCGGCCACAGCCGGGCCATGCAGGGAGGCCACCCCCTGGCACCCAGCGCTATCACCGCTGACGGGCTGTTTCGGGATTTTGGCGACAGCGAAACCCTGGGCAATGACATTCCCTACGAACAACCGCTGGCGATGACCGCTGACCAGATCAACCGGGTTATCGATGATTTTGCGGCAGCGGCAGGGCGCGCCAGGGCCGCCGGGTTTGATGCCATCGAACTACACGGCGCCAACGGCTATCTGATTCACACCTTCCTGAATCCCTGGAGCAATCAACGTAACGACGAATTCGGCGGGGATATGGCCGGTCGAACCGAATTTGCGGTGCGAATCATCCGCGCCGTGCGCCAGGCCATTGGCGATCTGCCACTTTGTATTCGTCTGTCGCAACACGCGGTCAATGATTACCACTGGGTTACCTGGGCCAGTCAGCAAGAACTGCAACCCTGTTTACAGTTGCTGAAAGCCGCCGGGGTCGACCTGCTGCATTCGTCCGGATATCGGTTGGAAGCCCCGGCCTTCGCAGACGGTGAATCCCTGGTGGCAGCATTTAAGCGCCTGAGTGGCTTGCCTGCCATCGGCTCCGGCGGCATCACCTATTCCAATACCACCCAGGAATCCTTCGGCGGCGAAATCACCACCCTAACCGACCCGGCAACCGGTGAGCAGGCGCTGGCCACCGGACAATGTGACTTGATCGCTGTCGGTCGGGCGATGATCGCCAATCCCGACTGGGCCAACAAAATCGCCGCCGGAAAATGGCGCGACCTGGCACCCTTTAACGCAGCCATGTTAGGAAGCCTGATTTAAATGAACGATCAAAGCCTTAACTTTGACCAACAGGTCCTTGAACGCAGCCGACAACTACCGGTGCTGGTAGATTTCTGGGCAGAGTGGTGTGGGCCATGTCAATCACTCGGGCCGGTACTGGAGAAACTGGCCGCCGAAGCCATCGACCAGTGGGCCCTGGTAAAAATCGATGTGGACGCCAATCAGCAGATTGCAGCCCGCTTTCAGGTACGCAGTATTCCCGCGGTTATGCTGTTTGACGGGGGTGAAATGGTCGCCACCTTCAATGGTGCCCTGCCCGAATCAGAAATTCGCAGCTGGTTAGCAAACCACCTGCCCACGCCCTCGGTGAGGCAGTTATCAACCATAAAGGCATTGCTGCAAAACGGTGAATTCAAGACCGCCATCCCCCTGCTTGAAGAGTTGGTGTTAGCAGAACCCAAGTGGCTGACTCCGCGTATTTACCTGGCAGAGCGAATTATGTTTGCCGACCCGTCCAGAGCAGCTGAACTGGTGGAACAGGCGCGACTCGGAGACGATCTGTTCGATCAGGTCGAAGCGGTGCGGCATATCGCCCGCTTGTTACAACGTGACCCCTCAACATTTGCAGAATCACCCGTGCGCGAAGACTACCTGAATGCCCTGACCGCGTTACATAACGGAGAGGTTGAAACCGCCCTGGGCAGCTTTATTAAAACCCTGATACCAGCACCTGACTATGACAACCAGGGAGCACGGAAAAGCTGTATCGCCATATTCAACTGGTTAGGCGAGGGTGACCGGCGCGTTCGCGACTATCGGCGCAAAATGCAGCAGGCACTTAATTAACCTGGCGATTAAGGTATTATCTCTCTTCGGAAATAACTAACGCCCTTACAACCCCTTGTCAATATATGTTTTTCGTGGTGTGGATCTTTCTGAACTAGGATATTTCAAACGCCAGGCAGGAATAGTGACTCGGCTGCTCAAGGCCATCGCCAACCCCAATCGACTGATGATCCTCTGCTCGCTGATGGAAAAAGAACGGCTCTCGGTGGGTGACCTGAATGAACTGCTACCCCTCAGCCAGTCCGCCCTGTCGCAACACCTGGCGATCCTACGCCGGGACGGACTGGTAAAAACCCAGCGGCAAGCGCAGAGCATTCACTATTTTCTCGCCGATGAAAAACTGGCGGTCCTGATCGCCACTCTCTATCACCTTTATTGCAAACCCGATCAGAAATAGCTGGCTACCACTGGCTATCGCACCATAAGCATCCTGGTTGAAGCCGTAATGCCAGCTCGGTTAGCCGCTTTCGAATGAATCCGGCAACGCGTGGCCCTTCTCTTTTTTGGCACGTAGATAACGAATGTTGTATTCGTTAACCCCGGCGACCAGTGGTACCAGCTCTGCCACTGGCTGCCCGCCCTGTTCAAGATGACGGCGTTTAACCGGATTATTGCTCAACAGGCGCACGGTTTCGCCGCCCATCAGGTACCTTAAAACCACCGCCGCATCGGTAAAATCGCGGGAATCTTCCGGCAGGTTCAGCGATGCATTCGCCTGATATGTATCCTGCCCTTCATCCTGCAGCAAGTAGGTAATGGCTTTGGCCCAGAGCCCGATGCCGCGTCCCTCGTGACCACTCATGTAAACCACCGCGCCGCTGCCCTCGGCAAGAATCTGCTCAAAGGCTGCGGTTAACTGGGGGCCGCAATCACAGCGTCTCGACCCAAAAATATCCCCGGTGAGGCAGCAGGAGTGAATTCTCACCAGGGGACGTTTAGCCTGCCTCAATCCAGGCAAGGCAAAAACCGAATTAACCGACATGCTGCTATGCAACAACTGATGAAGGGCATTCTGCTGGCCCGCTCGAACCTGATCGGCCGCCGTCAACACATCGCCCAGCTCCGTGCGCCGGACAAAGGGGTACCACTCCAAAGTCACCTGCTGCCCGGCAATTGTCCTGGGCATGGGCACCGGCCCTAAAATCGACAGCAGGGCATTTTCACTGTCGGTATCCACCCGTGTCCCCCGCTGATTAACCGTTACCAGCAGGTCACGCTCAAGCAGCCACTGCTTGATATTGGCATCGACATAACTGAACAAGCAACACTCCTCCGGGGTTCTTCGGTTTAATTCAGATTATAGCCGGCTGCTGGGCATGCCCAAGTCGCCCGGCACCGGCCAGACTGCAAGAAATTACAACCCGATGAACAATCAGTGGTTTAATAAATAACAACTTCTTGAGATGACATTGAATCCTAACACTCAACCGATTCCATCAGCCACTGTGGTGGTTGTGCGCGATGTCGGCGATGACCTACAGGCCCTGTTATTACAAAGGAATTCGACCCTGACATTTGCACCGGGTGCCTGGGTATTTCCCGGCGGCAGAATAGACCCCGCCGATTACCCGGACGATAACCGCGAAGAAATTCTGTCTGCTGCCCTGTGTGCGGCGAGCAGGGAGGCTGAGGAGGAAGCCGGACTTGCTCTGCACCCGAAACGCCTGAAACTGATCGACTACTTTATTACGCCAAATAACCAGCCCCGTCGATTTGCCACCTGGTTCTTTATCGCTGATGGCAATCATTGCGATCGGGTAACTATCGACGGCGGTGAAATTATTGCCTATCGCTGGATGACAGCGGCACAGGCTCTAGCGGAACATCGGAGCGGCGGTCTGCCGCTAATAACACCTACCCGCAAAACCCTGGAAAGGCTGGCGACCGTATCAACGGTTGCGGAGGCGCTCGCTCTGGCGACTTTGTACTCGCGGTAACGCTCGGCTTATTGCCCCGATTATCGGTAGCACCACCCACTTTGCAATCGCCATCTGCTACTCTTTGCCGCACGTAGATACAACATTTTTGATTAAGGAGATCTCCTAATGCGGATTAAAACAATAATGGCGAGTTTATCGGTGGCAGCGGTTTTATCCTTTCCCGCGCTGGCAGAAAGAGACCGCGCCGAAAGTGCGCTGGAGTTTCGTCAGGGGGCGTTTAACGTCATCGCCTGGAGTTTTGGGCCGATGGCTGGAATGGTGAAAAACAAAATGCCCTATGATGCCGCGCTTTTTTCTGAGCACGCCGAACGGGTTGCCTACCTGGCAAAGTTGCCGCTGGAAGGCTTTATTGCCGACAGCAAAGTGGGCGATACCACCGCCAAACAGAAGGTCTGGGACCAGCCGGAAGAGTTCAAAGCACAGATGGATGCCATGATCAGGGAGGCCGACAAGCTGGTCGAGGTGGCCAAAGCCGGTGACCTGGATGCGATTCGTCCGCAGTTCGGTGCCCTCGGTAATACCTGCAAGGAGTGTCACGACGACTACCGCACCGAATAGGGTTCGGCGCAATAACTAACTCACCAGCCAGCCGACACCCGCAGCACAAACCAACAGGGTCAACAGTGCCAGCCACCAGGGGCGATGGTGGCTGGCGGGCTGCCGCTCATCGAGGTATTTGGTGCCGGTGAACATCGGCTTGATCAGGTTCTCTTTTTTCAACAGCAGATAGCCTAGCACCGCCACAATATGGATGGCGATGATCGCTAACAGCAGGTTGAAATTAATTTTGTGGATTTTGGTGAGTAATCCACTGGTGGCATTGGTAACCCAGCCAGTGAGCGGGCCTTCGTTGTAGATATCATCGTTGGCGAACAGGCCGGTACCGCTCTGCACCGCGATCAGCAGCAACATCACCACCACGCTCCAGCCCCCTAAGGGATTGTGGCCCACGCTCTGCTCGAGGTTACCGCCAATCATCTGGCGAATATATCTGAGTACTTTACCGGGGCCGGCGATAAAGTTGCTGAAACGGGCGTGCTCACTGCCGTAGATTCCCCAGAGCAGACGAAACAGCACCAGTGTCATAATGGCGTAGCCCACCTGCATGTGGCGATCCATCCAGGCCGGCCCCTGTTCGGCGGTGGCCCAGGCAGCGATGAACAGCAACACCAGTAGCCAGTGAAAAAGTCTGACCGCCGGATCCCAAACTGGTTTTTTCTGTTTCATTATCGACTTCCAATCACCCGGCAATAAACTCAGCAACCCGCTGATTAAATTCCCCCGGTTTTTCAAGATGAACGAAATGGCCCGCCCCGGCAACCTGAGCATAGTCGCAGCCTGCCTGAAACAGGCACTGGTCGGGTTCAGCCAGCTCTACGCCGATGCAGCCATCCTCTTCACCATGAATATACAGGGTGGGAACGGTGATCGGTAGATACTGATCGGGGGGCGGAGCCGCAAATACCTGGCGGTAATACTGGAGCGCGGCGGCCACAGTTCCATGCTGCCGGAAACAGTCGAACACCGCCGCGAGCACGTGTTCATCGCCCTGCCAGTCCGGACCGGCCCACTCCTGCCATAGTCTTTTTATTAATGCAAAATCGTTATGGGCGACCGCCTGTTCAGCGAAGGGGGTTTGAAAAAAGAACAGGTACCAGGAGCGACGCTGTTGATCACCGTTGTCAGCCAGCGCGTTCATCATCACCGGGCCATAGGGTACGGCGCAGGTCACCAGGTGGCTGATCCGCTCAGGGGCCATGATTGCAGCGCTGTAACCGGCTCCCGCTCCCCAGTCATGGCCAACCACAATCGCCTCTGCATAACCCAGCGCATCGATGACAGCGATCAGATCCTGACCCAGGGCGGGAGCAGTGTAGTTATTATCAACCGCCGGCCCGGTAGGCGCGTAACCGCGCAACCAGGGGGCCACCACGCGATAGCCCCGGCTACTAAAATAATCCAGCTGGTGGTGAAAGCTCCGGGGAGTATCCGGAAATCCATGCGCCAGCACCATCAATGGTCCCGCGCCGGCGCTCAGGGCCGCTATGGAAAACGGTCCGCCGTCCAGCATGATCGTTTCAACCATCTGCGCTGTCTCTATCTAGGATAATAACCGGATCAATGCAAGCGCCAGAGAGTATTGCGTCCGTTTTGATTTGCCTTTTATAGTTCAATTTTATACGCCAAAATGAAGCTGCCTATGGCAATTTGGGCATGTTGCAATGGCGTTTTCCACAGCATCCTCACCGCCCTGTGACAACATTTTTTTATGATGTACTTCAAGATAGGGTGTGCCATCTTTTGCCCTTCTGAAAGGGGCTTCCTTCCCGCAATTTTCACAAAAGCCCTTAGCCCTCAGCAGTACTTCGGCGACAACATCGGCATTGCGCTTAAACCCTTTTGATACGATTTGAATAGGCTCAGGATTTCTTGGTACGGATTGAAGTCTCCACGCTCGTGCTTCATTTGTGCTTTCTAGAGCCGTTGAAACTTGTTGTTCAAACTCTTGATATAGCTCCTCCTCTACCGCCATTAAAGGTATTGAGCCGACCCACTGAGGAAGCTCTTTGACATAAGACCAGCCACCGGACGTAGTTCGTGGCTTGAGCGGTTTATCATTTGACAGTTTTACAAAGCTTGAAACATGTATGGGAGTTTCCAGCCGCTCCATATTCCGGACAGAGATTAGATTTACCGAAGGCTTTCCGCTACCCCCATGCATATAGATTTCCGTTTCTCCTCGTTGGTACTTCTGGATGTGATCGTTCAATTTAACGAGGCGAGCGCGATCAACTTCTTGTTTATTTTCCCAACCAATGATTTCTGCGCGGTAGGACACAAACGACAAAGAGGATGTAAGCGAGATATATAGCGTTACTGAATCGCTCTCTGTTGGAGGTGATTTAGCGAGACGGACAATGGTATCCGAAGCGTACGGCTGTAAATAACAGGTTAATCCGGGCTCCGAGGATTGGGCATCTCGAATCTCCTCAAGAACATCTTCATAGACACCGTTTATGTATAGCGAATAGTTCATCTTTGAAATTTATCAATTAAATCTATGGTTTATTGAGCAACTAACTGTTTTCCCTGAACAGCGTTAATGGCGAGGCGGTGAGCGCCCGCCGACTGCCGGTTCGGCCCACCAGGGTCACCAGTAACGCACTAATAATCAGGGTGGCAACCAGTAATGCAACACTGGGCTGATAAGCGATCTGTAACATGCGGGTCGCCAGCAGCCCGCCACTGGCCACGGCAGCAACGATTCCCGACAGGGCAGCCACCAGTCCCAGCAGGCCAAAGCGCAGGGTAAAAATAGTATTGATTTGCTGTTTTGAGGCCCCCAGGGCACGCAGCAGGGCAGCCTCCTGACTGACCCGGCCGCGCTCCGCCACCACTACCGCCAGCAGCACCGCACAGCCAGCAAGCAGCGTTAACGCCCCCATAAACTGCACGGCGGAAGCCAGCCTGCTGATGATCGACTGCATGGCAGCGAGCATCTCCCGCATATCTATCACCGTCAGATTAGGGAACTCACTCACCAGCGCCTGGCGAAGTTCATCGCCCTGATCGGGTTCGGTTCGAAAGGCGGTGACATAGCTGGTGGGGGCCTCGTCCAGGGCACCAGGGGAGAAAATCACGAAAAAGTTGGTCGTCAGGCGTTCCCAGTCGACACGTCGAATACTGGTCACTACCCCCTCCACCTGGTCACCACTGACCTCGAATACCAGATGACTACCCAGGGTCGCGCCGAGTAACTCCGCCCACTCCTGTTCCACTGATATCTCCTGGCGACCAGTGTCCGGAGACCACCACTGCCCCTCCAGAATGGGATTATGCGGCTCGGGGGAGCGCCGCCAGCTGAGGTTGTTCTCGCGGTCAGCCATGCGCCTTGCGCGGCGCTCCGTCAGCACCAGGTCCTTAGCCGCCAGGCCATCAATACTCACCAGCCTGGCGCGAATCATCGGCTGGGCGGAAAACTGGCTGGCACCGAGCTGCGCCAGACGTTCTTCCACCGAGGTTACCTGATCCGGCTGAATACCAATCAGAAAATGGTTAGGGCTATTACTCGGCACCTTGACCATCCACTGGCGCAACAGATCCTGCTGGACCAAACTCGGTGCCAGCAATGCGAGCACGCCGGTGGCCAGCGCGGCCAGCGCAAACAGGGTGTGGGTTCGGTGGCGAATCAGCCCGGTAATGGCCTGACGCCAGACCAGCCCAAGCCCGCCAGTTACCCGGTGCAGCAAAAAAAGGCTGGCCTGACCCACCAGCGCAAACAGCAGCCAGAGCAGCAGCAGGGCGGCCATGGCCTGTAGACCCAGGGTCAGGTCCTGGGCAAGCCAGACCAGCAACAGGGTGGCGGTAATAATGCCGGCCACCGCCTGACTCAGTTTACCCAGCAGACTGGCGGGTGGCGGGGTAGCGCTACGTAACACCCGCACCGGCGGCGTGCGCACCAACCGCCACAAAGGTGGCAGGGCAGACAGCAAGGTGATCGCAGCGGCCACCACCATGCCCTGCCAGATCGCCTGGTTACCCGGCGCCGGCAGATCCGTGGGCAGTAGGTCGCCCAATAGCCGGGGCAACAGGTTTTGCATGCTCATCCCGGCGGCGACACCAACCCCCCCGGCGATCAGCGCCGTCAGCACTAGCAGCAACAGATAACTTTGCAACACCAGCCGACTGGATGCCCCTAACGCCTTGAGGGTAGCCACGGCGGTCACCCGCTGCTCCATCAAACCGCTCACTGACAGGAATACCGCCACCATCGCCAATAACAGTCCCGCAAAGGCAGTAAGCCGCAGGTAGCGACTGGCCTGGCGGGTCATCTCGCGGGTGGTTTCGAGTCCTTCCCGGGCGTTTTCGAGCTGAGCACCCTCGGGTAGCATACGATCCAGTTGCCGCTCCACGGCCGCAATCTCAGACGCTGAGCCGGTATAGAGCAGCCGGGTACGAAAGCGACTACCGGGCTGCAGCAGCCGGGTAGCCGTCAGGTCGGCACGAGCTAGAATCACCCGCGGCCCCATACTGAATGCGCCGGCCACCCGGTCAGGTTCGTGCTCGATTACCCCGGCGACCGTTAGCTGGCTAAATCCCAATTCTATCGAGTCACCCACTTCAAGCTGCAACTGGGTCATTAATGAGGCATCCACCCAGACGCTGCCCGCTTCGGGCTGCTTTTGGGATCCCTGCCCCTTTATCAGCAGCTCACCCAGCAGCGGGTAGCTGCCGCCCACCACCTTGACTTCCACCAGCTGCAGTCGATCCCCGGTGCTGGCCATGCTGGGCATTTCCAGCACCGTGGCGTCAGGAACCAGATTGGCGGGCAGGGCGTCGATAAAAGGTTGCAGATCCCGGCGACTGGAGACCCGCAGATCACCCCCTAGCAGTTCGCCGCTACGGGCAGCCATGGCCAGCTCGATTCGTTCCGCGAAACTGGTGATAGCGGTAAGCGCCGCCACGCCAATGGTGATCGCCAGAAACAGGGCGGTAAAGGTACGCCGGCTGTAGGCAAGCTCGCGACGGGCAAGATGCAGGGCTAATTTCATGTCGGCTTACTCTAGCTGGCCATCCACAAGCGATAACTGACGGTCGCAGCGATCAGCCACTCGCGCGTCATGGGTCACCAGCAGGATGGTGGTCTGCTGATCATTATTTAAATCAAACATCAGCTCCAGCACCTGGTCACCATTGGGACCATCGAGGCTCCCGGTGGGCTCATCGGCAAACAGAATCGCCGGACGGGTAACAAAGGCCCGGGCCACCGCCACCCGTTGCTGTTCACCGCCGGATAGTTGCGCTGGCAGGTGCTGCTGACGGTGGTCGAGGCCGATTTTGGTCAGCCATTCCCGGGCGGTTTTCCGGGCCGTTTTTTGCCCCTGCAGTTCTAACGGCAGGGCGACGTTCTCCAGCGCAGTCAGCGTCGGCATGAGTTGAAAATTCTGGAATACAAATCCGACCTGTTCACGGCGAAAGCGGGCCCTGGCTTCCTCACTCAGCGCAGTGATGTCCACTTCATTGAGGCTGACCGACCCACTACTGGGGCTATCGAGCCCGGCGAGCAGCGCAAGCAGGGTGGATTTACCGCTGCCGGATGGGCCGACCACGGCGCAACTGCTGCCCGCGGCTATCTGCAGATCGGTGGGTTGAAGAATGGTAAAGTGCGCGCCCTGTAATGAGACGGATTTACTGACTTTTTTGGCTGAAATCATGAAGAAATTTGGCTGCTTATTGTTGATATTGTGGCTGGGACAGGGCGCACACGCTGCCGCCGACAGGACCATCGTCGTGCTCGGAGACAGCCTTAGCGCGGGGTATCAACTACCCGCCAACGCCGCCTGGCCGCAGCTATTAGAGACCCATCTGCACAACCAGGGGTTCAATTTTCAGGTAATTAATGCGGGTATTAGCGGCGACACTACTGCCGGAGGTCTGGCGCGGGTGTCATCACTGTTGTCAAAGTATCACCCGGATTGGCTGATTGTCGAGCTTGGGGCCAATGATGGCCTGCGGGGCCTCTCGTTACAGCAGGCAAAACAGAACCTCGCTGAGATTATCAGGCTGGGGCAGGCTGCAGATAGCAAAGTGCTGCTGATCGGCATGCAGATCCCGCTTAATTTTGGCCCCCGTTACAGCCGCGCTTTCAAACAGATGTATGCGCAACTGGCGGAGGAGTATTCGGTGTCGCTAATGCCGTTTCTGTTCGCCTCGATTCACGACAAACCCGATCATTTTTTACCCGATATGCTGCACCCCAATCGGCTCGGTCAGCGGGTATTGATGCGGGATGTCTACCAAAGTCTGATCGAGCATGGACTGGCTGATCAAACCGCCATGTAAATTACCCATTAAGGATTCAATGGATGGAATTTGAGGTAAAACGCCGTATTTACTGGGGCGATTGCGACCCGGCGGGCATTGTTTATACCCCCCAGTTTCTGGATATGACGTTTCAGGCAATCGAACATTTCTGGCTTGACCAGATCGAGATTCGCTGGCTGGAGCTGCAGGCCGAGCTGGGATTAACCACGCCCATGGTCCATGTGGAGATGGATTTCACCTCCCCGGCAGCGAGCGGCGAGGAGATATCAATCTGGGTAGCGATCGAAAAACTGGGGCGCTCCACAATCCATTACCGGGCTCGCGGTATGAGAGGTGACCAATCGCTATTTGTCGTGCGCGTTATTTCCAGCATGATTGATCAGCAATTGTTTAAATCGGTGCCGATTCCGGAGCAGGTTCGCCAGCGGCTGGAACCGCTGGTGGTCGCGCCGGGCTAAACCGCTACTGATCAGCGCAGCATAAAAAAGCCCGGCAGTGCCGGGCTTTTCTGTTTTGCAATCCGCCGGATCGAATCAGGTGGCCCGCTGGGTGATTACAACCCGAGGGATTCCTTAACCGCATCGCCGAGGCCGGCCGGTGACCGTGAAACCCTGACGCCGGCTTGTTCCATGGCGGCAAATTTCTCTTCGGCCGTTCCTTTCCCGCCGGCGATGATGGCACCGGCGTGGCCCATGCGTTTACCTTTGGGGGCGGTGGAACCGGCAATAAAACCGACCACGGGCTTGGTGACGTTGCCGGCAATGTATTCGCAGGCCTCTTCTTCTGCGGTACCGCCGATTTCGCCAACCATCACTATGGCTTCGGTCTGCGGATCGTTCTGAAACAGCTCCAGCGCATCAATAAAGTTGGTCCCGGCAATCGGGTCACCACCGATACCGATACAAGTCGACTGACCGGCGCCAATGGCGGTGGTCTGGTTGACCGCTTCATAAGTCAGGGTACCGGAACGGGAGACAATGCCGACCTTGCCAGGCTGGTGGATGTAGCCGGGCATGATGCCAATTTTGCACTCACCGGGAGTAATAATACCGGGACAGTTAGGGCCGATCAGTCGTGAATCGGTCTGGTCCAGGTAGGCTTTTACCGCCAGCATGTCCATCACCGGGATATGCTCGGTGATACAGACGATCAGCGGAATACCGGCATCTGCGGCTTCGAGAATAGAATCCTTGCAGAAAGGGGCCGGCACATAAATTACCGTCGCATCGGCCCCGGTTGCATCCACCGCGTCCTTAACCGTATTGAAGACCGGTAGCGCAAGGTGCTCACTGCCTCCCTTGCCGGGGGTCTCGCCGCCGACCATCTGGGTACCGTATTCAATGGCCTGCTCGGAGTGCAGGGTGCCCTGCTGGCCGGTGAAGCCCTGGCAAATAACTTTGGTATCTTTATTAATCAGGACACTCATCAGGCTTCTCCTACCGCGTTAACTACTTTCTGCGCGGCATCCGTCAGTTCTTCCGCAGCAATAATATTCAGGCCACTCTCCTCCAGTTTCCTGGCACCCAGGTCGGCGTTATTACCGGCCAGTCGCACCACCACTGGCACGTTGACGCCCACTTCCTGCACTGCGGCGATCACGCCGTCGGCGATCAGGTCGCAGCGCACGATGCCACCAAAAATATTGACCAGCACCGCTTTAACGTTGGCATCGGAGAGGATCAACTTAAAGGCTTCGGCAACGCGCTCTTTGGTTGCGCCGCCACCGACGTCCAGAAAGTTGGCCGGATCACCGCCGTGGAGCTTGATAATATCCATGGTCGCCATTGCCAGACCCGCACCATTCACCATGCAGCCGATGTTGCCGGTCAGTGACACGTAATTGAGATCGTGCTCGGCGGCAGCGTTTTCCATGGCATCTTCCTGGCTGGCGTCGCGCATGGC
>JAYNPV010000001.1:29678-34567 GCA_038113925.1 Gammaproteobacteria bacterium | reverse complement strand
AACGGCGTTGTCATCAATCGCCACCTTGCCATCAAGGCAGACCAGGTTGCCGGCACCGGTCACCACCAACGGGTTCACTTCCAGAAGCGCCAGATCACACTCGACAAACATTTTGGCCATGCCGGCAATCAACTTGCCAAACTGTTTGATCTGCTCTTTATCAAGTCCCAGGCCAAACGCGAGATAACGGGCCTGAAACGGCTGCAGGCCGGTAATCGGGTCAACAATCACCTGGAGAATTTTCTCCGGGGTTTTATCGGCCACTTCTTCGATGTCCATGCCGCCTTCGGTAGAGGCCATGAATATCACCCGTTGAGCCCCGCGATCCACCACCGCGCCGAGATAGAGTTCCCGGGCAATGTCACTGACCTCCTCGATCAGCACCGAGTTAACCGGCTGACCGTTTTCGTCGGTCTGGAAGGTCACCAGGTTGGTGCCCAGCATGGCTTTCGCGGCCTCTTCAACCGCTGGCTTGTTATCGACAAGCTTGACACCCCCGGCCTTGCCGCGGCCACCGGCGTGTACCTGGGCTTTGACCACCCAACGACCACCGCCAATGACATCAGCCGCTTCGCCGGCGTCTCGGGGGTTACTGGCAACACTGCCCTGCGGCACGGCTATGCCGTAATCGGCAAATAGCTGTTTTGCCTGATATTCATGCAAATTCATGATTTATAGACCTTAATAAAAATAGTGTTTGATAACTAAATGGACGTTTAAATATGTAACGCTCGCTTGTCCACCGCTAAAGCCGCTTCGTGGAGGGCTTCAGAGAGGGTGGGATGAGCATGGATGGTGCGGGCCAAATCCTCGGCACTGGCGGCGAACTCCATTGCTACAACCGCTTCGCTGATCATTTCTGATACGGATGGGCCAATCATGTGCACGCCCAGTATGCGATCGCTCTCAGCATCACTGAGCACCTTCACAAATCCCTGCCCCTCCTCCATGGCGTGTGCGCGTCCATTGGCGGCGAAGGGAAATGATCCGGCCCGATAGTTTACACCTTCTGCTTTAAGAGCTTGCTCTGTTTTACCCACCCAGGCGATTTCCGGCCAGGTATAGATCACCCAGGGCACCAGATCATAGTCGACATGGGCACTCTGTCCGGCGATCAGTTCGGCAATGGCGACGCCATCCTCAGACGCGCGATGGGCCAGCATGGGACCGGCGACTACATCACCGATGGCATACACACCCGCCAGCGAGGTCTGAAATCCTTCACCCACCTCGATAAACCCGCGGTCATCTAGTTTCAGGTCCACCTTGTCTGCACCGAGCCCCTCGGTGTTGGGTCGACGCCCGACCGCGACTATCAGCTTATCCACCTCGATCTGCTGATCGCCCTCATCGGTACTGTAGCTGACAGTGACCCCCTCCGGGCTCGCCTCGGTTGCGGTCACCCGGGCACCGAGGCGGATATCGAGCCCCTGACCTTTAAGTATTTTTGCGGCATCACGGGCCACCTGATGATCCGCTGCCGCGAGAAAATCCGGCAGGGCTTCGAGAACCGTGACCTCGGCCCCCAGCCGTTTCCAGACGCTGCCGAGCTCCAGACCGATGACCCCTGCACCGATGACGCCGAGCCGCTTTGGCACTTCGCTAAATTCCAGCGCACCGCTGTTATCAACGATCTGGTGGTTATCAACCGATGCCACCCTGATATCCACCGGGCTGGAACCAGTGGCGATAACGATATGTTCTGCGGTGACATCGGTGGCGTTGCCGTCGTGATCGGTGACGGTAATCCGGCCCTCTCCCTGCAGTGTTGCGCTCCCAGCCAGAAAGGTCACTTTATTTTTCTTGAACAGGCCACTGATACCGCCCGTGAGCTGTTTGACGATCTTATCCTTGCGGCCAATCATGGTGGCCAGATCAACTCTTACCTCTCCTACCGTAATACCATGCGCCTGGAACTGATGCTCGGCCCGGTGCACCTGCTCCGACGAATCGAGCAGCGCCTTGGATGGGATACACCCCACATTCAGACAGGTGCCCCCGAGGGAGGGCTGACCGTCCTTGCCAATCCAGCGATCCACGCAGGCAACCTTGAGGCCGAGTTGAGCAGCTCGTATCGCCGCCACATAGCCGCCGGGGCCGGCGCCAATCACCACTAACTGATAACTATCCATAGTTCGAACCTTCTCGCGGGGAGTTCTTACTCATGCCACTTAGAGCTGCAGCAACATACGCGCGGGATCTTCCAGCGCTTCTTTAATGGCCACCAGGAAAGAGACAGCCTCGCGACCGTCAACAATGCGGTGATCATAGGAGAGCGCCAGATACATGATCGGCCGAACGACAATCTCGCCGTCCACCACCACCGGGCGTTCAACGATATTGTGCATCCCCAGAATCGCGCTCTGCGGCGGGTTTAATATCGGTGTGGATAGCATGGAACCGAAAATACCGCCATTGGTGATAGTAAAGGTACCGCCGGTAAGCGCTTCAACGCTGAGTTTATTCTCCTGCGCCTGGCTACCCAGGGTACGGATTTTACTTTCGATATCGGCAAACGACATCAGGTCGGCGTCGCGGATGATCGGCACTACCAGGCCACGCGGCGAACTCACTGCCACGCCTATATCGTAATAACCGTGGTAAACGATGTCGTTACCATCGATGGAAGCGTTTACCAGTGGGAATTTTTTCAGTGCCTCAATGCTGGCACGCACGAAAAAGGACATAAACCCGAGGCGAGTATCGTGCTGCTGTTCAAACAGGGATTTATATTTTTCCCGCATCTGCATCACCGGTTGCATGTCCACCTCATTAAAAGTGGTCAGAATGGCCGACTGCTGCTGGGCCTGCAGCAGCCTTTCGGCAATACGCTGGCGGATGCGGGTCATGGGCACGCGCTGTTCCTGACGGCCCTGACTGTTTACTGGCGTCTCGGCGGGGGCCGCCGCGGGGGGCTTGCTTTCAGCCGTCGCCGTGTCAGCGCCCTGCTCCATATACTTGAGCACGTCTTCTTTAATAATGCGGCCATCTTTGCCGGTGCCGCTGATATTTGCCGGATCCAGCTGGTTGTCGGCAATCAACTTGCGCACCGCCGGGCTCAGGGCGGGGGGGGTGGCTGACGGTTCGGGCGCTTCAGTACTGGCGCTGGCAGCCGCCGGCGCAGCCTGATCGCTCGCCGCTTCCGTGTCGATAATCGCCAGCAGCTCACCTTCGCCGACCACGGCACCGTCCGGCTGACGAATCTCTTTGAGTACACCGGCATCTACCGCGACCACTTCAAGCACAATCTTGTCGGTTTCGAGGTCGATTAACGGATCATCCACGGCTACCTGGTCGCCGGGTTTTTTATGCCATGTCATCAGCGTCCCTTCAGAAACCGACTCGGGCAACGGCGGTACCTTGACTTCAACCAGCATGGTTCGACTCCTTCTTGGGTCGCGTAATGATCAATCGGGAAATAGTTAAGTTATCCACCGGGCGACTCCATGGCGGAACGCTCGCCCAGCAATGCTCGGTCAAGCAGCTTATGGAGCTGCGCCTGATGCCTGGCCATGTAACCGACCGCCGGTGAAGCCGAATGGGCGCGACCGGCAAAATCGATCTGCTGATGGTCCGCGAGGCAGCGTTTCATGTGGTGTTGACTGCTGTACCAGGCACCCTGGTTTTGCGGTTCTTCCTGAGCCCAGACCACCTCACTGGCATTGCCATAGCGGGCCAGTGCTTCGCGGGCCTGCTCATGGGGAAAAGGGTAGAGCTGTTCGATACGTACCAGGGCGACCTGGTCACTGAGATCGGCTTCTTCGCGGGCCGCATACAGGTCGTAATAGACCCGGCCACTGCAAAGCACCACGCGGGTCACCTTATCGGCATCGACTTGCTGATCATCAATAACCAGCTGAAATTGCTGGTCGGTCAGCTCGTCGAGAGTAGAAACCGATTGCTTATGCCGCAACAGGCTCTTGGGACTCATGATGATCAGGGGTCGGCGATAGGGCCTGAGCATCTGCCGACGCAACAGGTGAAACATCTGCGCCGGCGTGGTCGGAATGCAAACCTGCATGTTGTTCTCGGCACAGAGTTGCAGGTAGCGCTCCAGCCGAGCGGAGGAGTGCTCCGGCCCCTGGCCTTCATACCCATGGGGCAACATCATCACCATGCCGCAGAGGCGCTCCCATTTTGACCAGGAGGAGCTGATGAACTGATCGATAACCACCTGCGCACCATTAGCAAAGTCACCAAACTGGGCTTCCCAGATCACCAGGGTTTCCGGGTCGGCGGTGCTGTAGCCAAACTCAAACCCGAGCACCGCTTCCTCGGATAACAGGGAGTCGATGACCAGAAAGCGCGGCTGATTCGGTGCCAGGTGCTGCAGCGGCACATAACGGTGGGCCTCCGCGCGATTACTGGTCTGGTGGTGAATCACCGAGTGACGATGAGAAAAAGTGCCCCGGCCGCTATCCTGGCCGGATAACCGCACCCGGTAGCCATCATCCAGCAGGGTGGCGTAGGCCAGGGTTTCCGCACAGCCCCAGTCAACCGGTTTTTCCCCCGCCGTCATTGCCCGCCGGTCTGCCAGCATTTTGGCCACCCGCGGATGGGGTTTGAGTTCGGCCGGCAGTTCGGTGAGCTTCTCGCCCAGGCTACGTATTCGTTCAATTGGTACCGCCGTATCACTGGGGCGGGTCCACTCGACATTAAAATAGGGCTCCCAGTTAATCAGCAACACCGGTTTCTGGTGGCTCAGTTTTCTCAGTGCCACCGGTTCGTCACCGGTAAGCATCTGCTGGTACTGCTTTAACAGCTCGTCACCGGCGCTGGCATCGATCACCCCTTCGTCTGCCAACTGTTCGGCATAGATTTCGCGAACGGTTTTCTGCTTATCGACCTTCGCGTACATAATTGGCTGAGTCAGCGCCGGTTCGTCCGCC
>JAYNPV010000001.1:0-29668 GCA_038113925.1 Gammaproteobacteria bacterium | reverse complement strand
TGGCCATGGCGACGAAAACAGACCATGTCGATGACCACGTCATTATGAAATTTTGCGCGATATTCCATGGCGATATGGGCGGCGTGCACCACCGCCTCCGGGTCATTGCCATTGACATGGATAATCGGCGCCTGGATCAATTTGGCAATATCGGTACAGTAGTGGGTGGAGCGGGCATCCACCGGATTACTGGTGGTAAAACCGATCTGATTATTCACCACCACGTGGATAGTGCCACCCGTGGAGTAACCGCGCACATTGCACAGATTCAGGGTTTCCATGACCACGCCCTGGCCGGAAAATGCCGCATCCCCATGCACCAGAACCGGCAATACCTGCTTGCGCTCCATGTCATCGCGGCGTTCCTGACGCGATCGTACCGATCCCTCCACCACCGGATTGATAATTTCCAGATGCGACGGGTTAAACGCCAGGGTGATATGCACACCGCCACCCGGCGTCACCAGGTCAGAAGAAAACCCCTGGTGATATTTGACGTCACCGGAACCATCCGCCGGCAGCTCGACGTTACCCTCAAACTCGTCAAACAGTTCACCCGGCTTTTTGCCGAGAATATTGACCAGCACATTGAGTCGACCCCGGTGGGCCATGCCGATGACAATCTCCTTCGCATCCAGCGTACCGGCGTGTTGAACCAACTGGTCTAACAGCGGAATCAGACTGTCGCCCCCTTCCAGGGAGAAGCGTTTCTGGCCGACATAGCGACGATGCAAATACCGCTCGAGCCCTTCCGCGCCTACAACAGCGTCGAGAATTTCACGTTTGGTCTCGGCATTAAACCGGGGCCGCCCGCGGTTGGATTCGATCCGCTCGCGCATCCACTCAACCTGTTCTCGGTCGTTGATGTAGGCGTATTCCCAGCCAAAATTCGAACAGTAGGTCTGTTGCAGATAATCAATGATTTCGCGAAGTTTCATCTCCGCCGGCTGACCAGGAAAATTAGCGATAAAGGTTGATTCCAGGTCCGCGGCGGACAAGCCGTGGTAGCCGAGTTCGAGACTTTCAACCGGATCCTTGTCGCGCAGAAAAAGCGGATCCATCTGGGCCGCCATGTGACCGCGGCTGCGATACTCCCCGATTAACGACCGCACCGCGTAGATTTTCTCCGCATGCTGACTACCACCGGTGACAGCCGGCGCTGCCATGGCGGCACCGGCGCGGTATTTGGTCTGGCCAATCTTTAAAAAATCGGCCCGAACCTTGGAGTGGTAAAGCTGGGTCCCGGAGGCCGCGCTGGCCCCCATTTCCTGGAAATAATCGAGCCACTCCTCGGGCACTGAGTTGGGGTCTTTCAGAAAATCCTCGTAGAGGATATCGAGATAGCCAGCGCTACCAGTGGATATTGTGTCGGTCATGAATCTTCCAGTGGAATTGGACGGAAGCGCCACGCTGCGCGACTTTAACGGTCCGCGATTATCGAGGTTGACCAGCATGGAGTCTAAGTCGCGGTTTCCACACTGCGTGGCCATATTTTCACCCAAACCGGGGCAAAAAGGTCACAGTTTATGGCTTAACGTGCAAATAAAAACCGCATTGTAGTGTTAACGTCAGCCCCGCAGAGGACTTAACCGGTCCTGGCCTGAGAATTACCTCAACCCCAGCTCTTTGCGCACCTGGGCAACCCGGCGTCGACTGATCGGCAATCGTTTATCGGTCTGGTGAAATAGCAGGCTGAATCCCTCTCCCTCCTTGCCCACCCCCGACACCGCCCGCCGCCAGGCCAGGGCATTTCTATGCACCCTGATCAACTCCCCGGCAAACTCCTGCTCCAGTTTCACCAGCGATTCGTCAATCAGCCACTCCTGATCCGCGCCGTGAAGGGTGACGTACTTCTGCTCCGCCTGCATGTAGAGCACCCTGCCCACCTCCACCAGGTAACGGTCATCCTGCTGAACAATACTAAAATGGGTCCGTGGCTGCTCCTCGATGAGATTGGCGGGTAGCCCGCTGTCATGATCGACCAGCGCGACCCGCTGTAGCGCTTCCAATAGCCGCTGTTGACGGATAGGTTTAACCAGGTAGTGAACAGCGTTGGCATCGAATGCCTGCAGGGCGAACTCATCATAGGCCGTGGTAAAAATCACCGCCGGGGGCGGGTCCAGCTGTTGCAGGTGACGGGCGACCTCCAGACCATCCATACCAGGCATACGAATATCCAGCAGCAGCACATCCGGCTGCAGTTCATCTACCCTGGCCAGGGCCTCAACCCCATCGGCGGCCTCCCCCACGCACAGATACCGATCATCCTCGGCCAACAGCTGACGAAGCCGGCGTCGAGCCGGGGCCTCATCGTCGACAATCAGCAGCCTCAGCGGGTCAGGCAGGGAGGGTGAGGGTGACACAGTACTGATCCGTTGAAACATCGATTTGTAGCGCCGCGCGATCACCAAAGTGCGCCGCCAGCCGCTGGCGAACATTATCCACGGCAATGCGGTGGCCGCCGCTCTGCCCTCCCCGGCCGGCCGGGGGCAGGGGATTACTCACCAGTATCTGATAACCCGCTTCCACGCTTCGCCCCTCGATGGTAATGGTGCCGCTGCCGGTGAGCGGCTCGATGCCGTGATACACCGCATTCTCCAGCAGGGGCTGCAGCACCAGGGGCGGTAGATTGATGGTCGGATCCAGGTCATCGAGTTGCCAGAGGATGTTTAAGCGCTCGCCGAGGCGAAGTTTTTCCAGCGCCAGATACTGCCTGCAGAGCGAAATATCATCACCCAACCGGGTCAGTTGTTCACTCTGGCGCAGGTTATGCCGAAACAGCTCTGCCATATCCTGCAGCGCCTCTTCGGCTACATCGGGCTGCTCACGCACCAGACTGATAATGGTGTTCAAACTATTAAACAAAAAATGGGGGCGAATCCGCGCCTGCAGCGCCCCCAGGTTGGCCTGATGCTGAGCGGCCAGGCTTTTTTCCGCCTCGTGGCGGATGTAGAGATAGCGCAGCACCACCCCGCCCACCATGGCAGTGATGAGAAGATTACGCAGCAAAGCTGCCGCCAGTGGCGGCTGGCCGCTGCCGAGAATCGACATCAACCCCTGACGGGCAAGTAGATCGGCGGCCAGCGTCACCAACAAATTTGCCAGTAACGGAATCGCAAACGCTGCTGCTGCGGCCTGACGGTTAGTCAGGCGGACCAGTCCCCGGCGAGACAAACAGAGCAATCCACCACTGAGAAGCGCTGCCCACTGCACGTAGAGCGAAGTGGACGCGAGCTGATCCAGGCCTTCCGCCCAGCTGCTGGCATTGGCCAGCACCAGGGTAAACGCCAATAACTCAGCGCCGATAACCATCACCGCCACCGCCCGGGGCTGGCAAAAGTCCGGAACGAAGATATCAAGTGCCGCGGAGTTATCGGAATCGACCAATGGGAGCGTCCTGTATAATTCGCGCCCCTGTTTACGGTTGGATCGCGATTATGAACGAGCAGATACAAAAACCCTGGGGTGGCCGTTTTACGGCCGCCACCGATGCCTTTGTTGAGGAGTTTACCGCGTCCATCCGGTTCGACAAGCGACTGGCTCGCTACGACATTACCGGCTCCATCGCCCATGCGCGGATGCTGGCCAGGGTCGGCGTGCTCAGTGATGCGGAGATGAACAAGATTGTCGCCGGCCTGGAAGCCATTGGCGACGATATTGAGCGCGACGATTTCGGCTGGTCGGTAGAGCTTGAAGACGTGCACATGAACATCGAAGCGCGGCTCACCGACCGCATCGGCCTGGTGGGTAAGAAGCTCCACACCGGACGCTCTCGCAATGACCAGGTGGCCACCGATGTGCGGCTGTTTTTGCGCGACCAGCTCGACGGTATCGACCACGACCTGGAGAAACTGGCGCAGGTATTATTGGACATTGCTGAACGCGAGGCCGATACCATCATGCCCGGGTTTACCCATTTGCAGGCCGCGCAGCCGATCACCTTTGGTCACCATATGCTCGCCTGGCTGGAGATGCTGCTGCGGGACCGGGAGCGGTTTAGTGATTGTCGCAAGCGGGTCAACGTATTACCCCTGGGGGCGGCGGCGCTGGCGGGCACCACTTTCCCGATTGACCGCGAATTCGTCGCCGAGCAGCTGGGGTTTGACCGGGTCGCCGCCAACTCCCTGGATGCGGTGAGCGATCGCGATTTTGTCATCGAATTTAACGCCGCTGCGGCGCTGCTGATGGTGCACCTGTCGCGCATGTCTGAAGAGCTGGTGCTCTGGTCTTCGCAGCAGTTTGATTTCGTCAACCTGAGCGATAGTTACTGCACCGGCTCATCGATCATGCCGCAGAAGAAAAACCCGGACGTGCCCGAGCTAGTGCGCGGCAAGAGCGGCAGGGTGATCGGTAACCTGATTAATCTAATCACGCTGATGAAAGCGCAGCCCCTGGCATACAACAAGGACAATCAGGAAGACAAAGAGCCGCTTTTCGATAGTGTCGATACGGTACGCGCTTGCCTGTTTGTCTATACCGGCATGCTCGGTGAAATGACCGTTAACGCCGACCGGATGCTCGCCGCCACCCGGGCCGGATTTACCACCGCCACTGACCTGGCCGATTACCTGGTACGCCGGGGCGTGCCCTTTCGAGATGCCCATGAAGTGGTCGGCAAGGCAGTTCGCCTGGCCATCGACGAGGGCGTTGATCTGGCGGAGTTGAAACTCCCTGCCCTGCAGGCTATCAGCGCCGATATCGACGAATCGGTTTACGAGGTACTAACCCTCGAAGGTTCGGTGGGCGCGCGCGACCATATCGGCGGCACCGCACCGGCGCAGGTGCGCCAGGCCGTGGCCCGCTATCGGCAAACCTTAACCCCCAGCTCATAAACTCGTGGCTTCTGTCGGCCGTTATCAGGATATTTTTGCTGAGCGGGGTGCCCGTTATCTGCGCGCACTGAACAATTATCCGGATGCCCGGGCAGAAGAGTTTGCAGCCGCAGTCGCATCGGCCCGGCCCGAGGCCGGCCAGCTGATTCTGGATGTACCCGCCGGCGGCGGCATGCTGAGCCGGTTTTTACCCCCAGACTGCCGGGTGGCCCGGCTGGAGTGCGCCGCTGGCTTTAGCAGCGGGGAAAAAATATGCCCCCATGCCCGTGCCGATGGCGATAACTGGCCGGTGATTGACCAGTGTGCTCACCAGATTATCTCGGTCGCCGGCGTTCATCACGTAGAAGATAAACGCCATTTTTTTAGCGAAGCCTGGCGCTGCCTGCTACCCGGCGGAACCCTGCTACTGGCTGAAGTCGCCGCCAACTCACCGGTAGCGGCTTTTCTGGACGGCTTTGTCGACACCCATAACCCGCAGGGCCACCACGGCTATTATCTTGACGACCTCGCCACGCAGCAGCTGCAACAGGCAGGCTTTGTCATCGACAGCGTTCAGGAGCGGCACTACCCGTGGCACTTTGCCAGCGAGCAGGCATTGGTGAGCTTCTGCAGCGACCAGTTTGGCCTGCAACCGCTGGCGCAGCGGGAGTTTTTTGATCAGCTCGCTGCCTATCTTTGCATCGAGACCGATGACCAGGGTGGCATCAACCTACCCTGGCAGCTGCGTCATATCCGGGCGATCAAACCGGCGGGCTTCGACTCCGCTCAGCCTACGGGGTACTGATATGCTCAGCCGATGGGCTATGGCTCATTTCTTTGCTGCCGGATCGTTCCCTTCGGCTTCGCTCAGGGAACGGTTTTCGCTATCCGCTGGCGCACCCTGAGCGGAGTCGAAGGGAGCGGAGTCGAAATACGTTGGCTGAGCGGAGCCGAAGCCAGCGGAGCCGAAGCCAGAATGATGGGTCTCATTTCGACATGCTGCCAATTGATGCAAGGCGTTGGTTTCCCCTGCCATCAGCGCTTCCTTTTTCTTTCTGCTCCAGCCCTGAATTTGCTTCTCACGGAAATAGGCATCCTCTACCCGTTCGCATTCCTCAAAATATACGAGCTCTAGTGGTAGCTGTTTGCGGGTGTGGTTGGCACCAAGACCCGCCTGATGTTCGGCAAAGCGTTTTTCCAGGTTCCAGGTGCTGCCGGTGTAATAGCTGCCATCAGAGCATTTTAGGATGTACATGAACGGCATTATCAACTCCTTTCGCTTTAGTTCCCTTCGACTTCGCTCAGGGAACGAGTACGGTCGGTGCCTACCCTCGGCGCACCCTGAGCGGAGCCGAAGGGAGCGAAGTCGAAGGGAAGGAAGTTGGCATTAAAGCAACATTGCTTACGATTCCTCCCGTGTCCGCGGGTAAGGCGTAAAGGTATTGCTCTCTTCAGTGAGTAGGTGCATCAGGTGTGAATGGATAAACAGCTTTTCCCGCCCCACCTGTTCCTGGCGCAACACCCCAATGGATTCCAGTTTCTTCAGGTACTCGGAGGCCGTCTGGCGTTGGGCGATACCTGCGCTCACCAGGTTGGCGATTCGGCAATAGGGTTGTTCAAAAATCAAATCCAGCAATTCGCGACTGTAGATCATCGGTAGTGCACTTTGCACATATTCAATGGTGTGCGTCATCAGCTCACGTACCGCCGTGATCTTGTTCAAGGTCCACAAGGCGGTTTCTTCGATGCCTTCGAGCATGAACAGCAGCCAGGCTTCCCACGCCTGTTCGCGGGTAACGCCAAGCAATAGCCGATAGTAATCAGCGCGATGCCGCAGCATGTAGCGGCTCAGGTAGAGGATGGGCAAGGTGAGCAGACCGGTGTCAATCAGGAACAAGGAGTTCAGCACCCGTCCGGTACGGCCGTTACCATCGGTAAAGGGGTGAATCGCCTCAAACTGGTAGTGCGCGACCGCAAGACGCACCAGAGGATCCAGCGCATCCTGTTGATGAATAAACCGTTCCCAGTTGGCCAACTTGTCGCGCAACAGAGCCTCCCCTTCCGGCGGGGTATAGATCACCTCGCCACTGGTGGCATTGGCCAACCTGGTACCGGGTACTTTGCGCACATCCAGCGGCGCATCCTTGATGATCTGGCAGATGCGCACTGCCGTTGCGGTGCAAAGCGGACGACTTTCCAGGCTGGCAAAGCCCTCGACCAGTGCCTTGCGGTAGCGCAGCGCCTCTCTGGTGGCCGGATCACCGCGCTGTTCGCTGGCAGCAAAACGGAACAAGCGATCGGAGGTGGTGACGATATTCTCGATTTCGGTACTGTCGCGCGCCTCAAGCAGTGGCAGGGTATTGATCAGCACCGAGGGATTGGGGATCAGTGCGCCTGCCTGTTTCAGTTCGCCCAGGGCGGCTCGTGCGCGAATACAACGCTTTAAAACAGCCATGGTTTCCAGTTCTGCCGCGGGGGGCAGATCCGGCAGATCGTTGAAGGGCTGTTCCGGTTGAAAAGACATATGTTGATTATTGGCTATTTTTTGGTCATATCCCAAGGTTATGTCGAAGCGATCAACAGATCAACACAATATGTCGAAAAACATCGAATATATCGACGCATTTGATTGGGTCTCAATTTCCCGAATCGCTCCCTTCGGCTCCGCTCAGGGAACGAGTACGGTCGGTGTCTACCCTCGGCGCACCCTGAGCGGAGCCGAAGGGAGCGGAGCCGAAGGGAGCGGAGCCGAAGGGAGCGGAGCCGAAGGGAAAGTGTCATCGAACAAAGGATAATCAATCGGTTTCCCAACAACCGGCTCAGCTGACTCCACGCCAAAACGTTGACAGAGCGCTTGGCACTGCGCCGTAAAAACGACGACGGCCTGCCGATACCCCCCGGAATATCCCAGGCTGCTCCCGGCGATTTATTTTCAATTTAGCCCTAAAGAGCCTGTAAACAAGGTCGTTAAAGCAACTAACTCTACCGAGTTGGGCTTTGATTAAAAAGTTGGCACGAAACTGGCTTTTATCTAAACAACTTTAAGCAATCACCAAATTTATGAGTGCTTGTTAACCCTACAACCGATGCCAAAAGCGGAGTTTGTATGGGTCCCGAAATCCTCCCCCCTAAGAGCACAACGCTCTTCTCCAAAGCGCTACCAAAAGTAGCGCTTTTTTTTGTCCGCTTCATTTAGTGTGAAAAACCCGATCGGCAGGTAATTGATAATGACGCAGTTCTGCGCTCTGCGGATCGGTGAGGGTTAGCTCGGCGGCCACCAGTTGCAACCCCGGCGGTTCGCTGTCGACCCCGGCCGTTTGTTCTGGCCGGCTCTCGCCGTAACGGCGGTCCCCCATAATCGGCCAACCGGCCCCTGCCAGGTGGCGGCGCACCTGGTGTTTTCTGCCGGTAAGAATGTTGACGCTTACCCAGGAACAATCCAGGGTTTGGTCATAACCAAGCAAGGTGACCTGACTCTGGGCCGGTTTGCCATCCAGCGGCTCGGTCAGCTCGATCGATTGAGAATTTTCGGGTACTCGACCGCTTACCTGGGCGCGGTAAATTTTGGTCACCTCTCGATGTTGAAACTGGCGGCTCAGTTCACGGGCACTGCTTTTGGTATGAGCGACGACCATTAACCCGCGGGCGTCGCGATCGAGCCGATGCACCAGAAAGGCGTTGCGCTCAGGGGTCAAATGCTGCTCCGCGTAGCGGGTCAGGGTAGCGTAATCCCCCCATTTGGAGCCCTGCGAGAGCATCCCGGCTGGCTTGTTCCAGACGCTGTAGCTGCCCTCATCGGCGATCAGTATCGCTGCCTGTGGCTCCATCGCCAGCACCCGGGCATCGTAATAAAGATGGAGCTGCTCACCGGCGGCTACCTGGCGTTTGGCACGCCTCAGCCGACGCACCTGGTCACCCTGCTGCCACCAGACCGCGCCCCGCTGCATCACCTGCTTGACCCGTGTTTTTGTCAGCCCGCTCGCGCTTGCCAGTAGAGTGGCCGCATCCGCGGCCGCATCAACGGTTAGATGTATTTCCCAGGGTTGCCGGTCGCCCTGATCGGTGTCAGCGGGACGATCTCCACCCGCGATCATGATTAGCCGGACCGCCTAAAGTTCGCCGGTCAGGGTGGCGGCCAGACCTGTATAGGTGGCCGGGGTCAGCGCCAGCAGGCGCGCTTTGGCATCATCTGGAATGTCCAGATCGGCGATGAATTCGGCCAGCTGCTGCTGGTTAATCCGTTGACCCCGGGTGAGCGCCTTGAGCTTTTCGTAGGGTTCGGGCACCCCGTAGCGGCGCATTACCGTTTGCACGGCTTCAGCGAGCACCTCCAGGTTAGCGGCCAGATCTGCGGCCAGCACTTCCTCATTAATCTCCAGCTTGCCCAGCCCTTTCAGCAGCGCAGGACCAGCGATCATCACATAGCCAAGGGCGGTGCCGACACTGCGGATCACGGTGGAGTCGGTCAGGTCGCGCTGCATGCGCGACACCGGTAACTTGCGCGCCAGATGTTCCAGCAGGGCATTGGCAATGCCCAGATTACCCTCGGCATTTTCGAAATCGATGGGGTTAACCTTGTGGGGCATGGTCGATGAGCCCACCTCGCCGGCGACCACTTTCTGACGGAAATAGCCCAGCGATATGTAGGACCAGATATCGCGACAGAGATCGATCAGAATGGTGTTGATCCGGCTTTGGGCGTCGAACAGCTCGGCCATGTAGTCGTGCGGTTCAATCTGGGTAGTGTGGGGGTTAATGGTCAGCCCCAGGTGGCTGATAAAGCTTGCCGAGAGTTGCGGCCAGTCGATTTCGGGATAGGCACAGAGATGGGCATTGAAATTACCCACGGCACCATTGAATTTACCCAGAATCGCCACCCCCGCCAGCCGGTCGCGCTGACGGCGCAGACGCGCCACCGTATTGGCCAGCTCCTTGCCCATGGTGGTCGGCGAGGCGGGCTGGCCGTGGGTACGGGCGAGCATGGAGACATCGGCATGGGCGGCGGCCAGCCCGGCAAGGGCCTGGTCGATCTGATCCAGCAGCGGCAGCAGCAATTGATCGCGACCCGCTTGTAGCATCAGGGCATGGGACAGATTATTGATATCTTCCGAGGTACAGGCGAAATGAATAAATTCGCTGGCGGGGGCAAGCTCCTCATCACTCAGCAGCTGTTCACGCAGGTAATACTCGATGGCTTTAACGTCATGATTGGTGGTGCTTTCGATCGCCTTCACCCGCTCGGCGGCAGCACCATCAAAATTTATGTCGAGGCCACGGAGTCGTTCGATGGCGCGATCCGAAAACGGCGCCAGCTCGACGATAGCTGGCTCCGCTGCCATAAATATGAGCCACTCGATCTCAACCCGCAGACGATGATGAATCAGACCCGATTCACTAAACAGTGCGGCGAGTTCACGGGTATGGCGCTGGTAGCGTCCATCCAGTGGCGAAAGAGCGGTAAGAGCGCTGAAGGTCATAGGTGATGAGGTCCGGTTAACAATAGTGCGCCGCTGAGGGGGCTAAACTAAGCGGGCGGCGATGTTATAATTCTACCCTTTTTGTAGCGCCTTCTTTAGCCCCGGGCTGACCTTACCCTCAGGGGACGAGCCGCAGCGTAGCGGCTGTTCAGACATTCGCCTGTATCTAAACTTGCAGCTATTGCACAGGCCACTCTTTTCGATGGAGAGATCGGTTATGAGTTCTAATTTTTCTTTCACCCGTAAAACCCTGCAATCCGGCAGCGGCGAGGTTGATTACTACAGCCTGCCCAGCCTGGCAGAAAAAGGGTTGTGTGAAACCTCCCGACTGCCGCTGTCAATCCGCGTGCTGCTCGAATCCGTGCTGCGTAATCAGGATCACGCCGCGGTTGAGGATGCTCATATCGAAGCGCTGATGAAATGGGGTCAGACAGGCGGTGACGGTGAGGTGCCTTTCATCCCCGGCCGGGTGGTACTGCAGGATTTCACCGGCGTGCCCTGCGTGGTTGACCTGGCGGCCCTGCGCAGCGCGATGAAACGGGCCGGCAAGGACCCGAGTCAAATTGAGCCACTGGTGCCGGTTGATCTGGTCATTGATCACTCGGTACAGGTTGATAAAGCCGGTAGTGCCTCGGCGCTGCAGCAAAACAGTGACCTGGAATTTCAGCGTAATCAGGAACGTTACGAATTTTTACGCTGGGGCCAGGGCGCCTATGAAACCCTCAACATCACCCCGCCGTCGGTGGGAATTGTCCACCAGGTGAATCTTGAACACCTGGCAAAAAGCGTGCTGTCCAAGCAGCAAAACGGCACTGTTGCCTACCCCGATTCACTGGTGGGTACCGATTCCCACACCACCATGATCAACGGCCTCGGCGTGGTCGGCTGGGGCGTGGGCGGCATCGAGGCAGAAGCCTGCATGCTCGGCCAGCCGATCTATATCCCGATGCCGGAAGTGATCGGTTTCCGCCTCTCCGGCAAGCTGAAGGAGGGCGTCACCGCCACCGACCTGACCCTGACCATTGTCCAGCAGCTGCGCAAGTATGGCGTGGTCGGCAAGTTCGTCGAATTTTTTGGGGCCGGCCTGGATAACCTGCCGCTCGCCGATCGCGGCACCATCGCCAACATGGGACCTGAATACGGCGCCACCATGGGCTTTTTCCCGGTCGATCAGGAAACCCTGAACTACCTGCGCATCACCGGTCGCAGTGAAGAGCAGATTCAGCTGGTGGAAGACTACTACCGCGCTCAGGGCATGTTCCGCACCGCCGACATGCCGGAACCGCAATTCACCGATGTCCTGGAACTCGATCTCGGCGGCGTTGAACCGAGCCTGGCCGGTCCGCGCCGCCCCCACGACCGTATCGCCCTTAGCAACATGGCCAGTCAGTTCAAACAGAGTCTGCCGCAACCGGTTGCTGACGAGGGTTTTGGCGTGACTGCGGAAGATGCCACGGCAGTGGTCGCCGGTTATGACGGTGCTGAATTAACTCATGGCTCCCTGGTGATTGCCGCCATCACCAGTTGCACCAACACCTCCAACCCGGGGGTCATGGTGGCCGCTGGCCTGGTGGCCAAAAAGGCGGTTGAAAAAGGACTCACCGTGGCCCCCACCGTAAAAACCAGCCTGGCCCCCGGTTCGCGGGTGGTGACCGGCTATCTCGAAAAAGCCGGCCTGCAGGACTACCTCGACCAGATCGGTTTTCAGACCGTCGGTTACGGCTGCACCACCTGTATTGGTAATTCCGGGCCCCTCGACCCGGCCATCGTTGACGCCATCAATGAAAAAGAGCTGGTGGTCAGCGCCGTGCTCAGCGGCAACCGCAACTTTGAAGGTCGCGTCAGTCCCCACACCAAGGCCAACTATCTGGCCTCACCGCCGCTGGTGGTCGCCTATGCCCTGGCTGGCAATGTCAAGGTGGATTTCAACAGCGACCCCATCGGCACCGGCAGCAGTGGCGAGCCGGTCTATTTCAAGGATATCTGGCCCTCCACCGAAGAGGTGGCCCAGGCGATGCAGCTGGCCAACGACCCGGCGCTTTACGCCGCCGGCTATAAAGATGTGGCCAGCAGCAACGCAGACTGGAACGCCATCGAGGCAGACGACTCTGCCGCCGTTTACGACTGGAAAGCCTCCTCCACTTATATTCAGGAGCCGCCTTTCTTCGTTGATTTTCCCGAAACAGCGCAGCCCATCGCCCCGATCAGCGGTGCCCGCGCCCTGCTCAAACTGGGGGACTTTGTCACCACCGATCACATCAGTCCTGCGGGGGTCATTCCCGCTGACGGCCCGGCTGCCGCCTACCTGTTGGAACATGGCGTCGACAAGGACGACTGGAACAGCTTCGGCTCCCGGCGGGGTAACGACCGGGTGATGACCCGGGGCACTTTCGGCAATATTCGCCTCAAGAATGACCTGGTCGCCCCCCGCGAAGGCGGCTGGACCCGTTACCTGCCCAGCGGTGAAGAACTTTCGGTTTATGACGCCGCCGCGAAATACCGGGCCGACGGCACCCCCCTGGTGGTACTTGCCGGGCAGATGTACGGCGCCGGTTCGTCCCGCGACTGGGCCGCCAAAGGCACTTTCCTGTTGGGGGTAAAAGTGGTGCTCGCCGAGAGCTACGAACGGATTCACCGCAGCAATCTGATTGGTATGGGCGTGTTACCGCTGCAGTACCTTGAAGGTGAAAGTGCGGCGACCCACGGCCTTACCGGCAACGAAGAGTTTGCATTCCCCGATCTGGGTGATGACATTCGTCCCGGTGATCAGATTACCGTGCGGGTCATTGCCGAGGGTGAAAGCCGTGAATTCAAGGCCCTGGCGCGTATCGACACCCCCATCGAGGTGGACTACTACCGCCACGGCGGCATCCTCAATTATGTCCTGCGCGACTTTATGAACGCCGCCTGATTCTTTGATGCCACTGCCCTCTGCCCCTTCGAGGGAGAGGGCAGCCGTTCGAGATACCGGGGTAACCTACGTTCGCCGCCTTTCCGACCGACGCTGCGCAACCTGCAGTGTCGTGCCGACCTGATGCGCCAAAACGCCCCAACCCGAATGCCGTCCCCCGAAAATTCTCACCAATGATCAGGGAATCGGTCACCGCCCTGACCACCACTGACCCGGGCCTGATCACTCCCCGAACCACGCGCCCTAACAAAGCAAAGGTACTGGCTTTCACCGGTCAGCAAGCGCCAAAGTAACTTCTTCCCGATGGGGTTTTAACCCCGCATTCCTTTGGCCAATAACTCCTTCCAGAGGCGGTAGGAGCCGTAGATCATGGTTTCATCGTTGATGTCGCCATGGTTAAGGGCGTCGATACCCACGGCCTTGCCGGCTTCGTCAGTGCCCGGTTTCATCCGCTCGATACCGCGGCCATAACCGTGCATCATCGGAATCTGTTGGCTCATCACCGAGCGCTGACAGGCCTCGAACAGACTCTGATCATCGGTGGTTGCCAGCCCGGCAGGGCCAAGGAAATCTTCGTATTGACGAATGCGCCGCACGCGAGCTTCCGCCGGTTCGCCTTTGGGGGCAATGCAGTAGATTTCCACCAGTGATTCGGTGGCGCTGACCGGGTGGACCAGGCGAATAGTGGTGGAGGACTGGTCCATAAACAGTACGCTGGGATAAATAATTACGTTGCGCACATGGTCAATCATCCAGCGGCTGCGTTCGCTGCCGTACTTCTTTTCAATACGCTGGCGCTGGAACCCCAGGGGCCGGTCATCGCCATTGGGCATAAAGGTCCAGTTCATGCAGTGGCCGTTTTCAAACTCATAGGCGCCACCGGGCATGTTCGCCATTTCAGTAGCATCGATGGTCTGCACCGTGGGATTATCCTCCTGCATGCGCTTCTGGATCAGACCGATGTAGCTCATGTGGGTCGGGAAGAAATGGTATCCGTCAATATTTTCCAGCTGGATTTTCCAGTTTGCCCGCGATGAGTAGCGAATCTCTCCTTTGAGCACCTCCAGCCCATCTTCGGACTGATCCGCGAACATATCCAGGGCAATGGCCGCCCCGCCCAGAAAGTCCTTTAGCGGGGGCACATCAGCGCTCAGGCTGGCAAAGATGAACCCCCGGTAACTCTCCAGTTTCGACAACGCGACCAGATTGTGATCCTGGGCATCAAACAAGTCGCTGTAGGCACCATCATCATGACTATCCACCGAACAGACCCCATCACTGTTAAACACCCAGCCGTGGAAGGGACACATAAAATGTTTCTGATTACCCCGTTTCTGCGTGGTGAGCTGGGCACCTCGATGGGTACAGCTATTTAAGAATCCCCTGATTTCACGATCACCGTTACGGGTGATCAGTACCTTGTTGACCCCGATACGGCCGGCAAAATAGTCATGCGGGTTAGGAACCTGGCTCTCATGACAGACGTAAATCCAGGTCGATTCGAAGATGTAGCGCATCTCCAGCTCGAAGACAGCGGGGTCTTCAAACATCCGCCGGCCCACCTCAAAGCGGCCCGCCTCGGGCTGATCGATCAACATATCGTCAAGGTCTTCGGCGGTTAATAACTCGGGTTCGTAGTGCTGATCCATCTCCTCTCCTCCGTGGGAATGCGGCTAACCGTTCGGCCAAACCAAGGAGATAAAAATCGCACAGAAACACCAGCGACTGTTCACAATCGTTCGAGTAATTGACCTGGGCCATGTTCCGGGCCCAGCCGGTGCGGATAGCAGGCCCCGGGGATGAGCGAAAACTATGGACCGGGAGCGGCTTGCCCACCCATGGAAATCAATGCCTGAACCCTCGCTATATATTCAGGTAGCTGCTGTTGCACCGCGGCAGTGAGCTGCTCTCCCGGGTCAAACCGCTGCCCTTCGATGCCCACCAGATAACCGCTGGGCAGCTGCCGCCCCAGCACCTTACCCAGGCTCAGCACCTCGGTAGGGCCGAAACCGTGGGAGGAGGTTTGTGCAGCCGGTTGCAGCTGTTCGGTGAGCTGATCCAGCGATATCGAAATGATTCCTCCCGGCTCACCGCTGCCGCTGACCACATCCATCAGTATCACCGGCTCGGGCCCTTCCAGCAGATCCAGCAGTCCGGTGCCGGGGCGGCCGGCAAAGATAATCTCGACCCGGTTATCGGATTCCAGTTGAAGCGCCTTTGCGGCGAGGATCGCGGCACCGTCATCCCCGGCAGTGGCATTGCCGAGGACGATAATTTTAAGGCTCATGGGTTGCTATCTCCGCTCTGTTCATTGCCGCGGTCAATTTCGAGCTTGAGAAAATGGGTGGCGCAGGAGATGCAGGGGTCGTAGGAGCGAATTAACTGCTCGCATAGATGGGTGGCCGCAGCGTGATCGAGCTCCATCAGCCGTGGCGCGATGGAGCAGAGATCGCCCTCAATCTGCGCCTGGTTCTGCGAGGTGGGGGGAATAATTTCTGCGTCTTTAATCAGGCCATCGGCACCGAACTGGTAACGATGCACCAGCAGGCCGCGGGGCGCTTCGGTAGCGCCGCTGCCGGTGGCGGCGCGGGGCTGATAATCGGCAAAGGGCGCGCCGGGTTGCTGGTAACTATCAATAATATCGATGGCCTCGGCCAGGGCATGAACCAGCTCCACCGCCCGCACCACAATGGACTGGTAGGGATTGGTGACCGGCAGGGTCAGGCCGGATTGCGCCAGCGCCCTGAGGGCGGTGGGATGCAGGCGCTGATGGTGGCGATTGAGCCGCGCCATGGGGCCGCACAGATAGGTTTGTCCCTTTTTGGTATGGGATTGCAGCGCCGTGGAGTGCTCGACATGAGTCTCACGGGTCTGCTGATGAAACTCCTCTACCGCAAAACTGCCAACACCACTGATATGGATGGAGTCACCCCACTCCAGCGGATACTGGTCGCCATCGAGACAGGCGAAGGTGTAGTCGCGATTAAAATCGGGGAAGGTCAGCTGGCCTGTCCAGGCGACGGTATCGACCGCGTCGGCCAGGGCATTCTCCAGGTCGACCCGCAGTTGCCTGAAGGCTCGTTTGTCCGGCGTACTGGTGAAGCCACCGACGCGAATGCTGATGGGATGAATCGCCCGCCCGCCCAGGGTTTCGACAAGGGCGTTGCCGGCCTTTTTCATCTTCAGGCCACGCTCAACAATATCTTTATGATCAGCCGCCATCGCCATGGCGCTGTCGTAACCAAGGAAATCCGGGGCGTGCAGCAAAAAGACGTGCAGCGCATGGCTTTCGATCCACTCACCACAATAGAGTAAGCGGCGCAGGGCGCGAATCTGGGGTGAGGGCACCATGCCCAGCCCGGTTTCCAGGGCGCGGACAGCGCTCATCTGATAGGCGACGGGGCAGATTCCGCAAATGCGGGCGACGATATCGGGGACCTCTTCGATACTGCGACCCCGCAGCAGGGCTTCGAAATAACGGGGTGCCTCAAAAATATTCAGTTTCGATTCGACCACCTGACTGTCTTTGACCTTCAGGTAAAAGCGACCTTCACCCTCCACCCGGGTGAGCAGATCGACCTTGTAGGTTTTTTCGCCGGAAACGGGTGACTCACTCATGACGTTGGCTCTCTGTGCTGAAGGCTTCTGACCCGGCGGTGAACAGACGAAACAGCCTTTTAATCTCGGCATCGGTCTGACCCTGGGCCTTTATCTGCGCCGCCAGCGATTCAGTGGCTGCCGACTCTTTGGGGCCATAACAGCCGAAGCAGCCGCGATTGAACGCCGGGCAGATGGCACCACAGCCGGCATGGGTAACCGGCCCAAGACAGGGCATCTGCTGCGACACCATCACGCAGACGGTGCCGTTACGCTTGCACTCGACGCAGACACTTTCGTTGTTAATGGCCGGGGTACGGCCCTGCAAACAGGCGGTGATCAGTTCCAGCAACTGGATTTTGGATACCGGGCAGCCGCGCAGTTCAAAATCAACCGCCACGTGGTCCGCCACCGGGGTTGAAGTGGCCAGGCTGGAGATGTACTCGGGCCGGGCATAGACCACCCGCTGGTACTCATCGTGGTCACCAAAATTACGCAGCGCCTGAATGCCGCCACTGGTGGCACAGGCACCAATGGTGATCAGCACCCGGGCATCGCCGCGTATCTGCTGCACCTCCTCCAGCTGCTCCGGAGTGGAGACCGAGCCTTCGATGATCGCCAGATCAAAAGGCCCCCGGTGTTGACCGGGAGAGGTGGCTTCGGGGAAGTGGACAATATTGATCTGCTCGGCCAGCAACAGCAGCTCATCCTCGCAATCGAGCAGGGTAAGCTGACAACCATCACAGGAGGCCAGCTTAAACACCCCTAGCGTGGGTCGATTATCGGTCGCTATCTCTGTCACTGCCTCAAAACCCCTGCTGACCAAACAGAAAATCGAGCTGCGGATAGTTGAACACCGGGCCGTCTTTACAGATGAAGTAGGGGCCATACTGGCAGCGGCCACAGTGACCAGCGGCACATTTCATATTGCGCTCCATCGACAGGTAGATATTTTCCGGCGCTATTTCAGCCTCGTTTAACTGTCGAATCACCGCCGCCATCATCACCTCGGGACCACAGATCAGATAGAGCCCATCGACCGGCAGCTGTTTGCGTTGCAGCAGCGTGGTGACGGTCCCAATGTTGCCACTCCAACCGGGGGAGGCGCGATCAAGGGTAACCGCTACCTTGATTGCCGGGTTTCGTTGCCACTGTTCCAGTTCATCCCTGAACAGCAGGCCGCTCTCTTCCCGCGCGCCGTAGACCAGGCTCACCCATTCGCTGTCCGGGTTTCGAATTTGTTTGGCGAGGTTACGCATCACGCCCCGCAGCGGTGCCAGGCCAATGCCGCCGGTGATGATGGTCACCGGCCGCCCCGTCGTTTTAGCCAGCGGCCAGGCGGTGCCATAGGGTCCGCGCAGGCCCAGGGTGTCATTGGCCTTGAGTGAAGTAAGCGCGGCAGTAACGGCACCGACGTCGCGAATCGTGTGTTCGATCTGGCCGTTGCTATCGCCCGACACCGAGATGGGCACCTCGCCCAACCCGGGCAGGGCGAGCATATTGAACTGGCCTTGTTGGTAGTGATAATTGCCGGGCAAATCCAGCGCCAGAGTCACCACGTCGTCGGTTTCAGCCTTGATGGCGGTGATTTTGGCGACCGTGGATTCAAACAGATTGCGCCTGTCGGTAATCGGTGCCTCGGCGCGATACACCGGCAGCGCCACCGGCTCGGCGGCATCCTGCTGAATGGCTTCGATCTGTTCGGTGGGGTCAATGCCGACGGGACACCAGGCGATGCACCGGCCACAGCCGACACAACCGCTAGTGCCAAACTGTGAATGCCAGCTGCCAAATTTATGGGTCAGCCACTGACGGTAACGGTCTTTAATTTCAGATTGAAAAGTTGCACCGTGAATCTTTGAGTGATTTTGCAAAAAACAGGAATCCCAGCTGCGCTCGCGCTCCGCCGCGCCGACCCCCAGGTCGGCAACCTCTTCGACCGAATAACAGAAGCAGGTCGGGCAGACCGAAGTGCAGTTGCCACAGGCCAGGCAGCTGTCAGCCACTTTATCCCATTGCGGGTGATTGAGATTACCGAACAGCAGCTCTGGTAAGCCCTCCGTATTAAGGGAACGGCCCATCTGTTGCCGACACTGTTCAATACCTGCGCTCAGGTCGCTTTTTTCGGCATCGCTAGCGGCCTTTAGCGGCAACTGCCGGGCGATGGCTGCCCCTTTTTCACTACCGGTTTCCACCAGGAAATAGTCGTCAAATTCGGTGAGACAGAGGTCGAAATCACTCTCAGCCCGCGGTCCGCTGCCCATGGAGTCACAAAAGCAGAGTTCGCCAGCCTCGGTGCAGTTAATGGCAACGATAAAGGCCGACTGACGCCGGGCGTCGTAGGCTGGGTCCGCCTGCTCTGCGCTAACGAAAACCCGATCCTGAATACCGATAGCGGCCAGATCACAGGCGCGAACCCCGATAAACGCCGTGGGCGATACCGGCGCGGTAACGGGCTGCCACTGATAGGCGCCGGTTTCGAGCGAGCTCTGCTGGATCACCTCTCTGGGGAGAAACAGCTCTTTTTTCCACGATTGTGGGCCCACCACATAGCCGAACGCGCGATTGTCAGCCCGTTTTTCAAGACGATAACTACCGGGGGCCTGTTTATCGGTCCAGCCGACGGGCAGGTCATCGACCGTTTCTATCTGGTCATAAAGAATGGCCCCGTTACCGATGCGCGGCCCCACCAGCCGAAAACCCTGTTGGCTCAGCAGCGACAGCAGGACAGCCAGCCCCTCGGTAGGCATGGCATTGATAGGGTTAACTGCTGTATCACTCACTGGTCTGGCCGAAAATATCGAGAAACTGCACGCGACTTTCGGTGAGCCGCTGGCCCACCACGGCGAGCATTCGCGTTGCTATCTTGTAACCCAGACCACAATTGCGCTCGCACAGTTGCCGCAGCTCTGCGCCGGGAATGTCGATAAGCCGACTGGGCTTGATAACGTGTGCCGATACCTGCCAAACCCTGTCAGGCAACAGTGCTGACCACCCCAGCAGTTCACCGGTAGAAACCGTCGAAACCACCGACTCGGCATGGGCGCGGCCCGGCACCTGAATAGCGAGGGATATCCGGCCTTCAACCAGAATATAGAGGCTATCGGCCGCATCACCCTGGGAGAAAAGATCGGTTTTCCCGGCAACCTCGCGCAGGGACGCTATGGCGGCAAGCGAAGCGGCATCCTCCTCGCCAAGCTCCCTGAATAACTCCATCTCCCTGGTCAGGCCGGGGTCAATTCTAATGGCTGAATTAGACATTATTTACCCGTTTAGAGCTGTCTGCAGAGCTTAACAATACTGTATTAATAAATAGTTACAATTTTAAATTATGATGAAATATTCATAAGCTGTTAGTCGACAACACCTTGATCAGGATAATTGAGCCAGGCCCAAGAAGGTTCGCGACTACAAGAGGGTCAGATCAAGTCGGTAACAGATAAGGACGTGAAGCAAGCGTGCAGACCCCAAAACCGGATAAGGGACAGGCTGGATGGCATAACCTCTCTGTAGAAGAGTCGCTTAAGGCGCTGACAACCTCCAGCGATGGCCTGAACCAACACCAGGCCGAGGCACGTTTCGCACAATATGGTGCCAATCGTTTACCGGAAGCGGCAAAACGCAGCGCGGTAGTACGTTTCCTGCTCCATTTCCATAACATTCTCATCTATGTGCTGCTCGGCTCTGCACTGATTACCGCGGCGCTGGGGCATTGGATCGATACGGGTGTCATCCTGGCAGTGGTGGTTGCCAACGCTATTATCGGCTTCATTCAGGAAGGCAAGGCAGAGAAGGCCATGGATGCGATACGCCAGATGCTTGCGCCTCGCGCCCATGTCATTCGGGGCGGTGAGCGTGTCAGCGTCGATGGCGACCACCTGGTACCTGGCGATATCGTGCTGCTGGAAGCGGGCGACAAGGTACCCGCCGATCTGCGCCTGCTGACCGCCCACGGCCTGCTGATGCAGGAAGCGATTCTGACCGGCGAGTCCGTGCCCGCCGAAAAACAGATTAATCCGGTCGCCGGGAATTCAGCGCTGGGGGATCGTTCCTGCATGGCCTATTCCGGCACGCTGGTGGCGTCCGGTCAGGGCAAGGGCATGGTCGTGGCTACCGGTAGTAATACCGAGATCGGACGAATCAGCAGCCTGCTTGCTGAAGTAGAAACGCTCACCACCCCCCTGGTCAAACAGATGGGTATCTTCGCCAGGTGGTTGACGGTGGTTATTTTACTGATTGCGGCGCTATTGCTGATTTATGGTTATTTTGTCGGTCGTCACGATTTAGCGGAATTGTTCCTGTCGGTGGTGGGTTTGTCTGTTGCCGCCATCCCCGAAGGCTTACCCGCCGTACTCACCATTACCCTGGCTGTGGGAGTACAGGGGATGGCAAGACGGCAGGCGATTGTGCGACGACTGCCCGCCATCGAAACGCTGGGTTCGGTTTCTGTTATCTGTTCCGATAAAACCGGTACGCTGACACGCAATGAGATGATGGTCGCCTCGGTACTGACACAGCAACAGCTCTTTACCCTTGAAGGCGAAGGTTACGCCCCCCAGGGGGCGTTGAAGCTGGAGGATGCCCATATCTCTCCCGCCGAGCATAGCGTGGTCGAGGAACTTGCCCGGACCGCAGCGCTCTGCAACGACGCGGCATTACATGAGAAAAACGGAGTGTGGCATGCCGAGGGCGACCCCATGGAGGGAGCCCTGCTGACCTTTGCCGGGAAAATGGACGTGGATGTGCGCAAAGAACAGGCGGCCTGGACCCGTACCGATGCCATTCCCTTCGATGCCCGTCACCGATTTATGGCTACCCTGCACCATGATCACGCGCGACATGCATTTATATTTGTCAAAGGTGCGCCGGAAAGCCTGCTCGCCATGTGCCACGACCAGCGTGGAGCAGACGGAGAGCAGGAACCGCTGGATACCCGCTACTGGGAGCACAAAGCAGAAGTCATAGCCGCACAGGGGCAGCGTGTGCTGGCCTTTGCCGTGAAGCCGGTGCAGCCTGAACACACGGTACTGGAACATCCGGATCTACCAGGCACCCTCACCCTGCTTGGCATGGTCGGGATGATCGACCCGCCGCGAGCGGAAGCGATTACCGCAGTCACGGAATGCCATAACGCAGGTATCCGGGTGAAGATGATTACCGGCGATCATGGGACGACTGCCGCCGCGATTGGCAGGCAGATCGGCTTACAAAACCCGGACAAAGTGCTGTCCGGCATCGACCTGGATCGCATGGATGATCAACAGTTAAAAGAGACCGTTGTCGACTGCGACATCTTCGCTCGCACCAGTCCGGAACATAAGCTGCGCCTTGTCACCGCTTTGCAGGCACACGACATGACCGTTGCAATGACGGGCGACGGGGTTAATGACGCCCCCGCACTGAAACGGGCCGACGCCGGCATCGCCATGGGGCTTAAAGGTTCCGAGGCTGCCAAGGAGGCGGCGGAGCTGGTACTTGCGGATGACAATTTCGCCTCCATCGTAGCCGCTGTGCGTGAAGGCCGTACCGTGTATGACAACCTGAAGAAAGTGATCAGCTGGACGCTGCCCACCAACGCCGGTGAGGCCATGACTATTATTGTAGCGCTGTTTTTCGGAATGACCCTGCCGATCACCCCGGTTCAGATTCTATGGATCAACCTGGTTACCGCAGTTACGCTGGGCATCGCCCTCGCCTTCGAACCGACTGAAGAGAACACCATGCGCCGCCCGCCCCGTTCGCGAGATGAGCCTTTACTCAGTGGTGAGCTGGTATGGCATATCGTTTTGGTTTCCCTGCTTTTCCTGAGTGGTGTTTACGGTATTTATTACTACGCTATCGATAGTGGCTATTCTCTGGAGCTGGCACGAACCCTGGCAGTGAACACCCTGGTGGTAATGGAGATTTTTCAACTGTTCTTCATTCGCAATATCTACGGGACTTCATTGACCTGGAAAGCCGTGCGAGGCACAAAAGTGGTCTGGATGGTAGTGATTGCCGTTACCGTGGCGCAGCTTGCAATCACCTATCTGCCACCGCTACAGGCGATATTTGCAACTGAATCGATCCCGTTTACGGATGGAGTACTGATCATTGCCATCGGCGTGGCACTATTTACCATCATTGAAACCGAGAAGCAGATTCGTCTGGCTTTGCGCCGTGAGCGGAACCACTAACCGATAGGGTTCCCCTGTTCCATGAAGTTCGCTCACGGCGGTTAACCGATCTCGCTGCTGCCCGGCCGTTTATGCAGGCGTTGAGGCATTCACCCCGACCTGGGCTCAAGGGCAGCCAACCAGACTAACCGCTATAGGAGGATACCGACATGCATGAATCCGGACTGATCCGCCAACTATTGCAAACCGCGCTCAATGGTGCCACCGAGCAGGGGGGCGAATTGCGCGGCATCCACATTCGCCTGGGCGTACTCGCCGGCGGCTCTGCCGATCACCTTCGAGAACACTTCGAACAGGAAATCAGCCAGCGGAATCTGGGCACGATAGCCCTGGAAATCGTTGAAGATGGGGAATTTCTCGGGGGTATTGAGATTGAGTCAATCGAGTTAACCGAAGAAACCTCTTGATTCAACGCCAGCGTGGGGTGATCAGTGGCATCGTACAGGGGGTCGGCTTTCGACCCTTTATGGTGCGTCTGGCGAGGCAATTTGCCCTGACCGGATTCGTTCAAAACTGTGCGGGGTCGGTGACGGTGGAGGTTGAAGGCCCCGCCGACGCCATCAAACAGTTTGTCGAGCAGTTGATCCCCTCAGCGCCACCAAATAGCAAGATCAGCAAAACCCACTGGACGCACTGTTCGCCCCAGGGCAGCAGAACATTCGCCATTGTCGACAGCCAACCAGGGGGCAACACAGAACTGTCCACACCGGTTGATCTGGCACCTTGCCCCGCCTGTCTACAGGAGCTGGACGACCCCGCCAACCGCCGTTATCGCTACCCGTTTATCAGTTGTGTGGACTGCGGACCGCGCTTTTCCATGATTCGCGCCACTCCTTTTGATCGCGCCAATACCACCATGGCCGAGTTTGAGCCCTGTGCTCACTGTGCGGATGAATATCACGATGCAGAGAACCGGCGCTTTCATGCCCAGGGGATCTGCTGCGGGAGCTGTGGGCCAACATTGGAGTTCTTCGGCCCCGCCCACCCTTTCGATCCGGCTGAAATAGACCCCTTACAGGCGGCTATCGATTTGTTACAAGCTGGAAAAATCCTCGCGCTGAAAGGGGTGGGGGGCTACCAGTTACTGGTGGCGGCAGACAATGAGCAGGCGATTGCCACCCTGCGTCAGAGAAAGCGGCGGCCGGCTAAACCCTTTGCGGTGATGGTCAGGGATCTGGAGTCAGCCGCTGACTATGCGACGATTAACGACCTCGATGCGCAGACGCTAAGGAGTCCCGCCGCACCTATCCTGTTGTTGCCAGCCGCAGGGCGATCACTGCCAGCGTCAGTGTCACCAGGCAACCCCATGCTGGGAATCATGCTGCCGGCATCCTCCCTGCATGCCCTGCTTGCCCGGCGGATGGAGAGGCCACTGGTGGTCACCAGTGGCAACCTGCACGGCGAGCCGATCATCACCGACGATGCCGAGGCGCGGCAAAAACTGGGCAAAATTGCCGATGGATTTCTCAGCCACAACCGGGCCATTGTCCACGCGGTAGACGACTCGGTGGTACAGATTGTTAGAGACAAGGTGCAGATGCTGCGGTTTGCCCGGGGGTTTGCACCGCGCGCTTTTCCCATGCCCGGCGGTTCAGCGTCCATACTTGCCACCGGCGGGCATTTAAAACAGACGCCACTATTGCTCTGCAATGGGCAGGCCATTTGCTGGCCGCAGGTAGGCGATCTTGACTCCTGGCCCGCGCGCCAGGCGATGGCTGACAGCCTGGAGGCACTACCGAAATTCCTCAACCAGCACGTCAATAGAGTGGCCACCGACCGCCATCCCGATTACGCCACCCGCCTCTGGGCCGAACAGCACCCCCGCACCGCCATTACCGTGCAGCACCATCACGCCCACGGCGCTGCCTGCCTGGCGGAACATGGTTTAGATCAAGCACTCTGCGTCACCTGGGACGGGGCCGGATACGGTGACGACGGCAACAGCTGGGGGGGCGAATTTTTACAGCTGAATCGGGCCGGCTATCGGCGGGTGGCGAGCCTGCGCCCGTTTCCCCTGCCGGGCGGTGAGGCGGCGGCTCGTAATGGCTGGCGGGTGGTGGCGGGGTTATCTGCACAGAGTGAACAGGTGCCGGATGATATCAACGCCAATATCGAGCCCTATCTGACGCTGGCAGGCAATGGCAACTGCCCGCAGAGCAGCAGCGTCGGGCGACTGTTCGATGCCGTGGCAGCAGTTTCCGGGTTGTGCCCGGCACCCACCTTCGAAGGTCAGGCGGCGATGGCCGTTGAGCATGCCGCTAATGCGGATGCCCCACCCTACCCCTTCAGCTTTACCGATAACGAGCTCGACTGGCAGCCAATGTTGGCAGAGATGTTTGCAGACCGGGGAGCGCCCGGCCGCCTGACATCCCGCTTTCACGCAACCCTGGTGGCGATGGTAATCACTGTCGTTGAAGCGCAGCAGCCCGAAACAGTTGCCCTCTGCGGCGGCTGTTTTCAAAATAAATTACTGGTCGAGAGTTGTTTCGATACTCTGGTAGATCGTGGTTACCGAGTGATTTTTGCGCAACAATTGCCCCCGGGGGACGGCGGCCTTGCGCTGGGTCAGGCCTGGGTGGCCAATGCTGGTTACGCTAAACAACTTCAAAATGGGGAGCATCGCTCGTGTGCCTAGCTGTGCCGGGAGAGATCATTGAACTGATTGGCGCTACCGATGACCGGGATAATGAGCCTGCGATTGATCTGGCCAACGGAACCATGAAATTCGCCAGGGTGAAATTTGGCAGTGTCATCAAGAAAATATGCCTGGCCTATACCCCGGAGGCGCTGCCTGGCGATTACATCATCGCCCATACCGGATTCGCCCTGCAGATACTCGACCAGGCTGCGGCGGAGGCGACCCTGGCGCTGCTCAATGAACTGCCCGGTGCCCAGTCTGACCAGGGGAGCCCGATGCAGTGAAATATCAGTCCGAATTCCGCGATGCCGACCCGATCCAGCCGCTATTAAAGCGTATTGCAGACCGGGTCAGCCGGCCCTGGACCATCATGGAAGTCTGTGGCGGCCAAACCCATACCATCGCCCGCTATGCCCTTGAAGAGTTACTGCCCGAGCAGATCGACCTGATCCATGGCCCCGGCTGCCCGGTCTGTGTCACCCCCCTGGAACAGATCGAAGCGGCCATTCACCTGGCTCTGCAGCCCGACACCATTCTCTGTACCTTCGGTGACATGATGCGGGTGCCGGGATTAACGGGCGACCTGTTCGATGCCCGCTCCCGCAGCGCTGACGTGCGCATTATCACCAGCACGCTGGATGCATTAACCGTTGCCCAGGAAAATCCCGAGCACGATGTCATTCTGTTTGCGTTGGGCTTTGAAACCACCGCACCGACAACCTCTATTGCCATCAAACAGTCGAAGCAGTTAGCACTGGGTAACTTTTCGGTGCTGGCGGCCCATGTGCGAGTGCCGCCGGCGATGGAGCTTATTTTGGACTCTCCCGATTGCCGGGTGGATGCCTTTCTGGCCGCCGGCCATGTCTGTACAGTAACCGGCACCGGTGAATACCCCCCCATCGCCGCTCGCTACGCGGTGCCTATTGTGATCACCGGTTTTGAGCCCCTCGACATTTTGCTCGGCATTGATGCCGCCGTAACCCAGCTCGAACAGGGCCGTGCCGAAGTGGATAATCGCTACGCCCGCGCCGTGCAGGCAGAGGGCAACCCCATCGCCCGGAGCATGGTTGATGAGATCTTTGCTGTCACCGACCGGGCCTGGCGCGGGCTGGGCGTAATTGCCCAGGGGGGGCTCACCATTCGTGAAACCTTTGCTGAATACGACGCGACAGCGCGCTTTCACTGGGATATCGGCTCGGTCAGAGAACCCACCGACTGCCCGGCGGCCAGCGTCCTCCAGGGGCTGATCCGGCCCAGTCAATGTGCGCAATTCGGTAACCGCTGCCAGCCCGAACACCCACTGGGGGCACCTATGGTCTCCACTGAAGGAGCCTGCGCCGCCTATTTTCGATACCGTCAAACTGCTGGCCCGGCGGGTATCTCAACATGACCGATAACATCGACCTGAGCTGCCCGCTGCCGGGTCAACAATACCCGCGTGTCGTGCTGGCCCATGGCGGCGGCGGGCGACTGATGCTGCGCCTGATCGACGACTGTTTTCGACGCGCCTTCGATAATCCGCTGCTCAACCGGCAGGGCGATGGCGCTTGTTTTGAGTTGAACGGCTCGACGGCGATGAGCAGCGATGCCTTCACCGTCTCGCCGCTGTTTTTCCCCGGCGGCGACATCGGCAGTCTCGCCATCCACGGCACCGCTAACGACCTGGCCATGTGTGGGGCGCGGCCACGCTATTTTTCTGCCTCCTTCATTCTCGAAGAGGGGTTGCCGATGGCCGATCTGCAGACCCTGGTCAACTCAATGGCCGCTGCTGCCAGCACCGCCGGGATCACCATTGTCACCGGCGATACCAAAGTGGTGGAGCGCGGCAAGTGCGACGGGCTCTATATCACCACCACCGGCATCGGTGAGTTGCTTGCAGGGGCCCGGGCGCGGCCCCCCGGGCCTGAACAGATAGAGGCGGGTGATTGCATCATTGTCAGCGGCCCGGTGGGGGATCACGGCACCGCGATCATGAGCCTGCGGGAAAACCTGGCCTTTGAAGAACCGCTGCTGAGTGATGCTGCACCCCTGTTTCCAGCGGTCCGCGCACTCTATGACGCAGACATTCCGGTTCACTGCCTGCGCGATCCCACCCGGGGGGGCCTGGCGACCCTGCTCAATGAGCTGGCAAGCGGTGCCCGGCTCGGAGTACGGGTAGCAGAAGCAACCATTCCGGTTCGTCCCGCCGTGCATGATGCTTGTGAACTGCTTGGGCTGGACCCCCTTTATGTCGCCTGTGAGGGCAGGTTCGTAGCCGTGTTACCCAGCACAGGAGCCACCCGGGCCGTTGAGGTGCTAAAACAATGCGGCTGCGACCAGGCGGCGGTGATTGGTGAATTTAACGCCGAACACCCTGGCACGGTGGTATTGGAAAACCGCATTGGCGGCAGCCGGGTATTAGATCTGTTGTCCGGCGAGCAACTACCGAGAATCTGCTGATTCTGGACAGAATCAACGAAAATAACGAATGAAGAGGTTTCGCGCTGACCCACTCCGCCAACCAGCAGGGTTCACCTTCAAACCGGATCGCCACGAAACAAGTCTGGGAGCGGCTTAGCCCGTCGACAATGCCAGTATTTTACTGATCTGGCAGAGCGGCAGCTGGCTCTGGTCCGCCCAGGTGTTGAAGGCCTCCTGCACCTGCGCTTTGGCTTTTTTGCTTTTTGGATCGCCGCTGCAGACCCCCTCGCGGATCAGCGCTGAGACCACGTCCTGGGTGAACAGAAAAGTGTCTTTGCCGGCCATGCGCAGAAAATTAGCCGCCGAACTGCCGCCAAGCTGGCTGAACTGCTGCTGTAGCTCCGCCCATAGCGCGACGATATTATCCACCGGCCAGTTCGCAATATAACTACCAAACCCATCATTTTCACTACTAATACGCGCTATTTCGGCGGCATTCGTGCGAACAGCCTGCAATTTACCCCAATGGCGAATCAGTCGGGCGTCACTGGCAAGCTCCTCCAGGTGTTCATCAGGCATATTGATGACGCTAACAGGATCAAACTGGTAGAAAACTTCCTCGAAAGCGGGCCATTTTGCGTCGACCATGCTGTGTTTTAGTCCGGCACGAAATATCCGCAGACTCATCAATGACAGGTAACGATCATCGCCCAGGGAGGCCAGCTGCCGATCGCTGGCGGGCACAATCAACTGCTCAGCGAGTCCGGCATCGCCAAGGCGGGTGATTACCTCGGTATGAATATCATCGAAATGACGCATGCCGCCCACCAGGCTGGGTCAGATAACCCGGGAGAACCGCTGCTGGCTGGCTTTGGGCAGATAATGGTCGAATACCATGCAGATGTTACGAATCAGCAGACGGCCACCGGGCTTCACCTGAACCCCGCGACCCTTGAGCAGTAACAGCCCGTCGCGCTCCATCGTTTTCAGCGTTGCCAACTCATTAGCGAAGTATTCGCCGAAGTTAATCGCATATCGCGATTCTATATCGGCAAAATCAAGCATGAAGTTGCAAATCAACTGAGTGATTACTTCCCGACGCAGCAGGTCATCATCGCTCAGCTCAATACCCCGAAACAGGGGTATTTCACCCCGTTGAATACGCTGGTGATAGGCCTCCAGTCCCTTTTCATTCTGGCTATAACTACGTCCGACCATGCCAATACCGGTATTGCCCAGGGCCACCAGGTCGCACTCCGAATGGGTGCTGTAGCCCTGAAAATTGCGGTAGAGGGTGCCATTGTCCTGAGCCAGCGCCAGCTCATCATCGGGTTTGGCGAAATGATCCATGCCGATATAGCGGTACCCGGCGTCCAACAGCTGTTCGGTGCTGTTTTTCAGTATCGCCAGCTTTTCTGCTGCGCTGGGCAGGTCAGCGTCCTTGATCTGTTTCTGCACCTTAAACAGCTGGGGCATATGGGCATAGTTAAATACCGACAGACGATCAGGGCCGAGTTTAATCACCTCATCCAGGGTGGTGGCAAAACTGTCTTGGCTCTGGTGGGGTAGGCCATAGATCAGATCAAGACTGATGGAGTGATAGCCGCTATCGCGGGCAGCGTGAAATATTTCAGCGGTCAGCGGCCAGGGCTGTATTC